>NC_017094.1:319942-639884 GCF_000284315.1 Leptospirillum ferrooxidans C2-3 | reverse complement strand
AACAGAAACAAGGATGGCGCCCGACAAGAATGATTTTCTGTAAAGGGTTTCTCTCCGTCCCGAACGGAAGAAGAGGTCCATGACAGCATTTTCCTGACTTTGCGCATACACTCGGTCAAGAAAAGCGGAAAGCATCCGCTCGCGTTCCGCTTCATCAAGGACTTTCAAATCATTCGCTGTTGGAATCGAAGGTGGAATCGCAAGAGACAGGATCTCGAATGCCGCATCCCTGTCCGGACGAAGAACACGGATTTTTCGATCAATCCGGCCAGGACGAAGGATTGCAGGGTCAATGATTTCGGGTCGATTCGTCGCGAGAATCACCATGAATCCGGCTTGGGATGCCAATCCATCCATTTCGGCGCAAAACATTGGAACGATCGTATTGTGAATATTGAAAGCCCTCGAAGACTTCCTGGTCCCCAGAATCGCTTCCGCCTCATCGATAAAAAGGACCGGAAACTCTCCTCTTGAACGGGACTCCCTTCCCTGGGCAAAAAGCTCCCTGACAATACGCTCCGATTCCCCAAGCCACATATTGAAGATCTCCGGTCCCTTCACATGAAAGAAGGTTCCCTTGATCTCCCTGCCTTCTTTCTTGGACATCTCCCCGGCAATATAATTGGCCGTTGCCTTTCCGATCAGGGTCTTTCCGCATCCCGGAGGGCCATAGAGCAGAAATCCCTTTGGAGACTTGAAGTGATATTTTTGAAAAAGGTCGGGATGCAGGACCGGATTCAGGATCGCCTTCTGGATTTCCAGGAGGGCCTCTTTCTGACCACCCACATCTGACCAGGAAACGTCAGCAACCTCTTTGATCAGATAAGGGCTGTCCTGAGAAGAGACTTTTTCAAGAGCCAGCCTTGAGGATGGATCGAGACGAACCGAATCGCCCGGGGCGACAGTCTCCTTCAGAAGCTTCTCCCCTCTCCCCAAAACCATCGAACCCATTCCTGTCCCCATTGAACGGTCCTGACCGATTTCAAGACGGCCATCCGGCAAGATCTTTTCGACTCTTGTTACCGGTCCATGCATGTCTGCGTCCAGAACCCCCACCAGGGACATGGCCTCATTCAGGCGAACCCTCATCCCGGGATGACAGGAAGAAGGATCAATCCTTGGGTCAAGGGCGGCATGATAGTCACCTCCGCCGACCGACACCCAGACAAAGCCATCCTCCATGACTTCGATCAGCGTCCCGATCCTGAAGGCTGGGCTTGTAACCTTTTCAATCACTTCATTCATCTTTTCCTGTTCGGAAAGAAGGCGTCCCCACTCGACTTCAGCTTCGTAAAGGTTTTTCTTGAAACCAAACAGATCCTTTCGGACACCATCCTGGTCATCGAGTTTCTTTCCAATCCGGTCAACAGCATCAATCATGGACCTGAAGAGAGTTTCCATACGGTCTTTCTCAGCGTTTCCCGAAAACTCATGCGGGCCGGAATGATCAGACGGGATCTGATGCTCGGGGGGAGATAGTGAACCATGATCACTCATCGGGGAGGACTCCTTATGTCAGCGGGGGAAAAAGGGGGATCTGGAACCATGCTGTTTTAGTCTAAGAGTCATTCAAACACCAAGTCAATCGATCGGTGCAAATAGATGGGCGCAAAAAAAATTGCCGGGAACGTTTTTCAGAAGCTGAAATCACTAAAATATTTGCTCAATTTCAATCCTTGGGCACTATAGTTGGAACCGATATCCTGCCCATAGATCTTATCAGGAGGGCAATTCATCCGCTCATAACGCAACCGGAAAATCCTTTGCCCGTCAACAATCCTGAAGGGAACATCATGGGGTCTCACTTCCAGGACAGCTTTAGCCCCTTCTTCCGAAAAACCAAAACCAGGGTCAAAAAAACCTGCATAATGCGTTCGGAGCTCTCCTGACTGGGCGTCGAACTCCAGCATCTCGGCCGCAAAGTTTTTAGGGATTTTCAATCTGGAGCGTGATGCAAACAAATAAAACTCTTCCGGTTCCAGAATCAGCGCTCCCCCTGAAGGCGTTTTGATGGGCTCCCAAAATGCCTCGGGCGAAAGGGGCGTCAGAGAGGAAAGGTCGAGTATTCCGGAATTTTTTCGGGCCCGATAGCCAACCACATCCCCTTCCGAAAGATCGACACCAAGAACCAGACCATCCTGCAATCCCCCTTCCGCCTCATCCGAATAAAGCGAATATTTTTTGTGGAGCAGCAAAAGATCCTCGTCCGACAAAATCTCCCTTGATGAAAAAAGCCTTAACTGGGAAAGACAAAGCCCGGAAGATATTCTCAAAGGGAATGAACGGGAAAAAAGCTCAAGATAAAGTGGCCCGTTGTAACCATATGGGACATCGTCGAAACGGTGTCCATTCTCTGTCAGGACACGCGTAAAGACATCAATCCTGCCAGTTGAACTTTTCGGATTTGCTTTCCCCCCCACAGTGGCTGGGAGGGAAAGAGATTCATCGAGGGGAATGATATAAATCGCCCCGGGTTCAATATAAGGATGGGAATTCAGGTCGATCTGATAGAGAGTCATCTCTGGAAGTAACGTTTGAACACTCTCTCCCTGAGGAAGAAAACTGCTCCGGACCCGATAGGCGATGGATCCCAGCCGCAAATCCAGGGAGGCCGGCTGAACTTCGAACTTCTTATAGCGTCTTGAACGAATATGACCTTCTGCTACAAGCCCAAGGATTTCCCTATCACTCAATGTTCCCAAAAAAAATCCTCCGATCGATCAAGATCTTCCCTCAGCTTTTCCAGCAACTCTCCTTCCTGACCATTCCACCGGTCCAGGAAAACCAGATCCGAAAGTTTCTGCCGATAGGCCCAGTCCTCCGTTTCCAGCATGGGACGGTTGGGGAAGATTGAGACGTATCCCAGACACAAAAGACCGATCGGCCTGATATGAAACGGGAGGCCAAGAATGGACTGGACATCCCCTTTTCGGAAAATGGTCACCCACCCCATCCCGATCCCCTCTGCCCTTGCCGCAAGCCACATGTTCATGATTCCGCAAGATGCACTATAAAGGTCCGTATCGGCATCCGACAGCCTTCCCAAAACGTGGGGCCCTTCCCTTGAGGGATCGATTGTCACGGCGATCACCAGGGGAGCTTCAAGGATAGCTTCCACTTTCAATGACAAAAACTTTTCCGCCCTGGGGGATTCAAAAATAACGGCGGCGGATTGTCTCTCTTTGTCCACGGCATGTTTCAGCTGCATCCGTATGTTGCGATCTTCCACCAATATAAAATTCCACGGCTGCATGAAGCCGACCGAAGGGGCATGATGAGCGGCCCTGAGCAATCGAACCAGTGTTTCCTCCGGAATCGGGTCGGGAAGAAACTCTTTCCGGATATCACGCCGTGTATAAATGGCATGATAGACCCCCCTTTTCTCTTCCGGAGGAAAAGAATGATCCGGGCGAGAAGGAGACCCCCCCCCTTCAGGAGAGGGGTCACTCATCTTTTCACCGGGCTTCATCGATCATTCCCGGATGCATGGTCTGAGGATGTGTTTCCCGGTAAGTGTCATTCCCGTCGGAAGAGGCTTTTTCCATTGTTTCCCCACCCGTTGACGGATCCGGGTAGGTAAAGATCTTCCCTTCATAATTTTTCAGGACAACATCGCCATCCCCCATGGAAATCATGTAATCGGATGGAAGAACCGGAATTTTTCCGCCTCCGCCTGGAGCATCGATCACATAATGGGGAACAGCCATTCCCGAAGTGTGTCCCTGAATTTCCCTCATGATCGAAAGACCGGTCGAGACTGGAGTCCTGAAATGATTGGCCCCCCTGGTCAAATCGGCCTGGTAGAGATAATAGGGTTTGACCCTGATGGTCAGAAGCTTTTGAAACAGCTTTTTCAGCACGGCCGGATCATCATTGACACCTTTCATCAACACTGTCTGGCAGCCCAGAGGGATCCCCGCGTCTGCCAACATATTGCAGGCCAGTGACGTTTCAGGGGTAATTTCATCAGGATGATTGAAATGAAGGTTCATATAGACAGGATGATACTTTCGAAGCATTGAAACCAGGGCAGGTGTCACTCTTTGGGGAAGGGAGGAGGGAACACGAGACCCGATCCGGATGATTTCCACATGCGGGATCTCCCGCAAGGACGAAACGATGTATTCAAGATAATCGTCCTTCAGCATCAGAGGATCCCCGCCTGACAGGATAATATCCCTGATCTCCTGATGTTCGCGAATATAGGAAATCCCCTCCTCCACCTCATCTCTGGTTACGACACCTTCCGGGGTTCCGATCATTCGCTTCCTG
Source organism: Leptospirillum ferrooxidans C2-3 (assembly GCF_000284315.1). Taxonomy (NCBI): domain Bacteria; kingdom Pseudomonadati; phylum Nitrospirota; class Nitrospiria; order Nitrospirales; family Nitrospiraceae; genus Leptospirillum; species Leptospirillum ferrooxidans. Next base: position 635,612 of record NC_017094.1, on the reverse strand, counting down.
GTACAATAACGGCAGTAGATCGGACATTGATTTGTCACAAGAAAAAGAACCCTGTCAGGATACCGATGAACAATCGCCGGAACAGGGCTGTCCTCGTCCTCGGACAATGGGTCAAGAGGGCTGTCCATATCCATGATTTCTTCCGGATCAGGAATCACCTGGCGGCCAATCGGGCCCATCGGATCTTTAATCAGGGACTGATAATAGGCATTGATCCTGACAGGAAAAATCTCCTCAACATCTTTTTGCTCCACACCCTCTTTCGCCAGTCGCCAATCCTGGGGAAGCTGGTCCGAGCGACGGATTCCATCAACAAGAAGCCTTTGCCATTCTTCCATATATTAACTCCAAAGCTATAAAGACATTTCCAGTCGAACCGGTGCACCAGGAGCAAGAATCGCATCCGACATGCCATGGATAATCTTCTTGTCCTGTGGACAGGCAGTCATCAGAACACCACCGAGAGTGGCTTTTTCACTTCGAACAAAATAATAGGGGCAGGCACGAACCCGGTATAATCCCGATTCGACAGAATCGGTACCAATATCAAAACAGGAAAATTCATACAGCGATGTGCGAACAAAAGGCTGCAATATATGGGGAGTCAGCGGCCAGGCATTAAAAGCATCCATAACGCTCCGGTTCCAGTCTTCCTCCGACAGGTCGTGGCCGATCACCACGCCCCGGCTCCCCCAAGACTCCGGGGAAAACCCCGAGGGTTTGATGATGAGTTCCCTCTCTTTTTGAGTTAACCCGATCAGGGCCTGAAAGTCCAGAAGCTTCCGTCCTTTCACCTCCAGACCGACAATCGCAGCTCCTGACGGAACGGGAGTCGGATCGAGCGGCCATGTTTTGGGAATAATCTGATCCAGGATATCCCTCAAACTGTCCCGGATCGCCCCTTTCCAGTAATCACTCAAACGGTGATGATGCCAAAGGGCCATGCCCAGCTTCTCTTCAAGCCATGGCTTGAAAGGGGGAGTCACCTTAAGCTTCCCCCCCTTTACAAAGTATTGGAGGATATCGATTTTGGGGATATTGGGAAGATCAAAAAGTTCAAAGAATCTGTATATGATATTGATTCGGACCATCTTTCCCGAAGAGTCCCGCCGAAAAATCCCTTCGCCATCAAACTGGATGTCCCTGGGATGAAGGCACGCTGACGGGAAGTGGTCCGCATCAAGACAATCGGAAAGGTAATGCATCTCCGCACGATAGTCATGGGACTCATCAGACACAAGAATCACAAGAGACGGATCCGGTCTTTGCGAACGGATCATCGATGCAAATCCGGAAAGCATTCCGTCTGTACCGCCAAATGCGCCCGTTCCGCCAATATCCCGCATCGACCGGGTAAGGGCATGCAGCAAGCCAACGCCACCGGGAACAGAATCCATCTCCGTCAGCACAGGACCTGCAGGTGTTATCAGCAGATCCGGCCTGATGATGCCCGGAAGATCCTGCCTGAATCGCTTCGACCTTGCGAATTCGACAAGCTCTCTCGGTTTGCCCCTGTCGAGAATTTCTGCAACAAAAGAGAGACTCGGTTCAACCGATGATTTTCTGTATAATGCATCGAGCGCCCGATAGAATTCGAAAAGGGCCTGCCCGATATTTTCAAGAAGGTTCTGGTCAAGACCGGGAATGGAAATCGTTGAAAGCGGGAGCCTGAACGGTTTTTCAAACAAACCCTTCCCCTCAAGGAATCGGGCTGTATCCACCGTTGCTCCGGGAAAACCGGATGCCATCATTTCAGGATTGGAAGTCATGGCTTATTCTAGCCCAGTGAGGGGAGTTGGGCAAGAATAATAAGGAGTCCGATTTCCATCGGGCAAACCGGTCTCTTATCACCCTTGACAGATACATGCTGGAGGTTCCCCTGTCACCCATTGAAATCTTGCTGATCAAAATAGCTGCCGGGTTCTATTTCGGAGCCTTTGTCCTGCTCCTCGGAGACATTCTCTTCTCCAGGGTCAAACATGGCTCGCTTGCAGGCGTCACAGCCGGTGTCGGCGGGGTATTGGTACACACGCTTGCCCTGTTTATCCACTTCACATCCATGGGACATGTGGCTCTCGCCACATTGAGGGAAGCGGTCTCATTCTTTTCCTGGTCACTGGTCGTCTCCTTTCTCTACCTTGAGCACCAGCGAAAGGGATCCCTTCTCGGCATTCTCATCTTTCCCGTCTCATTCGGGGCCCTGCTGTTCGTCCTCGGAGAAGGGGTGCGATCCGGACCGGCAAAGGAAGGAGCGGAAAGCCTTCTCGTAAGACTTCATTCCATTCTTGTCGATCTTGGACTGGCATCAGCGACCATTGCCTTTTTTCTCTCCATTCTCTATCTGCTTCTGGAAACATTTCTCAGGAAAAAAATCTTCAATACGCTCTTCAATCGCTTGCCTTCCCTGGAATTTCTGGACCGACTGAACAGGGAGTTCAATGGTCTGGGATTTTTATTCTTGACCCTAGGCCTTGTTTTTGTCATGATTTGGTCTTACGGTACATTTGGTGTTTTATGGCCATGGGGGAAAAGGGGCTCCTGGGCTTTTCTGGTCTGGTTTCTCTATCTGGGACTCGTTCTCCTCAGGCTCAAGAAGGGGTTTCAGGGACGACAGGCGGCATATCTTTCCATCGCCGGTTTCTTCCTGTTTGTCGTGACCATTCTGGCGGTCAATCTTTTTGTAGGAGGCGGGCATTCAGTACTTTAGCCATCTGTTGCAAAGCCATGCCATAAAGGGAGGCCAACTGAATTGCTAAGAATGACGCTAGCCGGGGTGAACCATAAGAAAACCCCGATTGAAGTGCGCGAAAAACTCGCCTACCCAAAAGAACATCTAGACGAAGTCATCAGGAATTTAAGCTCAAGGGATGGAATCCTCGAATGCATGGTGCTCTCCACCTGCAACCGGGTTGAGATCATCACCATTACCACCGGGAACAATCCCGACCACTCGTTTTTTCTCGACTTTCTGAAAACCACGCATCCTTCACTTGCACAGGTCAACATTGCCCCCTATCTCTACCACCTCACAGGAGAAGATGCTGTCCGCCACTTTTTTGAAGTCACATCGAGTCTCGACTCGATGGTCGTGGGCGAACCCCAAATCACCGGACAGGTCAAGGAAGCATTCGAAAGGGCAAAAACACTCGGCTATACCGGGCTATTTCTGAACCAGCTCTTTCAGCGAGCCATTTCCACATCCAAAAGAGTTCGAACAGAAACAGCCATCAGCCACCTGCCTGTCTCGATCAGCTATGCCGCGTGCCAGCTGGCCCGCAAGATTTTCCAGACCATGGACGATAAAAACGTTCTTCTTCTTGGCGGTGGGGATATGGCTCAGCTGACAGCCAGGCATATGAAGAAGATGGGAGTAAGATCCCTGACCCTCATGACCAGGGATTCCCACAAAGGGATGGCCCTCGCATCAGAATATGAGGCCACATACCGTCCTTTTCACGAGATTGAAGATGCGCTCGCAGATTCTGACATGATCGTCTGCTCAACCGGTGCGGAGCATTATCTCGTGACAACAGAGATCGCCGAAAGGTCCCTCGCAAAAAGGGGACGCCGATCCATGTTCATGATCGATATCGCTGTTCCCAGAAATATTGATCCGGAGGTTGCTCGTCTGGGGAATCTGTTCCTCTATAACGTCGACGATCTGAAAGCGGTTGTGGAGTCCAATCAAAAAGAACGCGAATTTGAGGCCCACGCAGCTGGGGCCATCATCTCGGAAGAGCTGCAATCATTTGCCCGATGGCAGGAAAATCGTTCCTCTGTCCCGCTGATTCAGGCTCTCAAGAATCACACGGAGAAGATTCGCCAGTCCGAAATAGAGCGATTTCAGGGAACACTGGCTTCATTACCGCCTGAAGCCCGTGAAAAGATCGAAATTCTCACAAAGTCCCTTCTGAACAAGATCTTGCATCCGGCCTACCAAACGATCAGACATTCTCCCGGATCGGAAGAAATCTGGGAATGGACAATGAAATGCTACGGACTTCCTGAAAATGCCCTTGAAACACCTTCTCCGGAAAAAACGCCTGTCAATTCCCCCGTCTCAAATCCCATCCCCTTTCTGAAAGGTGAGAGCCCGGCCTAATGACTCAAATTCTGAAAATAGGAACCAGGGGATCCGAACTGGCCCTCTGGCAAGCCCGCCATGTCGCAGCACTGATAGAAAAAACATCCGGTGTAAAGTCTGAATTGACGATTATCAAGACATCAGGAGACATGATTCTGGACAGGCCCTTGTCCGACGTGGGCGGGAAGGGGCTTTTTGTCAAGGAGATAGAGGAAGCGCTTCTTTCCCGGCAGGTTGATCTGGCCGTTCACAGCATGAAGGATGTTCCTGCGGAGATGCCTGAAGGACTGATACTGGGTGTGACGATGGAGAGGGAAGATCCCAGGGATGTCTTTGTCAGCATCCACTACCCCAGCCTGAGAAAACTGCCGACAGGAGCAAAACTGGGAACCTCTTCCCTGAGAAGGGTCTCCCAGGTCAGAAGAATAAGGCCGGACCTGGTCATTGTTCCGGTTCGGGGAAACGTTGGAACGCGTCTCAGAAAGCTTGAGGAAGGCCAGGTTGATGCACTCCTTTTAGCTGGTGCCGGAATGAAACGGCTGGGACTCGAACACAAGATTACAGAGTGGCTTTTGGTATCGGACCTCCTCCCTGCAATCGGTCAGGGCGCATTGGGACTGGAATACCGGGAGTCGGACACCATCACATCCTCGATTGCTTCCAGGCTTTTCCATTCGGATACCCATATAGCTGTCTCTGCTGAAAGAGGTGTTCTCAAAAGTCTGGCCGGGGGATGCCAGCTGCCGGTCGCAGCCTATGCCACCGTCAAGAGAAGCGGATGGGTTCAGCTTGAAGCCCGGGTCATGAGCCTCAGCGGAGACAGGATGCTCACAGAAAAGGTCACAGGACCCTCCGAAGAAGCGATGGAACTTGGACTTGCCATCGGTCAAACACTCCTTGAAAAAGGCGGAAAAGAGATCCTGGATGAAATTCGCCTAGGTTCCTGACTCAGGAGATCATCATGAAGCTTCCCCCACCACCCCATCAACTTGTTGACGCCCTCAAAACACTTGAAGGCGGAGGGTTTCCGGTCCGTCGTCCATTTCCGACCAATCTCATTCATGATGCGGATCCGTTTCTTCTTCTGGACCATATGGGTCCCGTCAACTGGGCTCCAAGGGAGGCAATCGGCGCCCCTGACCATCCGCACAAGGGCTTTGAGACCGTGACATACCTTCTCGAAGGAGAAATGGAACACAAGGACTCCAAAGGCCACTCCGGCCGGATGGGGCCAATGGATCTGCAATGGATGACCGCAGGATCCGGTCTTTTGCACTCCGAGCTTCCGTCCCCTCAGTTTTGGGAACGGGGGGGAGTCATGAATGGTTTTCAGATCTGGATCAATCTGCCTGCCAGCCTCAAAAACACCCCTCCCCGCTATCAGGAGATCACCAAGGATAAAATCCCGTCCTATCAAAACAGGGAAAAAACAGGATTGGTCAAAATTCTTGCGGGAGAACAAGACGGGATCGCATCACCGATACAAACGCTGCATCAGGTCTTTATCGGTCATCTCATTCTCGACCCGAACGCAACAATCTCCCTGTCCCTTGCCCCGGAAGACCGGACACTTCTGTATGTTTTCAAAGGCTCCATCATTCCCAATGAAGACAAGACAGAAATCCGGGAAGGACAGATGGCCCTCTGGAACCCCGATTCCAAACGCCCCGAAACATGGCTCTTCTCCGGCATGAAGGAAGGGGCCGAAGCGCTGATCCTTTCATCTCCTCCCATAGGAGAGCCCGTTGCCCGTTACGGCCCGTTTGTCATGAACACGAATCAGGAAATCAGGGAAGCCATCGAAGAATATCGATCTGGCAAATGGGGAGACATCAACTGAGTTTTCTCTGCCTCCTGTAAAGATATATCATGGTGTCACCGTCCGAAGAGAGATAACCTCCCCACCCGGAACATCTGATCAGTCCCTTTAAAAAAAGACATGATCAATTAACCAATCGGATAGCAGCAAGATGGATAGCAACACCTCAGAAAAAAAGATTGGAACAGTCTACCTCGTCGGTGCGGGACCGGGAGACCCGGAACTTTTGACCCTGAAAGGGAAAAAAGCCCTTGAAACCGCTCAGGTGGTTCTTTACGACCATCTATCCTCCCTGGATCTGCTGGATCTTGTTCCGGACAGTGCCGAATTCATCGATGTCGGGAAAGAGCGTGGCCACCCGAAGCTTGGACAGCGCGAAATTGAAGAGCTGATGATTGACCGGGCAAAAAGGGGTCTGACAGTGATTCGTCTCAAGGGGGGAGATCCGCTCGTTTTCGGACGTGGTGGTGAAGAAGGCCAGGCACTCGAACAATCCGGGATTCCCTATGTCATCGTTCCTGGAGTCACATCGGCCATCTCCGTTCCGGCGTATGCGGGTGTCCCGGTCAGCCACAGGGAGACCAATTCCAGGATTTCCATCCTGACCGGCCATGGAAATCCCGACCGGATGACAAAGGAGGAAATCGCATCCCTGGCCATTCCGATGCAGACGGTGATCGTCATGATGGGTGTCGAACATCTCCAATCCCTTGCCCAAAAGATCATCTCTGCAGGCAGGGACCAAAACACCCCTGTCATGATCATTCGATGGGGGACAACCTCCCAGCAGACATCATGGGACACAACACTCGGAGAAATAGCGGCCCATGCGCTTGCCCCTCCCGTAAAGCCTCCCGCAGTGGTCGTCATCGGAGAATCAGCCGGAAAAAATGTCAGGCTTTCCTGGACACAGCACCTCCCTCTGGCACACAAAACAGTCTTGATCACCAGAGAGAGGGATCAGGCCAGTTTTCTGAAAAACAGCCTGACCTCTCTCGGAGCAGAGGTCCTTGTCTGCCCCACAATCAGCATTGACCAGCCGGATGATTGGAGCCCTGCGGATCATGCCATCAAAGCTCTGGAGCAATGGAATTGGATCATGTTCTTGAGTCCCAACGGGGTAAGAGGATTTTTCACCCGCTTCCTTTCCCTCGGCAGGGACTTGAGAGAGCTCTATACGAAAAAGCTCTTCTCTCTTGGCCCGCAAACGACAAAAGCCCTTTCCGACTGGGGAATCACTCCGGATCTTGTCTCGGGGGAATCCCATGGAGAAGGGGTCATCCGATCCATGCAGAACGTCCTCAAACAAGGAGAACAGGTTCTCCTTGTCAGAGGGGACCGGGGAGACAAATCCATCCCTGAAGGACTCACCCGCTCCGGAGGGGAGGTCTCTGTCATCTCCTGCTACGTAAACAGGCTTCCCAAACTGCTTCCACATGTTGAAGACCGGATCAGCGCAAGGATCCTCGAGGGAACCATTGACGCGATGGTCTTTTACAGCCCCTCAGCTGTCACCAACCTCTTAAGCCTGTTTCCCCGATTGGCCAATTCCATTCGATCGGTTCCCGCTTGCGCAATCGGTCCCACCACCCGGAAAGCGCTTGAGTCCGAACATTTTTCGAGGATTCATGTTTCAGACGATACCAGCGTCGAAACAATGGTCCAGACCATTCAGCAATCACTCAACACCAAACAGCAGCATCCATAAAAGAAGGGGTATTGACCATGGGATTCCCAATTGATCGACCAAGACGACTGAGAAGCTCTCAAACGATCAGAAACCTTGTCAGAGAATACCGGCTTCACCCCTCTCAACTCATTCTTCCCCTGTTCATTACCTTCGGGAAAAACAAAAAAGAACCCATATCCTCCATGCCAGGAGTTTTCAGATACTCCGTCGACAGACTGTCTCCGGTCATAGAGGAGGCGAAAAAAGTCGGAGTATCAAGCTTCATCCTCTTTGGAATCCCAGAGACCAAAGACCTGGAAGCCACACAGGCTCTCAACCCCGAGGGGCCAGTCCCCACAGCTGTCCGCTTCCTGAAGGAAAACTTTCCTGACACAACCGTCATGACGGATATCTGTATCGATGAGTACACCTCCCATGGCCATTGCGGATTTCTCTCCTCCGGAAACAGGATCGACAACGATTCGACCCTTGGATGCCTTGCCAGTATGTCCCTCGTCCACGCCAGGGCCGGAGCCGACGTTGTGGCGCCATCGGACATGATGGACGGTCGTGTGGCCGCCATACGATCCGCTTTGGACAAGGAAGGATTCATCGATACATTGATCATGTCCTATGCCGTCAAATACGCATCCTCTTTTTATGGGCCATTCAGGGATGCCATGATGTCCGGCCCCCAGTTCGGAGACCGGACCTCCTACCAGATGGATCCGGCCAACAGAACAGAGGCGATGAGGGAAGCCCGCCTCGACGTTGAGGAAGGAGCCGATATCCTGATGGTCAAGCCGGCGCTCCCCTATCTCGATATTTTGCGGGAGGTCAAGAATGCGGTTGATCTTCCGATGTGCGCCTATCAGGTCAGCGGCGAATACTCCACACTGGTCGCGGCCGGACAAAACGGGTGGATAGATCTTGACAGGGCCATCCTTGAAAGTCTTCTATGTATTCACCGGGCGGGAGCATCGACAATCATCACCTATTTTGCGATTCGGGCGGCGGAACTTCTTCTAAAGGGAGAATGATGGAACAAACACAGTCTGGCAAAACCCATGTCAGGACGCAGAATGGCCGGAAAGACTCCCTGATGGGAACGATTCCGTTTGCATCAGGTCATGCTGTTCGATGAAAATCATTGAACAATTTTCGGATGAAGGATTTTCTCCATCCAACAACCCCTATCCGTCCGGAACCAAAACATTTCTTTCCATCGGCAACTTTGACGGCGTTCATAAAGGCCACCAGCAGCTTCTGAGAAGACTCGTCTCCCTCGCAAGGGAGCATCGGGCGCTGGCAACGGTCATTACCTTTTCTCCCCACCCGCTGGAAATCCTTTTTCCCGAAAAACCTTTTCTCAGAATCATGGATCCTTCCCAGAAAGAAAGGATCCTCGCTTCCACAGGGGTCGACATACTGACAATTGTCCCCTTCACCACCCAGCTGGCGAAGATGAGCCCGGATGCCTTTACCACAAGCTTTCTGAAGAAACTTTTTCCATTGGCCGGACTGATCATCGAAGAAAATTTCCGGTTCGGCCATCAACGGATTGGCTCTGTCTCCGATTTTCAGCGGATTTTAACTCCGGACGGCATTTCGGTGGAAGTCATTCCTCCACTGACAGAAAATGGGTCAAGGGTCTCGAGCTCAAGGATCAGGGATCTCATCCGCTCCGGAAATGTCCGGGAAGCAGGAGATCTCCTCACACGCCCTTTTCAGATTGAAGGTCCGATTATCGATGGCGAACGCAGGGGGCGAAGAATCGGATTCCCGACTATCAACATTCTTCCACCCGCGGGAAGAGTTCTTCCTCCGAATGGGGTTTATGCCACCATTACGAAAATCCAGGAAAAACAGTATCCAGGCGTTTCTTATATAGGAAGCAGGCCAACCTTTGGCCAGGGACAGATCATTCTGGAAACACATCTGTTTGATTTTGAGGGAGATCTTTACGGACTCATGGCCGAAGTCTCTTTCATCGATCACCTGAGAGGCGAAAGATCCTTCAGTGGCCCGCAGGAACTGATCCAGTCGATCCGGCAGGATTCCGAACAATCCCGAAAGCTCCTGCATGAACTCTCTGGATGATCTCCTTGGGGATTTCCGCTTTTTTCATGACACATTAAGCCGTTTCCTCGAAAGAAACAGACTCTTTCAAAACGGAAACGAAGACCTCCAGGCTTTTGTCGGCGTATCGGGCGGAGCGGATTCCCTTTGCCTCCTTTACACCTTGTCCCGCTTCCCTGAAATCCGCAAAACCCTCACCATTCTTCATTTCAACCATCAGACCGATCCGGAAAGAAATGGAATGGAAGAGGCCTTTGTCAGGGATCAAGCCGGCAGTCTTGGACTTCCAGTCATGACCGGTTATCGAAAACAAGCCCCATCAGGGCTCTCGGAAGATCTTCTCCGAAGAGAACGATATCAGTTCTTCGATCGTTGCCTCGACCAATCATCCCGCCCGGTTCTCTTTCTGGGCCATCATCGCTCCGATCAATCCGAAACCATCCTCATGAATCTCTTTCGCAACAGGGGACCCAGAGGTCTGTTGGGGATGAGCGAGTTCAGGGACGACCGATATGCCCGCCCATTCCTGTCATTGACCTCCTCCGAGATCCGGGCGGCCCTTCAAAAGAGCAACCTTCCCTATCTCAAGGATCCCAGCAACCAGGACAGCCGTTACCTCAGGAATCGTGTCAGGAATGAACTGGCCCCCCTGATCAGGGAGATTTTCCCGCCCATGGGAATAGAGTCCCTTTCGTATCTGGCAGAGCAGATGGCAAAAGAGTTCCGGCCGGAGATCCGGAACATCGATTCTCTTCTTGACCATGAAATCCGGGGCACAATCATCATGCCCTTGTCTCTCTTTCGCTTTTTATCCCCCGTCAGGCAATCCATTCTGGTCGAGCATCTTTTTCAGCAGCAATCTCTTTGGGACTTGCCCGTCGCTCCTTCCGGAAACATTCTCCGGAGCCTGAACAGGACTCCCCCTCTCACAGGCCCAATGGGGAATGGTTGGCTCCTGTCCATTGAATCCGGAAAGATTCGACTCACCCATAACTCGACAGAACCGGAACTTGATGAGACACTCTCTCCATTCTTTCAATTCCGCCCACTCGACACCAAAAGCAATATGGAAGAGAATATAAAACTTCCAAGGGGAGGATTGATTCACTTGTCGTCAAGGCCCATAGAAGACGATTGGAACTTGTGGGAAATGGGAATGAAACCCTCCCGACAGTGTGTCCTTCAGGAAGAGGACTTGAAAAGTCTTGTTCTGGGCTACCCTTTTCGGGGAGCCAAAATCAAAATCGGCGTTCCCGGAAACCGTTCAAAGAATCTGAACCGGGAGATTCTGGAATCCCGCATCAGTCGCCAGGAGCGACCAAAGATCCCTGTTCTTTACCAGAATGGTGAAGTCCTTTGGGCTCCGGGAGTGGTTCCGCTGCCTCATTCACCTTCCCTCAAAACAGGATGGGGAGTCAAATTGACATACTTTCCATGGAAGGAGCTCTGAACCGTTGGAAAAAATTTTTGGAAAGCCGCTCATCACCCACGATGAAATCGTCCACAGGATCAGAGAGCTTGGCATTCAGATCACCGCGGACTACGCCCAGAAGAATTTGATCCTGATAGGCGTTCTAAAGGGAGCCTATGCATTTGTTGCAGATCTTTCCAGAGCCATCGGCCTCCCTGCGGGCATCGATTTCATCATGACTTCAACCAATGCCCATGGCGAGAAAACCATTTCAACCCCGACCATGGACTTGAGGTCTGCAGACGTTCTCGTGATCGAAGACATCATCGACTCAGGCGTGACGGCAAGAGTCATCCTCGAGCAGTTGACCAAGCTCGGTGCCGAGAGTGTCAAAATCTGCGCCCTTCTCGATAAACCGGCCGGAAGAAAGCTTGACATCACGGCGGACTATATCGGATTTTCCGTTCCGAACCGCTTTGTAATCGGATACGGCCTGGATTATAAAAACAAATACAGGACACTGCCTTATATAGCCGTTCTTGATGAACGTGCCGGATCCTAGCCTCAACGGATCAGTTTTCGTTGATGAGAGCAAGATGTCAATGCTAGAATGCAAAGGCATGTTGCTTATTCACGATTAAAAAATCAGGACCTCTGGGGGTGTGAATGAAACCGTTTTACAAGAACCTCGCGCTCTGGCTCGTTATTGGATTGGTGATTTTTCTCGTTTTTGACCTGTTTCAGGTACGTCAGCCGGGATACAAGAATCTGATCTTCTCCGACTTCATCTCCAAACTTCAGGCAGACCAGATCAGTGAAGTCACGATCAAGAACAATTATATCAGCGGAGTCATGAAAGACGGATCCCACTTCAATACGTACGCCGCAAATGACCCTAATCTTGTCTCCGAGCTGCAGAAAAAAAATGTCCGGATCGTGGCCGTTCCGCCCGAAGAAAATCCCTGGTATCTGAACCTTCTCATTTCATGGGGACCGATCGTTGTATTGGTACTGTTGTGGATTTTCTTCATGAGGCAGATGCAGACAGGAGGAAACAAGGCCATGTCTTTCGGAAAATCGAGAGCAAAACTGATCTCTGAGGACAAAAAGAAAATCACCTTCGCCGATGTTGCCGGAGTCGAGGAAGCAAAGGAAGAGCTCGTAGAGATTGTGGATTTTCTGAAAGATCCGTCAAAATTCCAGAGACTTGGCGGCAGGATTCCCAAGGGTGTTCTGGTTGTTGGCCCCCCCGGAACGGGAAAAACACTTCTTGCAAAGGCCATCGCAGGAGAGGCGGATGTTCCGTTCTATAACATCAGCGGATCGGACTTTGTCGAGATGTTCGTCGGAGTTGGCGCATCCCGCGTCAGGGATCTTTTCGAACAGGGCAAGAAAAATGCCCCCTGCATCATTTTCATCGACGAAATTGACGCGGTCGGTCGCCATAGGGGTGCAGGACTCGGTGGAGGCCATGATGAAAGGGAGCAGACCTTAAACCAGCTCCTGGTCGAGATGGATGGATTTGAAAGCAATGAGGGTGTCATCCTCATCGCGGCGACGAACCGTCCTGATGTCCTTGATCCCGCCCTTTTGAGACCAGGCCGATTCGACCGTCAGATTGTTGTGGGCCGGCCGGATCTGCAAGGACGCATCAAGATTCTGGAAGTCCACACGAGAAAGATCCCGATCGATTCCTCGGTCAATCTCGAAACCATCGCCCGTGGCACTCCCGGATTTGCCGGAGCTGATCTTGCCAATCTGGTCAATGAAGCCGCTCTTCTGGCCGCAAGACGCAACAAGAAAACGGTCGAAATGCCGGATTTCGAGGATGCAAAAGACAAGGTCCTTATGGGCGTCGAACGGCGTTCGATCCTCATCACTGAAGAAGAAAAGAAGGTTACGGCATTTCACGAAGCCGGCCACACACTGGTGGCAAAGCTTATCCCGGGAACCGATCCGGTCCACAAAGTGACCATCATCCCTCGTGGACGGGCTCTCGGACTCACACAGCAGCTCCCGACGGAAGACCGGTATACCTACAAGAAGGAATACCTTCTGAACACCATTGCCATCCTCATGGGTGGAAGGGTCGCCGAGGAAATTGTCATGAAAAGCATGACGACAGGCGCGGGAAACGATATTGAGCGCGCAACGGACATGGCCCGAAAAATGGTCTGCGAGTGGGGCATGAGCGATAAGCTTGGACCCATCACCTTCGGAAAGAAAGATGAAGAGATCTTCCTTGGAAGGGAAATTTCCCAGCACAGGGATTACAGCGAATCAACAGCGCTTGAAATTGACAGTGAAGTCAGCCGGATTGTCTCGGAAAACTACCAGAGGGCAAAGGATTTGCTTACGACCAATGTTGTGGCCCTGACCAGTATCGCAGAGGCTCTTCTCACAAAGGAAACCCTTGACGGGGCAGAAGTCGATGAACTGATCCGCACTGCCAATGCTCCCGCCTGATCTGTCCACACGAATCCGCAAGGTCCTGACCGACCGGTCAGGGCCTCTTGTTATGGGGGTCATGAACGTGACCCCCGATTCGTTTTCACCCTCTTCCCGTGTTCTGACAGCAGAAGACGCTTTCGAAAAAGCGCAACGATTCCTGGACTCAGGAATGGATATCCTCGATATTGGAGCGGAATCCACCCGTCCCGGCTTCACGCCCATGTCGACGGAGATGGAACTGGACCGGCTCTTGCCGATACTCGATCGGGTCGCCCGGCTCCCGATCCCGATTTCCATCGATACCAGGAATCCCGTTGTCATGGAAAAGGCGATGATTTATTCTCCCCTCATCATCAACGACACAGGCGGTCTCGAAGACCCGGGATTCATTCACCTCATGAAAAAACACGACACTCTTCTGGGGGTTGTCATGCATGGGGCAGGATCAGCCGTCACAAAGCGAAAAAAGGAGCATGGGATTTCGATTGAAAGCTCCGTTTCAGACTATTTGCACTCGAGACTCAAAGAGATTTCAGAAGCCGGGATTGACCCGGAAAGACTTCTTTTTGACCCGGGGATCGGATTCGGGAAGGACACAACGGAAAATATTCGTTTGATCAAGAACATTCAGGAATTGATTCCTGGCTTTCCTGTTCTCCTTGGTGTTTCCAGAAAACGATTTCTGGGAGAGATCACCCGGGAGCAGACTCCGGAGAACAGGGATCCCCAAACACTTGCCGTGATGGCTTATGTTTTTGAAAAGGTTTCCATTTTCAGGGTTCATGATGTCAAGGGAACCATAGCCTTCCGCAAGACACTCCAGACCATCCGCGAGGGAACCATCCATGCTGGGCCTTAATATCACCTGGCACAGCATCGTTGATATCTGCGCTGTCTGGTTCATCATTTACCAGATTCTGCTTCTTCTTCGGGGCAGCCGGGCATTCCAGATGGTTGTCGGGATCCTGGTGTTTCTCTTCATATACCTTTTTTCCCGTCTCCTGAAGCTTGACACCCTCAACTGGATGATCACGAGTTTTTGGTCCCAATTGATTCTGGCGGTCTTGATCCTGTTTCAACCGGAGATCAGAAGGGCACTGGCAAGAGTGGGAAAATCGCCTCTTCTTCTCGGATTTCGGCTTTCTGAGACTTCCCTGGACATAGACGAGATTTTAAAAACCTTACAAACCCTTTCCAAAAGGGGTATGGGGGCGATCATCGTCCTTGAGCGCAATAATGACCTCTCCGATGTCGTGGAGGTCGGAACAACGATTGACGCCACGATTTCACAGGAACTTCTCACCTCCATTTTCCTGTCCTATTCCCCTCTCCATGATGGCGCAGTCATCATCCGTCAAAACAGGATTCTTGCGGCGGGGTGCTTTCTTCCGATCTCCCTTTCGGGAGATGTATCAAGGCATCTTGGCACCAGACACCGTGCCGCCATCGGGATCACAGAAGAAACGGATGCGCTTGCGCTCGTCGTATCGGAAGAAACTGGACAAATCTCTCACGTTATCGCCGGCAGGATCCACCCGATGGCAAACATGACAGATCTCAGAAGCATTCTGGTTCGCCTGTTCAGGAAACAGCAGCCCTCCCGGCTGGCCATACGGGCGGCTCTTTTCCGGCAAAAGGTTGAACAAAAAATGGGGGGCAAAACAGATTCATATGGCGGAAAACGGCCATACTCCAAACAGATCGCACCCCAGGACCGTTATCTGGACCCCGAAAAGAAGGATCTGGAGAAGTGATCATTTCTCAAAAAATCCGCCAGTTTTTTTCAAAGAATCTTCTCCTGAAATCGCTTTCCCTGTTTCTGGCGATACTCCTGTGGTTCTATATCAGCCAAAGAGGGCAGGAGTCTTTCACGATGAACGTTCCGATCATCGTGAATCATATCCCTTCATCTGTTGAGCTGGAACGGGCATCTCCCACTCATGTACTGGTGACATTCACGGCCCCTCCGGGACTCTATCAGCAGCTCAAGGATCAGGACCTTTCGGTAAGAGTCCGGGCCGATACCATTCCCACTGGAACAAGAAGGGTCAGAATCTCTCCCTCAATGATCACCCTGCCCCCGGGAGTCCACATCCAGAGGATTACTCCGGAACTCGTCTCCCTTCATCTGGTCAGGACAATCATCAGGATCATCCCGGTGGAACTTCAGTATTATGGTCAGTTGACCGTTCCCCTTGACCGGTTCAAGATCATGGTCACTCCCAACACCGCAAAGGTTCAGGGTGATGCGATCATCCTGAACAAGATGCGGGCGCTGAGAATTCCTCCCATCGATCTCAAAAAGATCACGCTCAAACACTCCGAACAGTTTGTCATTCCTCTCACCGCCCGGGAAGGGGCAGGATTTCAGATCATCGGTCCGGAGAGCGTAACGGTGACCATTGTTCCAATCGCGCACAGGTAGCGGATACAGACATCCATGTTCCGATGGAGATCCAAAAGTTTGTGCCTTGAGCTCTCTCCTACCATTTTTCAGGAAGAATCCCCTTGAATTTCTGTTGGTGCATGGTGTATATTTCCGTGGTTAGATTCCCAACATTCCCCGGTAGCTCAGTCGGCAGAGCAGGTGGCTGTTAACCACCGTGTCGGGGGTTCGAATCCCTCCCGGGGAGCCATAAAGATCAAGCAGTTACTCTCTTCCAATCCCACCCAATAAAAATCAGGTCCCACACATACTCGACATTCGATAGGAAAAATCTTTGCCGCACACTGAGACTCGAACCATTCATCATTTTGCGGGGATCTAAGGGTTTCATCTCGCATAGATTCGATTGCGGTGAAACAGTTCCCATTGACATAGAGTTACCGATGCTTAAAAGATAACGATTGCCTGCTTCGTTCATCAGATCCACACGGACATCTATTTCAACGGAACTCCCGAGAATTCGTCCCTTGTTACCCCCATTTTTTCATCCAACGCCGTGTGATTTAACCTGCTTCTTTCAGCCCATAAATCTGATATCGTAATTTCATTAGTGAGCTGCTTATACTTTTTCACTCGTTCTCCTTTGACTTGGTTGTTTGAATAACATTGATAGTATCCCAGCTCAGCCTAGATTCATTTTCAAAAGTTGTAATTCAGAGTTGAATCCAAGTTTTATAAAAGGGATCACTTCAAATGGCCCCAAGCGGACTCCCATGTTATGATGCAAAAGCAAAAATCCTTGCAGAACGCTATGAATCCATGGACTTTACAAAAATTCATGGCTGGCTACTCCCACTTTTGTCCAATTCAGGCGGTTCAGCCTTGGATGTCGGAGCAGGATCCGGGCGAGATGCCAAAGGATTGCTGGATTTAGGATTTGATGTGGTCGCTGTTGAACCATCCTCCTTCATGCGAAAAGAAGGACAGACCCGTCATCCAGATCCAGGCATCCTGTGGATTGACGAATCTCTTCCGGGGCTCGACACCCTCCTTCGCCAGGGATCTTCTTTTGACCTCATTCTATTAAGTGCAGTCTGGATGCATGTATCGCCAGTCGATCGTCCTCGAGCATTCCGAAAACTCGTCTCACTTCTTAAACCGGCTGGGCTTCTTGCCATCACACTCCGACATGGTTCAGACGATCCCGATTGTCCCATGTTTGACACATCCATCGATGAACTTGAGTACTTGGCGAAATCTCATGGAATGTCTGTTTTACACTCTGACACTGAGCCAGACCACCTAGGACGAAATGAGATCACTTGGCACCATGTTGCATTCAAATTCCCGGATGATGAAACAGGAGCTCTGACTCTTTTTCGTCATGTCATTTTGAAGTCGGATAAAAGTTCGACCTACAAATTGGGACTTCTTCGATCTATCGCCCGCATTGCCGATGGATCCCAAGGAATGGGACGGCTCATAGGGGAAGATTTGATTTCTATTCCTCTTGGCCTCGTCGGTTTGTATTGGATTAGGCTATACAAACCCCTTATCTCCGCCGAACTCCCTCAAACCCCTACAAATAAAGGCACGAATGGCCTGGGGTTTATTCGGGAATCCTGGCAGCATCTTCGTCTCTCCCCTCTTGACCTCCGTCCAGGACTACAATTTTCAGGCGAGACAGCCCTTGCACTATATCGATCGATTCGAGATGCCGTTGAAACCATTACCAAAATGCCCGCCCACTATATGACCTTTCCGGGAAAAAATAATCCGATCTTTGAAGCTAAAAAAAAGAGAAACAGAATGCCTTCTGGATCCTTTTGCCTTGATGAAGACATCCTTCGAAGTTTTGGAGACATGCTGATCCCTCTCCATCTATGGAAAGCCCTGTCACGTTACGACGCCTGGATTGAACCAGCGCTTCAGGGCGAATGGATCCGTCTCATGGAGAGTTATCAAGAAGGGTTGGGGGTTGAAAAAGACCTTCGAGTCATCATTGAAGCCATGAAATGGTCTGAACCCAGAAGAGATGTATCAACCGTCAAAGAGATCGCTCGTCGATTTTTGGATAAAAATCAACTTTTTTGCATCTGGAGTGGAAAAAAGCTTACAGAAAAGAACCTTGATATTGATCATTGCTTTCCGTGGGCCGCATGGCCATGTGACGACCTTTGGAACCTCTTTCCAACAAATGCTTCTACAAACAGAAATAAGAGGGACAAGCTTCCCTCTTCCAAAGTTCTTCTTCAATCCTCAGAAAGAATGATGGAGTGGTGGAGTTCCGCATTTATCAAAAATGAAAGCCAACCGATTCGGAGACGATTTTTTGTCGAGGCACAGGGAACGTTGGTCATGAATCCTAATTGGAATATTGAAATACAACCATCAGAACGATCTCTTGAAATTCTTTTCAACGCACTCTCATTAAAAAGGGTTTCACTTAAAACCGATCAGGGGATCGAGGAATGGGAAGGAGTGCAAGAATAGATAGCTCAGAAGTTATCAATACAATTTTTCTTCAAAATACAAAGTCTCCATCCCGATAGCTGAGCGGAATAATCCATTTTCAAGAATGAAGAACATCCTCCATCAGGCGGTTGTCCGCCTTTTTTCTGATTCTGTTCATTTTATCCTTGAAGATCTCCTTGCACACAGATGACAGTACCTTCTGCAGACGTTCTTGATCCCCCCCCGAATGATGGCTTGACCGGGTCAGGCTATCGGATTATGTTTTGATCTTACGACAAAAAAACATCTCAACTGAAAATCTAAAATATAAGGATCAATAATGGCTGAATCAGACTCTGACAAGGTTAAAATCGCAGTATATTCCGAAACAGGAGATTATCTTGGGGAAAAAATCCTTCCAAAGGTCAAGGAAGATCCATCCTGGAAGGAGCGGCTATCCCCCCTCTCCTACGCAGTGACAAGAGACCACCAGACCGAACGTCCTTTTTCCATCCCTGGACATGATCAGAAAAGCCCTGGACTCTATCGATGCATCTGCTGCGGGACCACCCTTTTCAATTCAGAAACAAAATTCGATTCGGGAACCGGTTGGCCAAGCTTTTATGCACCTGTCTCAACGGAAAACGTAGCCATCAGGGAAGATAACAGCCATGGAATGAAGCGGAGTGAAGTGCTTTGTCGGCTATGTGATGCCCATTTGGGCCATGTCTTTAATGATGGACCAAAACCAACGGGTCTCAGATACTGTATCAATATGGTATCCCTTGATTTTGTCCCTAAACCATAATGGCCCTTTGAAAGCAATTTCCTCTGGAAAAAATAACGTATCCCAAAAATAATGGCAAAAGGAGAAAATGGCAAGATAAGCCGTGAGTTCAAGATTGTTACCGACAGCCATGTGTCAGAAAGCAGGGCAAGAGATGAATAAAGGAAATTTATATACAGGCGGTGGGTGGGTTGGCCGAGGGAAGAACGAACGCCCAACCCGCTGATTAAGAATCCGAAACCGAAGCGCTAACACAAGGCAAAATGTGGGATCTGCCCTCAGCTTCTCGGACATTGCCGGACGATAAAAGACGGTTTCGGACGATGAATATGGCACATGGAATAGACTAAGATTTGAAGAGATCCAGAATGTGTATTCCCCCTCACTTTGCTCAGGTTCCAAACGATCTACCTGAAGCCAAGTGAGTAGTAAAAACTTTCAGATAGAAACATATTCCACAAGACTCGTCGGTTCCGGGACGGGTTGATGATCTTCCCGCATTCCTTCAAGATGAAAAGCAATCGCCTCCTTAATTAAACTCTCTGTCTCTTCAATCGTGGATCCGGTCGCAATACAGCCGGGGAGATCAGGAACATACGCAGAATAGTTCGATTCCATTTTTTCAATAACAATAGCATAACGCATCTTGACCTCTTATTTCTTTGTTTTTAAGCCGGACTGCTTCAAAATGCTGTTCAATGTTCCAGGGGAAAGATCATCGCTTGTTTTCCCAGCCACTGTAACCCGGCCGGGTTTGAGAGAGTGTTTAAATTGTCGATGACTTCCCCTCGTATCGACTAGAAACCAGCCGTCTTGTTTTAGAAGATCAAGAACCTCGGAAACTTTCATGAATGCCAGAATACCATATTTCGAAATAGCCAAACAGATCAATAAGACTCACATGAAAGAAGATCTGCCCACAGGTGTCTGGTTCAAATGGGTGCACGACAATTTGGTAGGGGCGGCTCATATTCTGGACACCACGTTCAACACTTGGAGCGTCGAGCCTGCATGGTCTTTCGGCGTCCATCTATAGGTCCCTGCTGAGTTTCAGGCAATTTGCGATTTATCAGGTTGCTCTGCTTGGATCTCCTCCTGAGAGGGGACAAGGTGCAGCATTGTTGTTGCTGCATTCCTGATCCTATAGCCAACATTTCCGACGGTTTGTAAGAGAGGGGCCACCCTTGTAAGTTTGATGTTTTACATGTCACTCATAATTCATCTTCTTTCGCGCAGGATACCCTTCCCTGGACGGTTTATATCAGGGAACGGGAGGAATGCGCTGCTCCTTATCATCTGTTAGGAATTGAGACAGGAAACAATGTTTCCTGTGATGGGTCTATGAAAAAAACATTGAAGGTCAAACTGACCCCGACCAAAGAACAGGCCAAGTCTCTTCTGGAGACGATCGAGAGCTTCAACGACGCCTGCAACTGGATTTCCAGAAAGTCCTTCGAGGCCGGGACCCCGCACCAGATGAAACTCCACCATATGGTCTATTTTGAAGTGAGGGAGAGGTTTCCCGCCCTCACCTCCCAGATGATCGTCCGGGCCATTGCCAAGGTCTCCGGCAGCTACAGGACGGAGAAGAAAACGCTCCATTCTTTCAAGAGACATTCGGCCATGGAATACGACAAGCGTCTTCTGTCTTTCAAGTCCCTCTCCCACGCTTCCATGGCCACGGTCCACGGACGGATCACCGTTTCGCTGATATTCGGCCACTACGCTCCGCTCGACCGGAACAAGATGCTCGGACAGGCGGATCTCACCACCTCCGGCGGGAAATTCTTCCTGAATCTCCTGATCGATGTTCCGGACGGAACACCCTATGACCCCGAAGAGTGTCTCGGAGTCGATGCGGGGATCGTCCATCTTTCCACCGACTCCGATGGAGAATCGTTCTCCGGAGAAGGGGTGGATCAGGTTCGGGAAAAGATCCACACCCTGAAAAAAGCGCTTCAGGAGAAAGGAACAAAGAATGCCAAACGCCACCTGAAAAAAGTATCTGGCAAAGAAGCGCGATTCAAGAAAGACACGAATCACTGTCTTTCGAAAAAGATCGTTTCCAAGGCAAAAGGCACCGGACGAGGTATTGCCCTTGAGGATCTCAAGGGATTCAACGGCCGGACAATGGTTGGAAAGAGCCAAAGGGAACGATTCGGGAAATGGGCGTTTGACCAGTTGAGACGCTTTATCACCTACAAGGCTGTTCTGGAAGGCGTTCCCGTGGTGGTTGTCGATCCACGAAACACCTCCCGCACATGCTCTGTGTGTGGACATTGCGAAAAAGACAACCGAACGTCTCAAGGCCATTTCTCCTGTTTGAGGTGCACCCATACCGAACATGCGGACATCAATGCCGCACGGAACATTCGCTTCAAGGCTGCAATCAATCGGCCTATCGCAGTCTGAATCGAACGCTTGAACTGCAAACCCCCACTACAGCCTCGGCTGAGTGGCCGGTAGTTGATCTCCTCGCAGTATGTTTTTCAAGGGCCAATTTGCATTTCTACACATCCAATTTCCTGGCGGTTAGCCATTCGACCATAGCCGGATCGCGATGAGAGAAGAACGCGCTGGTCGCAGTATCCATTGCCGTGATCCTGTTCATGTCAGAGTCTGACAGTTCAAAATCCATGACATCGATGGTTTCCATCATGCGTTCTTTAATAATTATTGCGACTTTTTAAAATTCCCGGCGGTTATTTTTTATAAAAGATTGCATTTCCTTACTTTGAAAAAGGATTTTTGTCTTCTTTTTGAATGTCAACAAGCGGATGGAGGGAATCTATTCGACCTATGTTAACTTCTATTCCTTTCTTCTTACTAAACGCAAAGGAATTTGAACAGGAATATCAATGTTGAGTTTACAGAAAAAGGACGAAGAAGTGATTCTCTTGTATGCGAATATCCCTGATCACAAGAGACCTCGCTAAGCTTTCTTTTCCCTTCTCACGGAACGAGGCATCAATTCCTCTTTACGATCCTAATGCCATTGCAAAAAATATTGATATAACGCACCCCTTCCAGTAAACTCGATCAAAAGGAGAAACCATGGCCTCTTCCATCGAAGCGATTCAGAAAATTCTTCAGGAAACCGTCGCACCTGGCATCAGCGATCTTCGGGAACGATTGACACGCGTGGAAGTCGAGATCAAGCGACTAGATGACAAAATCGACAATGGGCTTGCCCAACTAGACGACAAAATCGAGAATGGACTTGCCCGGCTAGATGCCAAAATCGACAACGGATTTGCTCGTATGGACGAACGTTTCTTGCGTCAGGATGCACGAATGGATCATCTGGAAGATAAACTTTCCACCGCCCTTGATATCCGAGAACGATTGGCAGCTCTTGAAGCAAAAATGGCTTCCCGATAGATTCCTGTAGAAAGACGGCCAGACATGATTCATTTTAGTCCCGCAGCGGAAACGATCCTCATCATGGGCCTTTTCCTTTCGGCTCTACTCGGTGGAATTCTCTTGTATGGGAATATCCATGACCGCAAAAAACCACGTTAATCCACCAGAGTGAATATTCGCTCTGAAGGACCGTTACAGGCTGGACTTCATGAGCCCGCCGTATGATTTCCACCCCGCTTCAGAGAGACCAAAACATTTGACCTTCCCCTCCTGAATCAGATTTTTTACGGCTCCGGCCACCTCTTTGATTCGTTCAGGACGACTGTCTAATCCTTCGCTTGAATTTCCTTCCTTAAAGCCAGACTTGGTGGCAATCACCACATTGTCCCGAAAGGGTTCAAAGACTTCTGCAACAGTTTCTTCATTAATGAATGCCCCATAGGCTCTGGCTGTATCAAAAAAGGTGACTCCCCGCTCTACCGCCGACCGGATCAAGTAGAGGGCCTCCGATTTTGCCACCGCAGGGCCCAACCCATAGCTCAAATGGAGAACACATGCAATCTGCTCATTCCCAATGACTGTATCTTCATATACCGTCCTCCTGAATAAAAAACATGGTAGACGTTGTCATCGAATAGTCCCGAACCTTCATGAATCCAATCTATCACTGAACAGGCGAGAGCGGTAGAACGATCCTATTTATTCATTGCCTATTCATACGTTTTTTAAAATTAAAATTTTTCTTTTCGGATTGGGCTGGTAAAATCTGGAATGGAATAAACATTGGAAAGGGTTAGGTCTTAAAAAGACACAAATGGATCTGGCCCTTGAAACGCCAGGAGGAGGTATTGCTCGATTGATGAGAAACGCTCATCTGCTGATCATAGTTAAGAGGGATTCAACTGAAAAGGTTGACTTTGTGAGCATGGCTGGTGTTGGTGGGCCGAGGGAGGATCGAACTCCCAACCCGCTGATTAAGAGTCAGGATTGTATTGCCATAAATACTTGTTTTTTAACAACTTATCCGGTGTCTGCCAAAGTCTAACCGGATCAAAACGGATTGAAATTCCAAGCCCTCCGTTTAAGGTCACGTCACAAATTCGTCACAATGGAGAAATCGGGAATGAGCATCGGTTCATCTATCGCGGGAAGTCTTCTGGACGGTCTGGGACGATCCGCAGGCGCCTTCGTAGAACTCGAAACGGCAGACTCGAAGTATGTCCTGGCGGCCAGGGACGGTTCTCTCGT
Source organism: Leptospirillum ferrooxidans C2-3 (assembly GCF_000284315.1). Taxonomy (NCBI): domain Bacteria; kingdom Pseudomonadati; phylum Nitrospirota; class Nitrospiria; order Nitrospirales; family Nitrospiraceae; genus Leptospirillum; species Leptospirillum ferrooxidans. Next base: position 611,861 of record NC_017094.1, on the reverse strand, counting down.
GACACTTCTGTCCGTCGGTGGCGTGGCGTCCCTCGTGGGAGGGCCCGAATTCGACGTTCTTGTGGGAAAAATCGCCGATGTCCTGAATACGGCGGTGGGGCGGGGAGGACACATCGTCCAGCTGTCCTTCTCCCGGGATCCTCTGGAATCCAGACGGGCGGTCCGGGAGAGTCTGGATTCGGCGATCCGGACTTCCGGGCGCCTTGGTCTTGACTTATCGGATCTGTTCGATGAAAAGACAAAGGTTCTGTCCGACTGGTGTGCTCAGGAGTCCGTCCTTATCGCTGTCTGGACCACTCCCGACGTTCTGCCTCCCGATTCCCGGAAAGAAGCCATCAAGGACCGGCAGTTTGAACGCGACGGCGAACGGAAATCCTCAAAATGGCGATCAGGTTCTGCCGGCCAGGATATTTATGCCGGTCTCGCACGTCTCCGGGAAAAGCACCGGGCGGTGGTCTCCAATTTCGAAATGGGGCTTTCCCAGACCGGCTTCCTCGTCCGGGCACTCGACTGCCACACGGCGCTACGGCAGATTCGCCACATGGTCGATCCGGATGTGACTCCGGAAGAATGGAGGCCAAGACTTCCCGGAGACAAAATTCCGGTCCGGTACCCGGATCCGGGGGAAGACCTGATCGACTGCGTCCAGTGGCCACAGGTCGCACAACAGGTCGTTCCCCGACCTGCCGAGGTTCTGGATCTCGAAACCGTTCGTCTGGGGGACCGGTATATCCGGACATTCTCCGTAACGATGCCCCAACTCTCCCCCGTTCCCTTCGGGGAACTGTTCTCGTACCTTCGGGAAATCCCATGGAGGATTCTTTTCCGGTTCGAGGGGAACGGAATCGGGAGCCTCTCCTGGCGGCCTGTGGTCGCCCAGATCCTGTCGTTCGTTTCGGCCCGGAACAAGCAGATCTTGGCCGGTGCGGAAGACATCCGGGCCCGCTTTCTGGCCGGACAGCCGGTTGTACGAATCTCCATGGCTGTCTGCACCTGGGGAGAAGACGGGAAAGAGGTCCGCCGGAACGCTTCCATTCTCCAGCAGGCACTAAACGCCTGGGGCGGAGTGGAGGCAACCGCCAGAACGGGAGATCCCTTTCTGGGACTCGTTTCGACCGTTCCGGGACTTTCTCGCCGGTCGGTTGCGCCCGTCCTGATTGCACCACTTTCCGAGGTGGCCCCTACGATTCCTGTCCGTCCGGCCAGCGTGTTCGAGAAGGGAGCCCTCCTGCTCCGCTCTCCCGACGGGAAGATCCTGCCCTTCCAGCCCGGATCTCCCCTTCAATCCTCCTGGATCGAGCTGGGATTTGCTCCTAGCGGCGGCGGAAAGAGCGTGTTTTCGAACGCACTGAACCTCGCGCTTTCTCTTCTTCCGGGTCTCCGGCGTCTTCCCCGGATCGCCATCCTCGATATCGGCCCATCGTCGTCCGGACTCATATCGCTTCTGAAGGGGGCACTACCGGAAGGAAAGAAGCATCTGGCAGCCCATTACCGGGTGACGATGAGCTCGGATTATTCCGTTAATCCTTTCGACCTGCCCTTGGGCTACCGCACCCCTCTTCCGGCACACCGGGCGTTTCTCGCGAATTTCCTGAGCCTTTTGGCGACCCCTCTGGGAGCGAATGACCCTTATGACGGAGTTTCGGGGATCGCCAGCCTCGTGGTCGATCGGGCGTATTCCTCCCTTGAGGACCGGGAAGCGAACGCATCTCCCCGGGAATACGCTCCTCACATCGATCCCGTAGTCGACCAGGCCCTTTCCGAAATCGCCTTCCCTTTCGAGAAGCATCCTAAACTCTACTGGTGGGACGTCGTCGACGCTCTCTATGACCAGGGGCGGATCCGGGAAGCATGGCTTGCTCAGACGCATGCCGTTCCGAATCTGAAGGATATCCCGTCCATAGCAAGCGATCCTGCGGTGACCTCCGAGTATCGGTTAACAACTCCGACGGGAGAATCTGTGGTGGAGTATTTCAAGCGACGGATCCAGGAAGCGATCCGGGAGTACCCGATTCTGGCGGGGGAAACGAAGTTCGACCTGGGAGAGGCCCGGGTGGTGGCGCTGGATCTCGATGCGGTCTGTCCAAAAGGTTCGGGACCGGCCGCCCGCCAGACGGCTGTCATGTATCTCCTGGGACGATACATGCTCGTCCGGGACTTTTTCCTGGACGCGGAAGAAGCAGTCCTGGCCCCGGACCGCTACAAGGCCTTTCATCTCGACAGGGCTCGGGATCTGAAAGAGGACGCCAAGCGCCTGGTCTTCGACGAGTTCCACCGCACCGACGCGGCACCCCTTGTGCGGACGCAGGTCATGACAGACATCCGGGAAGGCCGCAAAAGAGGAATCCAGATTGCCCTCTTCTCCCAGTCGATCAACGATTTCGACGAGACGATGGTGGATCTCTCCACCTCGGTCTGGATCCTGGGAGCGGCCACGAAGCAGGCGATCGACAAGGCGGGAAAGATCTTCGGATTCTCGGAGAGCGTGCTGGGGGCAATGGAGAAGATAGGGTCCCCGTCCAAAGCCGGCGCTAATCTGATTGCCCGGATGGTGACGAACCGGGGGACGTTCCAGCAGTTCGTCACAAACACCTTGGGGCCGATCGAGCTGTGGGCGTTTTCGACGACCTCCCAGGACGCGGTTCTGAGAGATGAGCTTTATCGACTTCTGGGGCCTGTGGAGGCCAGAAAGAGACTTGCCACCCGATTTCCGGGAGGCTCGGCGCGGGAAGAGATCGAGCGCCGCTCCCAGAACATGAAGGACCGGGGAGAAAGCGGAGACGCTGATAAGACGGTGGTCCAGCAGTTGGTGGAGGAGATGGAGAAGAAGAGGTGAAGAGAGTTAACTCATGGTTGATTTTTTTCATCTTTTTGGTTGGAAACCCGGTAAAGGGTTGAAAACTCAACTCCTTCTTCCTTCGCCGCTTGCTCCATAGGAATGCCATTCTTCACTTTCTCAAGAGCAGAACAAGTGGATTCTTTAGAAATTCGTTCATACCAAGTAGCAGTTCGGAAAACAGCGAGTGTAGCTGCTAGTGCTGTGAAGATGGCATAAATAAAAAACCAGAATCCAACAAATCTTAAAAATACCTTAATGTAATTAAATAATTCCAATAAAAAGGGAGTTTTTGGGATTGACAATCTATAGGCCAAAGCCATTATAGCTAATAAAATTGCGATTATCTGAATAATAACAAAGTGAGCAAATGTTGCACATACGCTCATATAATGGCTTCTTTTATCCTTACCCACCATGAGTCTTAATCGAAATTTCTCATCACCAAATCCGAGCCAAATAGTAAAGCCTGCCAAGGTAAAACCAAGAACGCTAGGAAGTACAGAAAGTGTGGTTTCCCACCAAGGCTTCTCCATCCAATAATGCTTCAACAATAAGGACATTCCTAATGAGGCATGGAAATACGGGGAACTTAGGAAAGCACGGAAGCCTCCGTATGCACTCCAATACCTATGCACTATATCAAACAAGTTCTTGTAATTAGCAAATATTTTATTAAACACCAGTTTTATTCCTTGCTATTTATGTTACTCCATATATCTATTGCTTTTTTTACTAATACATTAAATATATTTTCGTGTTCAGGATTGAAAGATGTTTTTGCATAGTAAGGGTGTTGCGATGTAGATAAAGTATTTGTGTTCCCATATTCTCCTCCAATTCCCGTAACCATCCCATTGGATTGTGCGACCTTAGCAATTTTTCTTGTTTTTTCATCTGGTATTAACCCGTTTTTGGTAGCAGCAGAAAGCTCCACACTGTAGGACCTTGCATTTTGATCATGCATTCTGCCGAAGATTTCTTTTTCATCTTCACCAAGGTCGTCTGGATTGGGAGGAGTAATTTCAATTTTCAAAGTGTGTAACTGAGGTAACGTCAAAATATTATCTAAGGATTCACGGGCTGGCTCCACTGTAATACTAACATTTTCATATTTTGTTAAAATTTCTGGTCTAGAAAACACACTGGAAAGGACTTTATTTGCTTGAAAAGGAGAAAATGAGTTTTGACCATTCTTTGTGATAAAAAATAAGCGATGATGCTCAATTAAAAAAACAAAAAAAGATTCTTGAAAATGCGGTTTTAGTTCATCTGGGATTTGAATAGATTCGATTTCATTTTTCTGAGCAGGCTTGAACTCTTTAATGTTAAACCATTTTTTTGTTGAGATGAGGTCTATGTATTTATAAAATTTTCCACAAAGGAACCTTACACTATTTTCTGTGCGTTCCTCTTCTGCCGCTATGACACCTATCATTCCAACCCAATCCCCTTTGAGATTCACTGGATTTTTTAATTCAAGTGCATCCTGCATGAGTTGAACATATCGGCTCGCTTCATGTGGAGGGGAAACAGCAATATTAATAATACTTATACTAATATTCCTGTCTTTGGCTTTCCTCATAATATGAACCCCCTATTCATTTTAATGATAAATCTCTTTTAGGCGGAGATCCTCCGGGATTCCCTCTCACGGCAACAATGGCAACCCCAGTTCTTTGAGAAACTCGTTATGTCGTCTGGCTGCCGCCTCGATTTTCTTTTCAAGAGAAATCAATTCTGAATTGACCGCCCCCAGGTCGATCCCTTCCTCTTCCTGCGCCGTGCTGACATAACGGGAGATGTTGAGATTGAAATCGTTTCCCTCAATCTCTTCCATTGAGACCCGTCTCGAATACCGCGCCTCTTCGGTCCTCTTCTGATATGTCTCGAGAATCTTGTCAATATCTTCAGGTCTTAGCCGGTTCTGGCGCTTGCCTTTTTCGTAGTGGTCTGCGGCATTGATGAACAGAACATCATCCGGCTTCTTGCATTTCTTTAGTACCAGGATGCACACCGGGATTCCGGTGGAGTAAAAGAGGTTGGCCGGAAGCCCGATAATGCTGTCGATATTGCCGTCTTTCAGCAGTTTGGTCCGAATACGCGCTTCGGCACCTCCTCGGAACAGCACTCCATGCGGGAGGATGATGGCCATGACGCCATCGGGCTTCAGAAAATGAAACCCATGGAGCAAGAAAGCAAAGTCAGCGGCAGATTTTGGGGCTAGGCCATAGTTCTTGAAGCGAACATCATCACCCACTGCATCAGTAACATCCCAGTGGTAGCTAAAGGGCGGATTGGCCACCACCGCATCAAATTTCGGTACCTTGGCCGGGTTGGTCTCACGCAAGAAGTCCCACTCATTGGTCAGCGTGTCACCGTGGAAGATTTCGAATTCAGAATCCTTCACCCCGTGTAGCAGCATGTTCATCCGGGCCAGGTTGTAGGTGGTGATGTTCTTCTCTTGTCCGTAGATCTTGCCGATCCCATGCGGTCCCATACGATGGCGCACGTTCAGGAGCAGCGATCCCGAACCGCAGGCAAAATCGAGTACGCTCTCCAGATGATTCCTTTTCCCGGTGGAGGGATCCTGACTGTCCAGCGTGACAATGCCCGACAGGATGCTGGAAATCTGTTGGGGGGTATAAAACTCGCCCGCCTTCTTTCCGGAGCCTGCGGCGAACTGGCCGATCAGGTACTCATAGGCATCCCCCAATGTGTCGCTGTCGGTGGAAAACTCGGAGAGTCCCTTGGCGATCTCACTAATGATCTTGCACAGTTTTGCATTGCGTTCCGGATAGGTTTTTCCCAGTTTATCCGAGGTTAGACCGATCTCTGAAAACAGCCCATGAAAGGTGCTGTTAAAGGATTCGTTTTCAATATAATTGAACCCCTTCTGAAGCGTATTCAGAAGCTCCCCGCTCTGGGTGCGCGCCATTTCCGCCATGCTTGACCAGAGGTATTCCGGGCGAATGACGTAATGCACCTTGCGTCGCATTTGTGTTTCAAATTTAGGGGTATCGTTGTGGTTCTGTTCATACCACACCGCAAGAGGGGCGCGCCGGTCGCCAGACGACAAGGAGGGATAGTCAGGCCCCAGTTCCTTGCTCGCCGCTTCTTCGTAGTTGTCGGAGAGGTATCGAAGGAAGAGGAACGCCAGCATGTAATCCCGGAAGTCATCCGCATTCATCGCTCCCCTTAGTTGGTCGGCGATGTTCCAAAGGGTCTTGCCCAGTTGTTGCCTTTCGATGTCGGTCATAATGTGTCTGTTTCCTCAGAGGCTTTAGGAAAAAAGTCTGGATTGAAGGGATAGCGGTTTAGGAAATCATACAGGATCTTCCTAAAATGCTGTTTATTTTCCTCCAGCATTTGCTTGGGTTCGTAGAGGGAATAATTGCCGTGGCTCAGGATATTGATCAGGCGGGCATGCAGAATCCCGTCCTGGTCATCGTCTTGCTTCTTGATGCAAGCCGAAAAGTTCTTGTGGCCATGGAAACTGGCAGTCTTCTCTAGAATGACGCGTAGCATATTGAAATGGTGGGTAAATAACCGGTCTTCCTGTGCGGCCTGATACAACTCTGTTAAGGCCGCAACATGGTGAAAAAAAGGCGTATCGCTCGTCTCCTCCCGAAGGATGTAGTTGCTACTGGTTGCCGGCTTTTGGAGGAAATACTTTCGAGCATTTTTCAGCTCGTTGCTCAGCACATTGAAAAATAGGGTGTGATGCGTTGAGATGACGGTCTTGAGGTGGCTGTTTTCGTGCTTGAGCAGTTGTGCGAGGTGGTTCGCCACTCCAATGGCGTTCTGCTCATCTAACGATGAAATGGGATCATCGATGTAGAGATATTTTACCCAGCGATAAGCCTCTATCTCAGGGTCCATCGCCAACTGGGCGATGGCAAGAAAGAAGCACCAGACGAAAATGTTCTCTTCGCCGCGCGAGACCTTGATGTTGTTGAGAATCTGCCCGTCCACCCTTCGCGAGAAGAATACCTCCCATTTTTCCGTATCGATGGAGAAGTCAAAATCCGCATAGCGTTCCAGCAGAGGACGGATTCGGGTCTCCATTTCCAACTCGGCGAGACCTGCAAAAAAGTACGACGCCGCATTGAGCACTAGCTGGCGGTCACTGTCGCCATCGAGATCGTTATCCCATTGGAAAAGATCCTCGGTGAAGGCATTGAAGTAGAGCGTGTCACGATCGATGGTTTCGTCATCATCATTTGTTTTCTTGCCAAGATCCTTGAAGGCCATGGACAGCCGCGTTTTGCCCGTACCGTTGTAGGCATAGAGAAGAATGATCTTCTTTTTTTCCAACTCCTGCCGTAGATCCTTCGCCAGCGCAGACAGGTCATTGAAGGGCTGGGACTCTTTCATTCTTCATCTTCCAGTACCGGAAAGAGCTGCTGCATCAACCCTTTCTTGTGAGTCTTGAGGGCCTCGAGTTTTTTGGTCTCCAGAGTGATCAGGTCATCGAGAGAGGAGAGGGAATCGGCGATTTTTTGTTGTTCCTTTTTATCTTTGGTAATGGCAATACGAATCTGCCTAAAAGTGGACTTGGAAATGTTGAATCGAGTGCTCCCTTGAGCGATATCAGTAACAGATTTGCGGTAGCTAGGACTATGAAAAAGATACCGCGAGAACTGACCATTCAGACTATTGTAATTATAAGCTCGAAGAGCGAAGCAAAAACTATTTAGGTAAGTCTCTACTTCTGGTTCAGCGAGAATAACGGAAGCAACGCCAACTTCATCTGGAGTTTCTGACGATGCTGTAAATAAAATATCCCCTTGCTGTAACTTGTTTTGTGTCTCATTTTTCTCGACTCTAACTCGTCTGCACTCTTTCATATCAATGTATGTACTGTTAAATATCTGGCGATAAGTAACAAACGGTGATCCTTGGCCAAAATCCTCGGCAGATTTGGCGCTCAGACCGCCCAACAATTCGCCGATTTCTGATATTGTTTTCTCTTCCCACTCCCCCGCCTCCCGAAACTCCGGAAACCTTAGTCGTGGAACGGTTTCCCCCGCACGAGGGAAGAGCTGTTGCATTAACCCTTTTTTGTGAGTCTTGAGGGCCTCTAGTTTTTTGGCCTCCAGAGTGATCATCTCATCGAGGGAGGAGAGGCAGTCCGCGATTTTTTGTTGTTCGGCATGTTCTGGTGTCGGAATTCTGATATCGTAAAAATCTTTCTTGCTGATATTTAGAAGTCCATTACTCCTTGCACCACTTGTGATGTGCTTTCTGAGTTGAATGCCATGCGCGTTCTTCTCAAAGCACTGCCGAAAGAAACTGTTCTCAAATCCATCTTTCAGTTGAAAGCAGATAAAGACATTGGGAGCCGCGACTTCACCCCAGCCCTGAAGATCGTAAACGCAGCCTTGGGGATATTTGAGAGAATTCCCTTTGTTGTAAACAAAGTTACCATCTCTAACCACGGTGTACAGCTGATATTGGTTTCCGGAAATATCACGTCCGAATTTCTGATATTGAGGCACGAACCCAATCCCTGCGGAAATACTAACGGGCGTGAGTTGTTGATCTCCCACTCGTTCTTCGACAGGTTCTGAAATTTCCCCCAAGGAAGGAGATTGCCACTCCTCCGCCTCCCGAAACTCCGGAAACCGTAGTCGTGGAACGAGTGGACGTTTCATTTTGTCATCCTTACTGCTCATATGCCTCCAATCCGGAGATCTCTCGCCCATGAGCGAGTTTTCGGAGTAAAGGGGCAAGTTCCTCCATAAGGGCCAGTTCTTTCTGTATTCGGGATTTCCACCCGAGATTTTGTGGAGCGAACAGCTCGCTCAGCCGCTCCCCGTCGAAGATGCGCCGGCGAAGCACCTCGTCAATAAAATCTTGCAGCGCTTGTGAATCCAAGCCGTGCTGGATCGCCAAGTCTGACAGAACCTCCGCTTTCTTTTCCGCCTTGAATCGATCGAATCCTTCCCGGATCTGGTTTTCATCCAGTGCCTGCGCCACGGGCAGACTGCGAATGTAATCGGCAAGATCGTCACGGTCGTCGAGAAACTTGGAATCAGACTGGATGAGCCCAATCAACTGTTCGCGGGTCATCGTTTGCTTGCCCGGTTTCTGTTGGGTGAGGCGCGCGATGAGATTCATGATGTAGTCATAGTCGATCACCGCCGAGGCAAAGAGCACAAACTTAAAGTCGATCTCGTTCACTTTGGGATTGGCGTTGCCTTTGTCCTGTTTCTCCTTGAGTTGGCGGGCAGTTTCGAGATACTGGGAGCGGAAGCCCTGTAACATATCAGGAGGAGTGATGCGGGAAATCGTCGCTATCTGCTCGTTGGTCAGGTCGGTGTACTGGTCGACCTTGGCGGTCATGCGCTGCACTTCTTTAAAGAGCTCGATGAACTGACTACGGGCGGCATCCCCTTTCAGGTTGGGAACGTCTTCCGGTGTAAAAGTGAGTCCCTGCGACTGCATGAAGGTCTCTAGTTGCTTGGTCGCGGTCTGCAACTTCTCCACGACTTTGGGAGCCGGGTCCACCAACCAGATCTCGCGCGGATTGTTAACCTTCTCTCCGGAGAACAGGGCAATGGCTTCTTCCACCAGATTTTGCTGGCGGCGAAAATCGAGGATATTCCCATAGGGTTTGCTGTCGTTCAGCATGCGGTTCGTTCGGGAAAACGCCTGGATCAAACCATGGTATTTGAGATTCTTGTCCACATAGAGGGTGTTCAGGTATTTGGAGTCGAAACCGGTAAGCAGCATGTCCACGACGATGGTGATGTCGATCTTTTGACTATGGGGCAGGTCTAAATTGGGGAATTGCTGATCCTTGATCCGCTTTTGAACATCCTGGTAGTAGAGGTCAAAGTCGCTCATGCGGTGGTTGGTTCCATAGCGGACATTATAGTCGGCGATGATTCGCTCCAGGGCCGCCTTCTTGCCCTCGGGATCTTCCTGATTGTCTTCCTTTTCTTGGGGAAGGGCTTCCTGGATCTGCAAGATGTCTTTGTTTCCGTTGGCCGGAGGAGAAAAGACGCAGGCGATGTTGAGCGGAATAAAGTTCGAGTCTTCTATGATCTTGGCGGACTGAAGACGCTGAAAAAGCTCGAAGTATTCGATGGCGTCGTTAATCGATTGAGTGGCTAGGAGAGCGTTGAACTTGCGGCTATTGGTGGCGGTGTCGTGTTTTGAAAGGATAGTTTCGAGAATCTTTTCCTTAGCCATCGCCTGACCGGGTTGGGGCGGGTTTTTCCCTTCCGGTTTGTAATAATCGACGTGAAAACGCAAGACGTTCTCGTCATCAATGGCGTGCGTGATGGTGTACTGGTGGAGACAACGTTGAAAGAGATCGTTGGTGGTGCGCAATCGCGCTTGGTCGCCATCGACCTGTTGGGTACTGGCGTTGGCCTCGAAAATGGGCGTGCCGGTAAACCCAAAGAGCTGAGCGTTCGGGAAAAATTCTTTTATCGCTTTGTGGTTGTCGCCGAATTGGGAGCGGTGGCATTCGTCGAAGATGAAGACCATACGTTTGCTCCGCAAAGGGGACAGGCGTTCGCGGTAGTTGCGTTTGTTTGATCCTTCCAGTGCCAGGCCCAGTTTCTGGATGGTGGTGACGATGACCTTGTCGGCGTAGTCGTCCGAGAGTAGCCTCGATACCAAGGTCTCAGTATTGGTGTTTTCTTCGACGCAGCCTTCCTGGAATCGGTTAAACTCCTCTCGGGTCTGTCGGTCGAGGTCCTTTCGATCGACCACAAAAAGGCATTTATCGATATCAGGGTTGTCCTTGAGAAGAGTGGAGGCTTTAAATGAGGTCAACGTCTTGCCGGACCCAGTTGTATGCCAAATGTAGCCATTGCCACAACGCTGGTGAATGCAATCGACAATCGCCTTCACCGCATAGATCTGGTAAGGCCGCATCATCAAGAGTTTTTGCTCGCTTGCCACCAGCACCATATACCGGCTGATCATCTCGCCAAGAAAGCATTTGGAAAGGAACTTCTCGGCGAATTTATCAAGGCTGTCAATCTTTCTGTTGTCTTCGGCGGCGAATTTATAGACTGGCAAAAAGCGCTCTTCGGCATTGAAGGAAAAGTGTCGGGCATTGTTGTTGGCAAAATACGAGGTGTTGGTTTGATTGCTGACAATGAAGAGCTGGATAAATGACAAGAGCGTACTGCCGTAGCCATTGCCAGGGTCGTTCTTGTAATTGACGATCTGTTGCATGGCCCGGCGGGGAGTGACGGAAAGGGACTTGAGTTCGATTTGCACTACAGGCACGCCGTTGATGAGCAGGATGACATCGTAGCGGTGGTGACTCGAATGGGTATTGACCCGCAATTGGTTGACTACCTCGTAGTCATTTTTGCACCAATCGCGAATATTGACCAACGTGTAGTTGAGTGGGGTTCCGTCGTCTCGGTCGAAGGAGTTCATCGAACGCAGCCGCTGGGCGGAAATGAAAACATCGGGACTGGTAATTTCGTCGAGCAGGCGTGCAAACTCGTCATCCGTCAGATTGACGCGGTTCAATGCCTCGAACTTGGTCCGAAAGTTGGATTCGAGGGACGATCGATTGCGAATTTCAGGACGAAAGGTATATTTGAGACCCTGAAGCTTTGAGATCAGGTCTTCTTCAATACCCTTCTCTGTCGTCATATACATTCTCCCCCCCATTTTTTTGCCCATCATAGCACAGGAATATCCTGATAATCATACTTTTTTCTTTATTTTTATATATGGTATAGTGAGATAACATTTTAATTAAACGGAGGAACGCATGAACAGTAAAAAGACGGAAAGAACAAACTTCAGGGTTCTTTTTCTAAAGAAGCTGGATCGGGATGGAATCGCAAAGTCCCTAGGGGACTTGGGAAAGGGCATTGTCAAAGCCTCCGGACGCGCGATCATGCGGGCGGGAAAACGGGCTATCGACTTCCGGCAGCCGGCTCTCCCAGGTCTTCCCCCAGGGCAGGATCAGGACCTGGCGGCTATCCCTCCGGCCAAACATCCCCAAGGGTGGGGTTCACCTGCTCAAGAGAAGCTCCCTTCCCTTTCCGGAACGGAAAATGCCCTTTCCCGCTCTACCGACTGGCGAAAAAGCCGGATCTGGATGTGGATCTCCGGAGGAGGCTGGAAAGGATTTCTCGGGGCCAGGCGTTATTGGGCCTCCCTCGCCCGACATGTCTTTGACGGGTTTGGGCGTATCGCCTGGGCCTTTAAATTGACGTGCGTCATCCCGCTCCAATACTCCACCCGCTACGCCGCGCTCATGTCTACCGCCTTTGCCGATTTCCAGCGCTTCCGGGATGAGAACCGCTTGGTACGCCCACACAAGACGACTCTCAAGAAAATCTTCTGGCACTGTGTCTTCCCTCCTCTCGTCGGAGGCTTCGCCATGCTGGCGGAGACAGTCTCCATGGAGGAGACGATCGGTCTTCCAACCTGGCTGTATTTGATCGATGGGGTTTCCGGAATCGCCGCCATCTGTTATCCGATCATTCTCTGGAACTGGTGTCTCGATGATCTTCCCCGTAGGCTCCCGTGGCAAAAGTGGCCCCTTGAGGTGGACCTCGAAAGAATCAAAAACAGCATGCTGGCCGGATTCGCCATTCCCTCCTTCGTCAATTCGGCACCCGGGTCCTTGGCCTCTTGCGTCCTCTATTCCCTTTTCGGATCTTCGGCGGGACAGAACACCTGTTCGTCCTCTCCATTGGGAGCTTTCGTTTCGGGATCCAACATCCTGGCCAACATTCCTTCGGTTCTTTCCATCGTGGCCGGGATGGTCTCGATTCTGGCGCTTTTTCTCCTGTCCCTTACATACGGCTATCACCTCGTTCAGGCCATGCACACCGCTGCCCATACCGGCGACTGGACACACCAGGGGGTGAACGCCGCCTGGGCCCCGATCCGGGGCGCTGTCTCCGCCGCGATGATCGCCGCTCCCGGGGGATTGTCGATCCTTGCATCCTTCGTTCTTTTTGTGGCTTCTACCGGGAACGGGATCGGGGATACCGCGGCCTCGAAAGTCTCGGCCCAACTTGTCGTTCCAAGTGTGGCGGCGGTCGTGCCGCCGGGGATCCAGGGAGTGGTGGACGGGGGGTTATACTCTCTTGTCTGCGAGCACGTCCTTGACAATTTCGTCAATCCGAATGGAAACATCCAGGCAGTGACGCCCCAATCCGACAGTTTCGGAGGAATTGGGTTTTCGAATGTCACCGGAACGGGGAGCTATGGACCCAATGTCTGCGGGGACTGGTCGAGCCAGAATGTCGAACCTGGAACAAACGGGGCGCCTACACTCGAAGGGGCCAACATGGCCTTCACGAATATGGTGAAACAGGGATCGCCATTGGATCAGGTCGCAGCAGCGATTGCAAGAAACTCCAACGGGTGCGGAGCGATCGTGATCGGCACAGGACTCTCTCCCTGCGCTCCCGCAGGAACACCCTCCAACAGATCGGTCTACGCCCAGGGCGGGGGACTGACGAATCCTGCGGCTGGAAACGTCGGTGCCCTCACCCAGGTGACGCAGCAATATGTCAACGACTTGGTGCAGTCCGCGGGGAACGCTGCTGGACCGAACGGCTCGATTGCCTCCCCTGCGGCCGAAATTAAGGCCGATGGCTGGGCGAGCCTGGGGGCCTACTATCGATTCTTTGCAAACGAGGAAACAACATGGGCTCAAATCGAGCAAGATCTGCCTCAGAATATTGCTCCCGGAGGTTTTGCGAACTGGTCCACGCTGGGACCAGACAATATCCAGGAACTTCAGACGGCTTTCAGCGACACGCAAAACTATATCAATTCGTGGGGATTCAAGGGGACCCAAGCTGGTTCCGCCTATCCATTCTGGGCAGCGTATCCCCAGTCGGAAACTCCGTCCGCCCAGGGCAAGCAGACGGCCGCTGATCTGGGATCCGTCATGGATCCGACGACAGGACTGACCCTCTCGATTCCCAATTACATGGCATCCAACCATTCTGCCGATCCATTGTCGAAACTCCAAAACGTCATAGAATCGGCCGATACGGCTCTGGCGGTGGGGGAAGGAGTCAATAAAACAATTGGGGTGGTTGCCGGAATCCTCTCTTATTTACCGGGCTACAAAGAGACGCCCATGGCACAAGCAACTTCCGCAGTTTCAAAATCGGGAAATAGTTTACTCGACCCCTTGGCCCTCGCATTTATGCTTTTAACGATCGCGGTCGGCTTTTACCTCCCCCTCATTCCGATGATCGATATTGCCTTCTATCTCCTATTTTGGATTATGGAGGTCGCAATTCTGGCTCTGTTTGCTCCCTTGTGGGCACTGGCCGTGGGTATCCCTCAGGGGGAAGGTTTTATTGGGCAACACGGAAAGGCTGGACTCTCCCGGATCACCGACATCGCACTGAGACCCTTGTTGATGGTGGGAATGTTTGTCCTGTCGCTGGGCCTGTATTTCCTTTCCGGAAATCTACTGACGGTTCTGACCTCGGAAGCCCTCGGGGCAAACAAGAACGTTCCCACGGCCGGAATGTGGTTTTCCATGGCCGGACTTGTCGGAGGATACCTGATTTATACCCTAATACTCTGGAGAACAATTCATTTTTCCTTCGAGATGATCCATAATGGGCCCTATTGGGCGATGCGAGTTTTGGGAATCGATGGAGAAAAAGGCCGGGAAGGCAGGGCGGGAGAGAGTTTCGGCCAAGCCGTCTCTTGGGTCGGGACGAATATGAAAACGGCCGTCGGCGGCTTGAACTTCATTCCTAAAAATCAAAAATGATTTGGAAATCTCTCACAAGTTCTTCACCCTTCAAGGGGCCACTTTTGCTGCGGGAGCCTCCGGGACGTAGTCGATCTCCCCTCGCGAATCCTCCCCATAAAACTAAAAATCCTGAAGATCTTTTCCCACTGCATGCCGCGAGGGAGGCAGAACAGATGTTCTCCGGAAAAGAATCCGTTTCCCGGACTGAGGAAGGAAAAGAAATTTCTTGGACAGACCTCAGTCAAGGGGTGGAATCCGTTTATAAAAGAGGCATCGGGATGCTGAACCATCTGGCCACGGTCCAGGAATATTACCACCCCTTGAGAGCGATAGATCCTGCCAAATGGAGGGATGTGGCGGAGAATCTGAAAAAAGATTATTCACTGGAACTTGTTGTAAGGAAGTGAATGGACCCACACGACATGCCGTTTTTTTACCGATTTCGATCGCTCGACGCCTTGTTAGGCGATCATCAAGAACTTGAAAAACAGGAGATTTATTTCTCTCCGCCTGAACAACTAAACGATCCAATGGAGGGGTACAAGGATCTGGTTTGGCGGGGAGACAAAATCGTCTGGCGCAACCTGATAAAGCATTATCTGCTCTGTCTGACTCAAACCGTACTAACCGCCATCTCGACTCCTTTAGGGAGGCAAAGGACCGGAAGTTGACCTACCGCTTTGCTGATCTTGAAGGGATTATTTTCGGCATCAGGACGCCGTTAGAAGACAAGGTCCGAATCTTTAATATTATTGCCACAAAATACAAAGAACACGGGAGGGGATCATTTGAATTCAGCCAAGCGGCCTACTCAGGGCATAGCGGTAAAATTGAGATCCGTCGTCTTGATCTTCTCCGGGTCAACGGTTCTTGATTTGAGAATTCATCTGACGAATTCGGCCGCCCTTAACAAATTGGCAGGATTCCAAAAATAGAACAAAAGGAATGGAAACAACCGTACGGAGTAATCTAAAGGTGAGGTGATTAAATTTGATGTCCTAATTCAAAAGAACCATATTCTTGTCTTTCAGGCATCCTCGGCGGTTCACCTAATTTTGGTCGAATTCCTTTGAAACATCCCGAAAAAAAATCATTACCGGCTTTCATATATTTGGTGTGATAGACATTCCCGAAGATATCCTGATATTCGAGGAATATTTCCCATAGGCCAGACCGAAACGAGGTATAATCCGTATCGGTATAATTATCCCCAAATTTGATCTCTATCGGAATAACCCGTTGTTCACGAGTTCCAACTTGAGGCCCAATCATTGACCATGCTTCACCAACTTGTATTACCCCACTGGGTATGATTTGATCAAATTCTTTATGTTTATCAATAATTCTTGTGATCAATCTCAATCCTAAGGCAGGTCCAAGCCCCTTATTCCGAATTGAACATTTCAGAAAAATAATGGTGCATGAAGAGGATTTGTGCATATCAACACCTCTGGTATGGTTCTTTTCACCAATTTCAGTATGAAAAACATCCTTTCCCTTAACATTATCATTGGGTTCGAGAACACATACCGGCCTCACATTATCAACATGTTGCTGGTTTTCTTGTTTTGTAAGCTTTACGGTCGCCCGGGCCATTTTCCGAGTCGTGAATGCCAACCAAGCCGTAAAAAGAGCAAGAATAACCGTTCCAATCATGACCCCGACAGAACCGATAGCCGTCATCTCATCCAGCATAACTTTATCCATCCATACCCCTCGGACAAATTTTAAAAAAGTCTACAAAGAAACTTACCCTCTCAACTTGGTCAGAATCAACTCTAAAATCTCAGTTTTATAGGCTTCAGAGGAGTAAAGTCGATTTCCACATCATCTGGAATCCCCCATCCACATAAACCCTTATAATTGCTTCTCTCTAGATCGTAAATTATATCATTAAATTTATCTTTCATCCACATAAATTTACAAATTACATCTGCGTGAAGCCCCCCTTGGATTGAGTTTTCAATAAATTTTTTAAGCGTACAAAGATAAATAGATATATCTTCCCAGCCATCATCAAAATTGTAGGGTGAAACGCCAAAATAGTCGATATAAAATTCCCCATCAAAATCTTGCTCGATCAGAGATCTGATTGCTTTTTCCTCGTACTCTGAAGAGTGCCACTTCGCATGATTCTCTTTGCCGATATCAATTATTTTTTTGTCAAGGATAACTCTCGGATACTTTGCATCTTTTTCTAGTTCCACTGCTTTTATAAGTGCGGGTCCAAAAACCAATTTGTCATCATGATAAAGCTTGCCGGTTGCAATAGCCCCTCTGACAATGATTCCCCATCTAAGCAATTCAATCTGAAGCATGTATGTGTCAAACAACAGGTGATAAACCGCACTATCTTCATCCAAATTGTATGAGACTGTTATCGAATCTGAAAACTGAGAAACTTTCTTGGATGTTTCATCAGAATCATTTTGCTGGTTTGGAAGGCGATCCCTAAATGCCTTAAAAATCTCAGACAATCCAGAATGGAGCCCTCCAATCTTCTCGATTGATTCCACCGACCTGTTGACCTGATCCGCAAAACCCAAAACATCCAGAAAGAGACAGATCCTGTCCTCATAGTTCATTGACTCCTCCACTATTTTACCCAGATCCATTTCAAGTTTTTTTCCATCTCAATCCCCCTCCCCCGCAATCATCGCCAACATGGCCTCCCGGTGCTGCTTCGAAACCATCCTCAAATACCGGATCTCCGCCTTCAGGCTTTGTTCCATGACAATCTCTCGCCTGAGCGTCGTCGGGTGGAGCGTATGAAGCGTGATGAGCCATTGGGGATTCGCCCAACGCTCCTGAACCTGGTTCGAGAGATTTTCCATGAGGCTCGCCCCTCCGGGTGTCGGAGGTTCTCTTAGGGAAAACAAACTCGTGAGAGTGTGACGAATCAGGCTCTCCCGGGCGGCAACTGTTTGAGGCAGAACATCCTGCGCCGTCTGCGCCGAATTTTGAGACCCGACGGTATGGCCCATGGGATGGGTCAAAAGCCAGATCATCCGGATCCCGCTTGATGTCTCCTGGGGGGTGAGAGTGTAACTTCCCGAACCGAAGAGACTCGATGCATCAGGTTCGGCCCAAGAGGATACTGAAGATGTCATTTGAGCCGATGAAACACCCTGGTCCTGGGCTATGAGCGTTTGATCGATCGCTCCGGCGGTCTCGGCGGTCGAATAAAGACTGGGACCGTTTTGGGCAACTTCGGTGGACCGGATGCAAAGCGATGGCTCCGACTGATATTCCCGCTCCATCCGGAGTCGTTCCCGAATCAAGCCAAGATGGGTCGTCGCATTGTCGACAAGCCTGGTCGTGTTTCTCACATCGGAAGACAGTGCGGTGGCAGCGGCAGAAAGAGCCATATTGATGTTCGTCCCGGCCGCGCACAGAACCCCGTGAAGGGCCACCGAGTAAGATTCAAGATTCAGAACCAAGCCTCCGGCGACAGGAATCCAGTAGCCAGGGCCCGAGAGAGGTTCGACGATTCCCATTCCCCCGAACGCCCCTGTAGCCACGCCTCCAGGTGTCCCTGCTACCGGTCCCAGAGCCGATTCAGCTCCGGCATACAAGGGAGGGAAAGCGGCCGCCGAAGCTCCCAGGGAGGCGGCAATCCCACACGGAACAGCGCCAAGACATCCGGCAGTGGCCGCCACCGCGGCCGCAAGGTCCACAGCAAGGGCCGCCGACCCGGCCGCCATAATCCCCGTATCGGCTCCGGACGCTCCCGAAAGGGTCACCGCCGTAGCAGGAGCATAGGTGACTTCCCCTTCGGCCACACAGGCAGCAAAGGTGGATCCGCCAACTGCTTGAGCGGGGGAAACAGACAGGGCCAAGAGAAAAAGAGTGCTCAACGCTTGGTGGAGGACGTTTTTCATCCTTGAAGTGCGAACCACGAGACGATCAATTTTTGTTCAGGAGATGAAAACCGAGTGGAGAACTGATCGAGAAGGCAAAAGAGAACTCTATCGACAGATTTGACGAACATGGTTCCTCCAGGCTCGGCTTTATTGATCCGCAGCATTAGGGATCTCGCGTATGAGCATACGAAAATCGTCGGACAGATTCTTACGGGCCTCGAACCTCATGACAGAATCGCGAAGCCATTTTTCCATATCGGCGTTGGCCTGGGCATGGCTCCTGTAGCGAAATACCCCCTTTGGAGCGATTCCGGAACAGGTTTTCTGTCTGGAAAAAGCCATGCGCGTCTCGGAAACGTGGGGAGTGCCGATTTTCGAAAGATCTTTCTCTTTCCTGCCGAGGATTCTTTTAATGGGTTGTTGATCTATTGGGTTAGAATCCAAAGCCATATCCGGGATTTTTCTCTTTTTTTGACTCTCGTCCCGAAACGCTTCGGCCCCCATGCCCTTCTTTCCCGGCAAGGGAGAGGTCCCAATAGGCATTTAGCCGATTTTTCCCCCATGAAACCGTTTTGTCGAAATCCATCTCTATTGGTGTTTCGATCAGATTCCACATTCTTTTGGCGGAAGAACTATTCGCCATCATTTCGAGTGACTGCCTGATTTCAGGCGCTCTTGAATTGACCAAGCGCGCGATTCTTTGAGAATCAACAGACCCCGGATACATCGACTCGATGCAGGCCCAGTCGAAAAGATCTCGCGATGTCAAGGACGCTCCACGATAAAATAGTTTCTTGGCCAGAACCTCTTCGATTGGATCGAGCAAGAAAAGACTTTTTTCGGAGGTCTCAGGAGGAAGTCCTGTAAGAGACATGCGAACAATAAAGTCGATTTCCCCTTCAGGAAATTTCAATTTCAAAAAAGTCGCATCCTCTTCGTACCCTGATACAAGATTTTCGACCTTTTCGTTCAACCTCGGAGAAATGAGGCCAATCCATTGCGGATCACGGATAAATAAATCGATATCTCGGCTTATCCTATGATTCATCTCAAGCATAAGCCTTGTTCCGCCTCCAAGAAGGGGAGACATGCGAACGCTTCCGGCAGAAGCCTCCGCAGCGGACACGATATCGGCGGCTGTTTTTTCGAGGCTCTTCCAGCCGCCCGCCGACTGCCAGTGGTCCATTTCCTTTTTCTCTATCTGCGACATGGTTCCTCCAGCGATTTAAAAACTGACTTTTTCCCAATCCGTAGAACGCGGAAAGGGCATCGCGATTATTTCCCTGTAAAGTTTCTGGGCTTTTTCGACCGATGAGCCGCATTCGTAAGCCGCCTTAAGAATGGACGCCGGGGAATTTTCATTGAAGAGAGAGACGAGAATATCCTTTGCAGGAGTCGCAATCCCGCCAAGACTCCCATTTTTCAAGGCATTGTAAACATCCTGTTCCTTTACAATATCCGGTCCGTAGGGAACACTCAGGTGAAACGCGATCATGGTCCCTGCGCTATCCATTGTCGTCCTTTTGTTCATTTCGGCTTCCCTTCGTTTAATCCAATCTTTTAAGATGCGATTATTTTATCACAGCGGACCAAATTACAAGTCAAATCCGATGGAGATCGGGAAGAAGAACGAATTTCCTCCGAACGCTCCCGGAGTGGGCAGATACGCCACCTTGGCCTCGATCGTGATAAGGCGGACATTGATCCCGATTCCAAGATCCCCATAAAACGAATGTCCCATCGAGGACGTCAGACTGGATGAAGCGCCAACGGTTGCGGGAGATCCGGAGCTTGCCGCCGTGATCGCGTATCCCAGATCGACGGGAGCGTAGACGAAATAATTGGTCGATCCGAACAGCTTGAAAACCGGACCGATGGTGGCAGCCCCGTATCCGAAGAAGGGACCGTTCTTGAGATTTGCATTGAATCCGTTGGCGAACACGTTTCCCTGGAGAAGAACTCTTGCCGCAATGTTGTCCGTGAACCAGACCTCGGTCCCGAACCCGAATCCGTATCCGGCCGACGTAATGGGAGATGATCCTTTGTAGACAGTCGTGCCTGCAGAATTCATTCCCAAGGTTCCGGCATTAAAATTGCTCCCCATATCAAGATTTCCAAAGAGAAGGAAATCCCAGACTCCGGGGCCGGAATCGGAAGCATCCGCGTTGGGGAGGAAAAATCCGAATGAAGCCGCCAGAACGAGAGTCAGGATTGCGCTTTTGATTTTTCTGATCATGAGTTGTCTCCTTGATGGTTGTTATGGTTGTTTCTTTCTTTCAAGATGTCCCTGACTTCTCCGGAGAAACTCTGTTCGCCGGAAGGGTTCCGGTCGTTTTTCTCCGTCATGGCCGCCTGGGCCTCTCTTTCGGAGGACTTTCTTTTTTCCCGGCAAATTCCGCAGAGTTCTTTTTCCGCAATTTGTATCCTTCTATGTCGCCCACAGAATGGGCCGACAGCGTAAACCGCCTCTCCATGTCCGCAAGATCTCCGGACAAACTCCCGGGTCACGGCTGCCTCCGGATCTCCACCTGCTTCGCCGCGATCGCAGCCAAAAGCGCCTCCATTTTCTGGTCGGACAGGAGGCTTTGCCATTCGATCTCGATCTCAAGTGCCCCTTCGAGAGCGGTCTCCCGAAGGACCCCGGTTGATGAAAGGGTGTGAAGTTCGGTAAGCCAGGACGGGTTGCTAAACCGGCTGTTCACGTCCGTTCCCAGAACGCTCATGAGACTCACTCCTCCGGCAGAAACCGGAACCGGCGGGAGGCCCGATTCCTGCGCCAGGGTGTTTTGCCAGGTCACAAGTTGGGGATTGGCCTGGGCGGTCCGAAGCGCCAGTTGTTCATTCATGGCATGACGGGCGAGCGACAGGACGGCATGCTCCCGAAGATTGGCGACCGAGGCTCTCTGTCCTTCGGTCGTATTCGCCGACGGAGTGGATCCCGCGGCATAGGGAATGGGGTTCGTGACATTCAGAACATAATTTTGGGCAGCCGTGGCCTGTGTCGGAGTCAGGGTCGATCCTCCGGCCAGATCGTTTGTTCCGAACAGATTCGCTGCGTCGAAGTTTTCCGCCGGCTGACTGGCGATTTTCTGGAGAGCCGCGGTTTTCGGGATAGTCTGTTGCATCCACTGGTTGGCGATCATGTCGGATGTGGCGGCCGTGGTGGCGGCACTTCCGATGACAGGCCCGGCCTGACCTGCCTCCATGCTTCTGGCGCAGACATGGGCGACAGTTGCGTGGGGACCGTATTCCCGCTCTGTCCGGAGGCGTTCTCCGATCAGGTACTTGTGCGTGAGGGAGGCGTCCGTCTGACGGGCCTGGTTGTGAAGATCCGAAGACAGGGCCGCGGTGAGGGATGCCAAGCCCGAAACAACATTCGATCCCTGTGCGCAGATCTCGGCCGCCATGGCTTCGACATACGGCTGGAGATTCAACGTCAGACTTGCGGAAACGGTTCCCGCAATAACTGAAGGGGTGGCGCTTCCGGCGGCCATGAGGGCGGACATTTCCGCCGTCACCACTCCCAGGCACTGGACATAGGACGATCCGGCGACCGCCATCGCCGGGATCGGACGAAACAGAAAAATGGCTCCACCAATCAGAAGCAAGGCGGAAAAAAAACGAAATCGTCTCATCATGATTCTCCTCGACTCCTCCTCACTGGAAAAGTTTCTGAATGGTTCCGGTGACGCCTCCGCCCGGCCCAATAGATTGTCCCGATCCAGTACTTCCTCCGGACGTGGAATTCTGGATGCCCTGTCCTGGGGTGTAGTTTCCGCCGGCGTTATAGGTGGAGTTGTTCATTCCCGAACTCTGGGACGTACCGATGTTCGGGGTGGCGTTTCCCGAGACGCCGGAGGTAAAGGACGAATTTCCGGTCGATCCGGTCCCGGACAATTGAAGCTGGCCTGTCGAAGGGTTGACGTTCATTCCACCGGACATGGTCGCATTCATGACATATCCGCCACAGAACCCGAACGGTTTTCCGGTGAGGGCGCCATAGAGCGCTCCGTTGATGAGACACATGAGGGCGTCGTAGACCGCCTGTCCGGCCATTGAGCAGGCCATCGTGACGATCTGGTCCAAGACCGCCGACCAGCCCGGAAGAGACGAGGACAGTCCAAAAGCAAATTTCAGGAAGTTCTGGGAACAGACATCCAATTGGCTGGCCAATGCCTGCATCACTCCCTGGTGCTTCGAGACCGCCCTGCTGGCCGTATTCAGATAGCCCGACTGGGCTCCCGCCATGGCGTTCAGGATCGGCTGGGCCGCGCAGTTGTTCGGAGCGGTACCCGCCGGGACAGACTGATATCCTCCGCCCTGGGACGGGGTCGGAGGCGGAGTCGTTGAGGATGAAACAAGGTCGGAGTTGAGCTGGTTCTGTATCGATGTCACGGACTGTGACTGTGGAGAGGGTGCGGTCGTGGTGGCTGGCGACTGTCCCTGTGCTGCCATGGAAACGATCGATCCAGGAAAGATCATGAGAACGGACAGAAAGCCCACCAGAATTTTTCTCACCGGACCCCTCTCTTTTTTTGGGATCCGGAGGTTTTGGTAACCTTCGGCCCGGATTTTCCTTTGGCAGAAAAGGGCTCCCATTCCTTTCCGAGCCCACCGTTGTCCGACCACCAGGGGCCGTGGCCTTCCGGACAACGGAAATAGGAAATTTTCATCTTTGTTTTCATCTCTCCCGTCGATTTTCCGCATTTCGGGCAGGATGGGCCGATCCCCTCCGGTTTTTCCGCTTCCCTCGGTTTTCCGGGCTTTCCCCGTTCATCCGGACAGGTCGTCTTGCAGGATTTTTCCGTATCCCGGTATCCAGTACACCCCCAGAAGAATCCGGATGGTCCCTTGATTCTTGCGAGCGGACGTCCGCAGGAAGGACAGGGAGATGGGACAGTCTGTTTTGAAGCGATGCCCATATCGATCGTTCCGGACACCTCTTTCAGGGAGAAGATCCATTTGGCCACCATTCCCGATACCTCATGAACAAATGCGTCAGGCCCGGAGCCTCCCGATGCGATTTCGGAAAGGGCTCGCTCCCATGTGGCCGTCAAAACGGGATTTGAGACTTCTGCAGGAACGGACTTCAGCAAATTTCTCCCCTTATCCGTCACCAGGAGCGCCGGATCCTTCGATTTGCCGGAAGCCTTTTCAAGGAGACTCCGCAGAATTAACTGACTCACAATTTCCGCCCTCGTCGCTTCCGTCCCGATCCCGTCCGACTCCTTCAAGATGGATTTTGCTTCCTTGTCGGAGACGTATTTGTGAACCGACTTCATGACCTCGATAATTCCTGACTCAGTGAACGGTTTCGGAGGAGTCGTCTTCCCTCCCCTGACGCTTGCCTCCGTCACCTTCCCGGGATCGAAGTTGTCGACTGGGGGCAACACCTTGTCGTTTTTCGGGCCTCCATGAGGCCATATCTCCGTCCAACCCTTTGCCTGGATGATCTTTCCCGACACCGAAAACGATTCGGGGGAGACCTTCAGTCCGATTTTTGTTTCAGAAAGGAAGAGGGCAGGAGCGAATTGGGCTAGATAAACCCTTGATATCGCCTCGTAGATTGAGCGTTCGTCGTGAGAAAGACTTCTGAATGAAGGGACCTTGATCGTAGGAGTAATCGCATAATGGGCCGTCACCCTGGAATCATTGAACGCTTTCGATTTCTGTGAAGGATTGACAAGGTTCTTCTCGATAGAGAAAACAGGAAGAAGCAAAGAGATGATTCTTGCCGCGTCCTGATGAATGCTTTCAGGGAGATACTCGCAATCGGTTCTCGGGTAGCTGACAAAACCGTTGTCATACAAGGATTTAACCGTTTCAAGAACTTCCTTCGGGTTCAGGCCGAATTCTTTTCCGGCAAAGACCTGCAAGGAGGAAAGAGACCATGGCAAAGGAGCGCCGACTGATTTGTTCTCTTTCTTGACCTCCAGCGGAAAACTCTTCCCCTTGGCACTCTGAACGATCTTTTCCGCATCCCGTCTTTCCAGAATGCGCTTTTCCTCATCCGTCACCCCCGGAATATCTCGTTCGGACCATTCAAGATCGACGGAAACATTCTTTCCCGTTTCGACCGTCAACACAGGAACAAAAAAATCCTTGGGATGGAAATTGGCGATCTCTTCGTTTCGATCGTGAACCAGCCTTAGAACAGGTGTCTGGACCCTCCCGATAGACCAAACCGTCCTGTCTCCCGTTCTGGTCTGGGCAACCGATGTGATCGCCCTCGTCATGTTCATCCCCACAAGCCAGTCCGCTCTCGATCTTGCCAGGGCAGAATTTTTAAGGCCACGAAACTTCGGAAGAGCATTGTCTTCAAGATTCCTGATCGCCTTCCTGATCGTTTCCGGATCGAGAGCTTTCAGCCAGATCCGCAAGACCTTCTTTTTGACATTCAGGTACTCGAGTATTTCATCGACGATCAACTGCCCCTCGCGGTCCGGATCGCCGGCATTGACGATTTCCGTGACAGAAGGATCCATGATCATCCGCGAAATCGCTTCGAAGTGTTCGAAAATTCCCTTTCTGAATCTGTTTTGTTCGGTGATTGAATCTTTTCCGAAAGGATTAGGAAGAGGTTTGAGCGGAAGAACCAGCCATTTTTCCGGGAGGACCGGAAGAGGGCGAAGATCCCACGGGGGAGCGAATTCTTTTCCATAAGCCTCTGGAGGGGCCTGTTCCATGATGTGACCGATGCACCAGGTGACCCGGTCCGACCCGCAATCGATATGCGTCCTTGTTTTGACGGGGTTTCCGATCGCCTCCGCTATCGCTCTGGCAAGACTGGGTTTTTCGGCGATAAACAATCTCATAGAGAAACCTCCTTTTGACTTTCTGTGTTTCTGGAGTAATATAATTAAATGGTAATTGATAATACCATATAATTTAATGAATGACCAGAGTGTTTATGAGGAGGAACGCCACTATGCACCTCGATCCCGCCAACAAAAAAAGATTCGAAGCGATTCTGAACCAGAAAGAGGAACTGAAGGAAACTCAAGAAACACTGAAAGACGCCGTCAAGCAACTCGCGGACGAACTGGGCGTGAAACCGGCCGATATCACCAAGATCCTGGGCCTCGTCGAAAAAGAACGGGCCAAGGGAGGAGTCATTGCCGACGAACGGGACATTCTCGAAACCGCGGGAGAGCTTATATGACGGAAAGCGACAAGGCAAAGAGCTATCTTCTGGTTGGAAACGAACCCGAATTACTTGAAAGAACCCTGGGGCGTCCCTTGCTCATCTCACTCGATCCTCTTGCCCGGTTGTCCGAAACAGATCCCGACGCCTTCGAGCTCCTTCGTGAGATGAAATCGCTCGGGGAACGGATGAAGAACTCAAAGGGAGGTGAGTGATGAGCCGCCTGCAACTCATTCCAGGGCTTTTTCCTCCGGAACCTCTCTCCACGACAAAACTGAGAGACGAGCCGGACTGGGTGCTGGTCGAACGCATCACCGGAACAAAATGCCCGGAGAACGTCAATCTCAGAGATCTCTCCCGGATGACACAAACCGAACTAAAAGAAACCTTGGGGCTCACGGATGTTCAGGGAAAGAAACTTGGAGCTGCACTGGTCCTGGGAGAACGCCTGGCGAACGAGGGCATCGACCGGGGAATGTCCATCAACAGCGCCGAAGACGCTTATCGGATTTTCAGTGGGCAAACAAAGGATGCGAAAAAAGAGTGTTTCTATGCGATTTCGATGGATCAGAAACATCAGGTGATCGATCTTCATAAAATCTCGGAAGGATCTTTGACTATGACGCTTGTCCATCCACGAGAGGTTTTCAATCCCGTGATCCGGGACTCGGCTGCGTCGGTCATCTTTCTGCACAACCATCCGTCAGGAAATCCCGAGCCTTCCACGGATGACTATAACCTGACCGTACGTCTGAACGAAGCGGGCATTTTGTTGGGAATCCGGGTAGTCGATCATGTAGTGATCGGCGATGGAGCCTTTGTGAGCCTCCGGGACCGGGGAGCGTTCCGTGAAGAGCGCGGAATGAGTCAGGCTGCCGAAAACGACGGGAGTCGGGAAACCACCCCCCAATCCCGAGAAGAACTCCCGGCAGAAAAAGCATCGACAGCGGTTTTGAGGAACCGGGCTTCGGAGGCAGAACGCAACCATGACTGGAAAAAAGCCGCCGAATATTACCGGAAGGCGATTGAAAATTATCCATCACAACCAGGAAGTGCGCTGGCCAAACGTGATATCGAGTTACTGACCGGATCCATGAAGGAATGTCTCCGGATGGAAACCTCTGGAAAAGATCGAAGCCACTCCGCCCCACAAGCCCGGGAAGAGAAGTCGGTCGAGCCCCAGACCTCCCGCCAGAGATCCCGTGACGGAATGGGCTTCTGATGGGACTCTTCGGATTCGGAAAACAAAAGGAACAAACGACAGGGGGTTCAGCGGGACAAAAGGCCTCTGCTCCCGGATCGAGTCCGATCCGGGAGGGAGGTGCCGAGTTTGTTCGTTTCCGGAACGACTTCTACAAGGATGAGTACCGGAACAAGTCAGCGATTCTCCGCTATGGAGCGGGGGCTCTTCTGGCGTCAGTCCTTCTGAATGGTGCGATGGGATGGGCGCTCGTCCACAAAAGTCCCGTCTATTTTGCCGCCACGAACGATGGCCGGATCCTGCCGCTTGTACCGTTGTCCCACCCCGCCGCGTCCGACCGTGCCGTTGTGTCCTGGGCCACAAATGTGGCCACCGCCGCCTATTCGTATGATTTTGTGAACTGGAGATCCGCCCTGTCCGGGCTTTCCCCCGAATTCACGAAAGAGGGATTTGCCTCGTTTATCGGATCGCTCAAGGCCTCCGGCAACCTGAAGCTCGTCTCCGACAACCGCATGGTAGCGTCTGCCGTTCCCACAGAAGCAGGAGTTATCCTCGCCAAGGGACTTTTGAAGGGCGTTTACGTCTGGAAGATCCAGGTGCCCATCCTGGTCACCTACCAAGCAGCCAAGTCGAGCGTTTCCCAGAATCTTCTTGTCACTCTCATGGTGGTCAGGCGCAGCGTCCTGGTTCACCCGAAGGGTCTGGCCGTTGCCCAGTTTCTGGCGAAGGAACACAAGCTGTGACGGCCGGATCACAAACCTTCCCGCCAGAATTATGGCGGGTCATGCCATCGAAGGAGGTATCAATGAAGAAAGTCTTGGCGCCACTCATTCTGGGAACCATCATTCTTGGCGGTTGCACACTGGCCATGCCTGAAGCCCCCATGAATCCAATGGTCGAAACGAAAAAACCCGTGGATCTCAAATCGACGGAGGTATGTAACGGAACCTTCGCCGCCGACACGACAACCGGAAGCGGTGATACGATTCTCGATGCCGCAAGGAAGGCCGGAATCAAAAAGATCTTTTCGATCCAGTACGAGACAAAGAATTATGTCTTCTTCACCCGCTTCTGTGCGAAAGTTTCGGGGACCTAAAAGAAAAATCTTTTCTCGAAAGAAAAGGGCCACGGCACACGTTGTGTTGTGGTCCTCTTCATATCTGTCACCAATCTTGACACGAAACTTATTTCCCTTTTCGATAATAGTTCATTATGGTTTTTTGAAAATATTGTCTTTTGATCTTTGTCGGTCTATAACAAGCAATGAGTCTTTGTGTTATTGACAGAATTCGGAAAAAGTATCGGGAGGATCAACCAGAGATCAGAGGGGGAAATCGTGAAGCCTGTGCAGGTGCTATTAATTGGACTCGGACGTGTGGGAACCCGTTTTTATGAGAAGTTCCATCTTTTGGGAGAAGACAGGGTCAAAATCCTGGCCATCTGTGAAATCGATCCCGGACATCCGTTTTTAGCAAGTCTCAAAGAAGACGGCATACCCGTTTTTCAGGACTACAAGGATGCCCTTTCCCGATGGGGAAGTGATATCGATATCATCCTCGACACAACGAACATCCCTTCTGTCAAAATCGATATCAGGCATATTCTTCAGGAAAGTGGCAACCATCATACGGTTCTGCTCCCCCTGGTCGCTTCCTACCTCTTGTGGCATATGGCCGCTCCGGATGAGGAACTCGTTCAGGATCACAGCAATCCCGGATATTGACCAAGTCACAATATCGATGGATCCCTTTCAATCAGAATTCGAGCATCAATTCATCCTTCAGGCCATAGGAGACGCCATCATTGCGGTGGATCTTGATCGGCGAATCCTGTGGGTCAATCCTGCCTTTGTCCGCCTCTTCGGCTACTCTTCCGGGGAAATGGTTTCCAAACCCATCGCTCTCTTGTATGCCAATCCGGTTGATTACGAGGAGCAGGGGAAACTTCGTTACAGCCGGAACAGCCCTTCTGACTCTCATCCCTACGAGATGCAGTACAGGAAAAAAGACGGCAGTACTTTTTGGGGGGAAGCCCATGGTGCAGTCGTCATCAACGAACGGGAGGAGCGAATCGGGTTTACCGTATCCATCCGGGATATCACCCGGCAAAAACAGCTGATCCATGATCTCCACCTCGAAAAGGAACAGTGGTTCGTGACACTCAAATCCATCGGGGATGCGGTGATTACGACCGATGAACATTGCCGGATCACCTATTTGAATCCCCTGGCGGAAGAGATGACAGGATGGGGATCTGATGAAGCCATGGGACATCCGATCGCTCAAGTCTTTCAGATCGTCAATGAATATACCGGAGCTCCCGGAGACAATCCGGTGGAACGGGCACTGAAGGAAGGCGTCGTTGTGGAACTTGCCAACCACACCCTTCTGATCAGGAGGGATGGAAAAAAGTTCTCCATTGAGGACTCCGCAGCGCCTATCAGAGATGATGAGGAGAAAGTCCGTGGTTGTGTGATTATCTTCCGGGATGTTACCGAAAAACGGAGACTCGAGCAGAAAATCAGCTACCAGGCCAATTATGATGCCCTGACAGGTCTTCCCAACCGACATCTGTTTCAGGACCGAGTGACCCAGGCCATCGCACAGGCTCATCGCACCGGCCGACTGTTTGCGCTTTTGTATGTGGATGTGGACCATTTCAAGAATATCAACGACCGCCTTGGTCACCCCTTTGGGGATCGGGTTCTGGTTGAGTTGGGGCGGCGATTTACAAGCATCGTTCGCGAGTCAGATACCATTGCTCGTATCGGAGGAGATGAGTTCGCCATCATTCTGGGAGATTTGTCGGATCAGACCGAAGCTCTTGTTTTGGGGCACCGGCTCTTGAATGAATCGGTCACTCCATTCAGGATCGATGATTCCCGCGCGGACCTGACAGTCAGTATCGGTGTGACCCTTTTCCCTGATGATGGAACCGACATGACAAGTCTTGTACGCAATGCCGACATCGCTCTTTACCAGGTCAAGAAAACCGGACGCAACAACATCCAGTTTTTCTCTCAGGAGATGAACCGGATTGTCCAGAAGCGACTGAAAATCGCGACAGAGCTTCAGGATGCACTCGATCAGAACCAATTTTTTCTCCATTACCAGCCGATTGTCGACTATGCACAGTCCAGAGCCATCGGAGTAGAAGCTCTTGTTCGCTGGAAACATCGAAATAAAACTCGCCATCCGGATGAATTCATCCCTGTGGCCGAAGAAATGGGACTCATCGTTCCCTTGGGAAGATGGGTATTGCAATCAGCCCTTCAGCAGATGAGAATCTGGATTGACCAGGGCTTTCTGCTAAACCGGTTGGCGGTGAATGTTGCCGTCAAACAGATCCACTCGGCGGGATTCGTCGATTTTCTGGAATACCTTTTGAAGGAGAATCGCATCGATCCCGCTCTTCTTGAGCTGGAAATCACGGAAAGGACATTGATGTTTCAGGATCATCATACGTTAGAAACACTCTCCCGAATACGAGATCTCGGCGTGAGTATTTCTGTTGACGATTTTGGAACAGGATACTCCTCCCTGAATTACATCCGGAATTTTCCAGTGAATACGCTCAAGATCGACCGGTCATTTCTGACAGGCCTGTTCAACAACCATTACGACCAGGCGATCGTTCTGGCCATCCTCGCCATGGCCAAGTCACTTTCCCTGGATGTGGTGGCCGAAGGCGTCGAACAGGAGGAACAAGATCGCTTCCTTCGAAACAACGGATGTTATCTGGCCCAGGGTTACTATTACGGCCATCCGGTCTCTCCCGAAAAGGTCCAACCTCTTTTTGACAGGATTGCACAGAATCCACCTCATAAAATCCCTTAGATCGAAAAGGTTTCTCTTTTGAGACCTCTTAACAACCTCCCAAAATTCATTTGGGGAAAAGCCATCTTCGGCTATCTTGGATCGGGATTCGACGATTCTGAGTATCTGACACACGCCGGATTTCCCATGTTTATCTGCCGGATTGTCCCATATCACGATTTTCTGGAAGAAGGAAATACAGATGGGAGGATTATCGTCTGGAGAGAAGGTCTGAAAGGAACCCCTGTCTGGAAAACAAACTTCGGATTTTTAGCGCGGGATTTTTTCTGGATTAACTGGCCCAAAAACGAAGAGGAAATTGCCCAAGTGTTAAGAGAGGCTTGCCTTGACCGGAGACTTCGGGAAGAACTTTATGAGACTTTGGACTGACGAAATTAGGATAACTCAATCGATGGAGGAGTGATCAATTTGATAGATTGGCACACTCCCCCGCTCCCTTATTATCAATTGCCTTGAAAATCAATCTTCCTTTTAGGAAGGAGCCATTTGATTGACGCGGGTTAAACAATCCAACATAATGGTTTCAAATAATTCGTCATGGATTCCCAAAAACTCCAAAGCTGCTCCGATTCTGGGCTCAATAAAAACGTAGTCAGGGTGTCCGAACCCGATCATCCCAGCAATTTGATCACCAACAAAACAGATGCACGCCAAAATCTGACTATTCTGAGACTTCTCAAATTCATGATGCCACATGATGGTGTCGATGAGTGTTTGAGGCAGTCTGAATTTTCTCGCAATCCCGCCTCCGATAAAGCAATGATTCACTCCCATGAGACTCTTCTCCATTCGCCAGTCGGACTGTCTCTCCAGAGAATCAGCCGTCTGTATTTGGGAATAAAAAAGGTCACCCATTGTTACAGCCAAGACAACTTTTCCAATATCATGAAGAAGTCCGGCTGTTTCTGCGACATCCACTTCTTCGAATCTAATCGCTTGGGCAATGCTCTTACAACAAATTGCCGAAGCGCGGCTATGAGTCCAGATTTCAGGGATACCAAGAATATTCTTGTATTTTTCAAAAATAGGCAAAACCAGGCATAGCCCCTTGATTGCAGTCATTCCAATGAGACTAACGGCCGCATCGACACTTCTAATAGGGTTGGAGAGGATGTACTGGCCTGAATTTGCATACTTCATGACTTGAGTAGCAAATCCAGGATCTCTTTTGATGATTTCTGCAATATCTATCAGTGAGGTGTTCTCCAATTCAAGAGAGTAAAGGACATCGCTAACCACTTCAGGAAGTGCTGAAAATCCTTCTTTTTTTTCGAAATTCTCGAATATCTTGTTAGTGTCTTCCACCATGACGCGACTCCTTCCATCTTAAGGGGAATCAAATTTGCAATATTGTCATCCCCCTTTTTCTTTATCTATTTCTCATGTAAAACTGCTCTACTGTATTCAGGACTATAGTTTTCAAGTCTGTATCCTTTTTTTCGGAACTCAGCAAATTCAGGCATTTTTTTAAGGTTGATATCTTGAGTTTAACGCTCTGATCGTCCTCACCCCGACCTTCATCCTTCTTATCCTCAATAAAAACTTCTCTCACCCCCCGGGACTGCAGTAATTTTTTCAGCTTCTCATCGAGAGTTACAGGAGATCTGGCAAGAAGCCTCCCTTGGGGATCAAAAATATCCGAAACAATAAGAACTCCCTCTTGCAATGTTTCCAATCGAACGAGCATATTTTTCATAAAAAACTCCTTCTTATTTTTGTCCATCATTCTTCTCTAGTAACGCATCTGTTCCTGTTCAGGAAAATCCTCTGAGGTTTATGATCCTTCAATTGATTTTCTATCCTGAACCCATTTCAGAAACTCTAAATTCGGGAGAGGAGTACTAAAATAATACCCCTGGATTTCATCACATCCCAGTTTTTTCAAAATATCGAACTGTTCTTGTGTTTCGACTCCCTCCGCAATCGTCTTTAGGCGGAGAGCCGCCGCCATCGTGATGATGGCGTTGGTGATTGCCCGGATATCTGGATCCTCCTGAAGCGGGGTCACAAATGAACGGTCTATTTTCAATTTGTAAACGGGAAGTTTCTTAAGACTCGATAGACTTGAATAGCCCGTGCCAAAGTCATCGATCGAGGTCCTGATACCCAGACGCAACAGATCCCGCAGATTGTCAGCAGTTAGGGAATGTTTCAACAGCACGCTTTCGGTTACTTCCATTTCGAGAAATCGCCCATCAACCCCATATTCAATCAAGGAGGATTCAAATGTCTCGGTCAGACGCCCACGTTCGAATTGTTTGACCGAGACATTGACGGTCAGTCGGATGGGGTCGAATCCCGTATCTTTCCATAATTTGATCTGGTTACAGGCAGCACGAATTACCCAAGCTCCGATCGGAACAATCAGCCCTGTCGATTCGGCCATGGGAATGAACTGCTCGGGAAGTATCCAACCTTTTTCCGGATGTCTCCATCGGATCAACGCTTCCGCTCCTACCAGCGTTCCCGTTTGAAGATCGATCTGAGGTTGAAAGTAAAGTTCGAATTCCTCTCGTTCCAGAGCCAGACGTAAATCCCGCTCCATTATAAATCTCCGTTCAGGAAGAGTACCAATTTCTGGACTGTAGGAGACATAAGAATTCCCGATCTCTTTTGCCCGATACATGGCAGCTTCCGCACGTCGTAAAAGAAGGTCCGCCGTGTCACCGTCATTAGGGTAGATCGATATACCAATACTTCCATTCATAAAAATCTGATTTTGATCAATTTCGAAAGACTGGGCCAACTCATCGAGAATTTTTTCCGCAATCTGTTCGATATTTATCTCTTTATCGAGATCTTTCAAAAGAATGACGAATTCATCCCCACCGAAGCGGGCTACGATGTCACCCTTTCTGAGACAGTGGGAGAGGCGTTTTCCTATCTCCACCAATAGGGTATCACCAATTGCGTGTCCCATGGAGTCGTTGATCCCCTTGAATCGATCCAGATCAAGAAACAGAAGAGCTATCTGTTCATCATTCCTTTCGGTCTGGGAGATGGCCCGACTCAGCAGATCGATTAGTTGTGTACGGTTGGGAAGACCTGTCAGGGCATCATAATTGGCAACATAAAGAAGTTCATCTTCAAATTGTTTGGGGCGGGTAAGATCACGAACTACGAGTGTCGTTAAAGGACCGGAAGGTTCATTGGAGATACTAGCCGAGACCTCAACAGAAAAAAATGACCCATCGCTTCGTTGACCCTGTGTCTCAAAAAATTGGTTTTCTTGCTCCTCTAGAGGATCGGTGACAGAGGAAAAGATAAAATCTTCCGCCTCTGGTAGGAGCATATGGAGCGAACGTTCTAACGCAAGATCCCTCGAAATCCCGAACATTTTTTCTGCAGACCCATTGAAATAAAGAATTATATTCTTCGAATCCACTAAAATGATTCCGGATTGAGCGACATCGGCCAATTTTCTGAAACGTCGTTCGGACCCGCCTGATATGGCTTTCAATCGTTCTTCTTCCGAAAGGTCTTTCATAATCAGAAGAGCCTGGCCCTCTTCTTCCTCAAAACGCATTCCCATAAGAATGACCTGCATTTGTTTCACAGGTTCTTTTCCGGATTTTCCTATTGTCAGAAAGAAATCGGAATGTGCTCCTGCTCTTCCGAGCACCTCCAAAAGACGAGACTTCAGCCCGGATGCGTTAAGGATTTTCTCAATGGGATTCCCGACAACCTCTTTCGTAGCAAGATCAAATTGTTTCAGAAAGGATTGGTTGGCAGAAAGGATCGTAAGGGATCCCGAAAGAACGAGAATGCCGTCAGGAATATTCGAGAGGATGCTCTCCGCATATTGTTTCAGATTATAGAGCCTTCTGGTCTCAATATATTTTTGGGTATCCAGAGCAAACCCCAGGTCAAACATCATCACCTTGAGAAAAGAGACGACAACTGACGTGAACTCTTCTGACAGATCGGACGTAAGCAACCGAATTTTGGGAAGAAAATCCGAAAGATATCTTACATACACGCCCAGATACCATTGCAGAGAAAGGCCAATGGAATGATGAATCAAGGCAATCTTGAGGCGACTGCTGATGTAATCCTTGTCATAAATCCCAGTCGTCAAATTATTAAAATAAGCGGTATGATTTTTTTTCAGAAACTCGACAGTTGCTTCCTCCTGGAGGAAACATCTGTTTTTTTCGAAATCGATGAGGTGCTGATAGAAGCTATCTATAAACTGAGGATAAAAGGAGGAAATATGGGGATGGAGAGCCTTTAGACGGGAGCCATCTTCTTCTGTGAATCCAAGAAAATCGCGACGGAGACGGTGACTCTCTTCATCAAGAGCTAATTTTTGGATTAATTCTTCCATAATTTTGTCGATCGATTTCATCATCGACCGGTTGAGACCTGAAGGCTTGCTTGCTTGCTTGCTTGCTTGCTTGCTTGCGCAAAAATCTTTCCAAGGAGGAACCTCCTTATTTCCGAGAGGGTTCGTTTCTTCACGGACTCATGCGGTTGCACTCGGGAGGCGTTCCGTATGTGACGCAGAATGTCCGGTAAATCTCTCGCTCCTCATCCCGCCAGTGTTCTCTGACAATCCGGAAGCGGAACCTGGCACCTCTGACGATTTTTTCCCGAAGTCGCTGGTTATTTCCGGTTCCTTGAAGATGGTGATGCAACCTTTTCCTGAGATCCCTAGTAGAGCCGATGTAGATAACACCTTCATGAGACCCCGGAACAAACGAGCGGATTTCATACACTCCTGGTTCGTTTGGAACAACCTCTCTCAAAATTGGTGTGGAAAGAAACATCGGTGGAGAAAAGTGTGCCGTCGCCACATGGTAACACCTTACCTGCCGTCGCTCCTTTCCCTCAGGGATACCGAGTTCACGGCGAATGTAAGCGACCGTTCTTCTCGACAAATGGGATCCGAAGTCTGCACCTACCCGTTCAGCGATCTCCCCATCCGTGAGTGGATCCAAAAGTTTTCCTTCATCCATCAATGATCTTTCAAGTTTTATCACTCTATTGATAAAATGACAACAAATTTCACGAGAACTCGGGGAAAGAATCGAAAGGTCACGGATCCGGTTATCCGGCATTTTTACGAAAAGAGTCCTAATGAGACGGGATATACGGCTAGAGTCGGCAATGCCCGAATAAAACCCGCCAGTTGCCAGACCAAAGGAAATCTGGCTCTGGGTCAATGGGCGGAGAAGCGTTGGGTCGGAGGCTCGAAGATACGTCGCCTGATAACGGAGCATGTATTGGATCAAAGCATAGGTCAAATGATTTCTGGTATTGATGAGCCGGAAACTCTGAACCATTTTTTGGAATTCTTTTTTCTGGAGAATCCCTTCTTGATCGGTATCATCGAAGTGATATGTCCTAATATAACTCTTTTTATGATATAGAAGTTCTGGAGTATTTCCTTCCCATCCAATCTCTCCGATCGTCTTTCCCTCCGGATCAACATTCTGGCCCATTTTTGTGCCTTCAATTTCTCGAATCGTGATAACTCCGGAGAGTCTCTGGGTTAATAGTTCCGACTCGAGGCGTTGCACAAACAGGTCGAAACGTTGAAGAGGGAGTTCCAAAAATCTCGCCACAACGATTTTTCCGAGAAGAGCTGGATCAAGTTTTTCTTTACATATGGGAATCATTAATAAAAAGTCATTCTATCCAAAAAAGGATCTCGAAATAAAAAAAGAAACAGCCTCGACTGCAGAATCTGCAGGTCAATAAGTAAGGCATTGCCCTTCTCTTATTTTAGGCTGGAGTATCCAAGATGGATTTATTCCACTCACTCAATAACTTGGATCCACATATACACACCAAGTTTCACACTTTGGACTTGACTCCATCCATCGTCTCCTTCATTCCTTCCACCAAAAGGTCCAGTTGATCTCTGACTTCCGATACGCTTTTTGATTGTGTTTCCGTAACTCCTACAATGGATTTCAGAGTATCGGATAAAATAGTCGCATGGGAGAGTATCGACTCAAAGACCGTTCCAACCACTTCGGCCTTGGACTGGCTTTCCGTTACCATTCCCAGAGTTCCGTGAATCAGTGTTACGGTCTGAGTCGTATCGTTCTGAGACTCGCGGATGGTCGATCCAATTTCCTTCGTCGCCCGAATGGTGCGTTCGGCAAGCTTCCGGACTTCGTCAGCCACAACGGCAAAGCCTCTTCCCTGGTCTCCCGCCCGGGCCGCTTCAATCGCCGCGTTCAGGGCCAGAAGATTTGTCTGGCTTGCGATGTCATCGATCACCTCCACGACTTTGCCAATCTCCTGGCTTCGGGCATTCAGGGTATTCACGACACCCACAAGCGCCCGCATCGCTTCGCCGGCTTCCCTGACCTGAGAGAGAAGATCTTTTAGAGTGTTCCGGCCAGCCTCGCCCTCCAATCGGGTTTTTTGGGCTTCGCCAGAAGCATTCCCTGTCGTTTTGACGATCTCCCTGATTCCCGAATTGAGATCCTCCATTGCCTTTGAGAGAGTCTCCGAAGATTTCTGTTGGGAATCGACAGATTTTTCAAGAAGAATATCACTTGTGATGTCCTTGAAGATCGTCATATACCCCAATACCCGGGTTGAAGACGGATCGATAATTGGCTCGGTCGTCGAAAGAAGGCTGATTCCCCCGATATCCATGACCTGATTCTTGCGCACTTCCCCTGGTTGAATTCCTTCAAGAATTTTTTTAATCCGGTCGGGATCCTTATGAAACCGGTGAATGGAGCCTCCCATGACTTCGGAGCCAGACACTCCGAAGCTTTTCTTCATTTCTGACTCCATCCTCGAAACAATTCCCTTCATGGTCTGATTCATATAGAGAATGCGATTTCCCGATTTTCCCGGACACATATCGGCTGAAGCGATCGCAATCCCAAAATCGGGAAGGGAGTCCAGAATTTTTCGCAGGATCCGGCTATCATTTAAAAAGTCTGACTCGTCTTTTGGCTCACTCAGAGGTCTCTCGTATTCATTCAATTGTGCCGATCTGCCAAACCATGCCATTGTGACCTCCTGTGTATATTGCAAAAACAATCTATAATTGGAGACGACTCTATTTAGGAAGCACCTTTGTCATTCATCAATATTTAAAACATGTTCCCCTTTTCCCCTGCCATGACCGTCCTGTTTCTCCCTTCCTTCTTGGCCTGATAGAGTGATTGATCGGCTTCTTTCATCACCTCGGCCAGGGAAGTCTCCGGAAAGAATTCCGCAAGTCCTGCCGATATGGTCACATTGAGTTCCTTCACCCTTTCCCATCTTGACTCTGTTGTCTTTCGGATCTTTTCCGCCACGACAAAAGCCTGGGATCTGTTTCCAAACACAATGATCGCGAATTCCTCCCCTCCAACACGCGCAGCCATATCTTCCCCCTGTCGCATACTGCTCCGGATGATTTCCGAAAATTCCCGGAGGACCTTATCTCCTGTTTCATGCCCATGCGTGTCATTAATCTCTTTAAAATGGTCGATATCCAGCATAATAAAGGTGTAAGGGGTTCCATGTCGGAGCATAAGAGCCACCGCCCTCTGGAAAAAGTCTTCCAGATATCGCCGATTGTACAAGCCGGTCAGCGGGTCAAGAATTGCTTCGTTCCTATGCCGATGCAACAGTCTGAGTTTTGAGAGAGACATTCCAACATGGGCCGCGACATCCCTTAAGAATGAACGGTCTTCTTCTGCCCATCCAAATACCCCTTGCGCCCTTAGCGTGATCGTCCCGAGAGTCTCTTCAGAGGACTGGATGGGGGCACAGAGATACGTTCTTTCCATCAGGCTATGTTCACATTGGTGGCAGCGGACCAATCCATTCCAGTCCTGATCGCTGATCAGTCCTCCCTTCCTCATAGCCCAGCATTCATCCACTTCGGAAAACGCTCCAAGATGGAAATGAATCTCTATCGGTTTTCCAGCAAATACCGACATCAAAGCTTGACGGGATACATTGAGGATGTCCTCTTCCCTGGACATGAAGCCCGAAGCCTGGATGATCATCGACAGGAGTTCGTTATACTGAAGTTTGCGCTCGGTATGTCCCAACGACTGTAATAGAGACTCTTTCATCGACCGGATGGACCCAACCAGATCCCTAATTTCCTCATCCTTTGGGAAAGATTCGAGGTGTCCGAACGCCATCTCCTCCCCTTTTGTCACTCCCCGAGACCAGATCGCCAGATCTTCCAGAGGTCTCAGAAGGGATTTTTCGACATAGTTTCGAAGAGGGCGCCCTATCCATAAGAGAAGAACAAGTTCCGAGAGAAGGAAAAAGACATTAAAAAGGATGACCAAGAACATCTGGTGGATACTCTTTATCTCCTGCGCCCGCAATTCGATGAGA
The DNA here is from genome assembly GCF_000284315.1 of Leptospirillum ferrooxidans C2-3. Lineage (NCBI taxonomy): Bacteria > Pseudomonadati > Nitrospirota > Nitrospiria > Nitrospirales > Nitrospiraceae > Leptospirillum > Leptospirillum ferrooxidans. Next base: position 572,943 of record NC_017094.1, on the reverse strand, counting down.
AGAGGATCAATTTCCTTGTGGACCGATTCGAAAATGAGATTGGTGAGCGTTAGTGAAAGTTGTTCCCGTTCCTTCTTTCCAATGTCTGGAATGAAGAGGGCGTTTCCCAATGACCGGATCTGCAAGATGATTCCTTTGATCCTTTGTTCTGAAGGAGTGAAAACACTTCCTGGAGATTGCACGGCATATTCGGGTATTTTTGAGAGTATTTTCTGAAGGATGATATTGAAACGAAGTTTCTGGGAAGAACTGTGCGTTTCCACATACACGCTCAAAGGTTCCTGGAGCCTCAGAAAGTTCCGTTCGATTTGTTCATCGACCAGAATGCTCTTTTCCTTTTTGAGAACACCTTGTCCAACTGAAATGTAAAGGGCAATAAATCCAACCCATACAAGAAAGAAAAAAACCGCGCCAAAGCGGACCCGGTTGATCAATCTCTGGATGTAGCCCCGAATGGTTTTTTCTTTCATGAAGAAATTCCCTTTTTTTCGGCTACGGACTGCCCCAATGGAACAAGCAGAGCCAGATATTCTTCCGGCACAAAAAACTCCTGAATAAAACGGGGATGACTCCGGCCGAATTCAACCTGGTCGAAAAACTCTCTCGAAATATTCTCGAATGCGTGAACGACCTCAGGGTCGAAGAGTATTCCGGAATTCCGCTGGATCTCTTCGATCGCTTCTTCATGGGATTTCACAATGTTGTAAGAACGGCGGGATATCATCGCATCATAGCTGTCGACTACCCCAAAAATGCGGGACTCCATCTGAATGGCATCCTGTTTCAACCCTTTTGGGTATCCAGTCCCATTCCAACGTTCATGGTGCTGATAGACAATATCCTTCGCAAAAGCGAGGCTGGGAATTTGGGAGAGGATCGAGCGGCCATGGGCTGGATGCTGCCGCATAATGGACCATTCATTAGGAGTGAGTGCACCGGGTTTATTCAGAATATCCTGCTGAATCCGAATCTTTCCGATATCGTGGAGAAGGGCTCCGCCTCTCAATATCGTCAGTCGGGAAGGAGACAACCCCATTCTCTTCCCCAACTCTTCCGAGAGAATGCTGACCCGGTAGGAGTGAAATCTCTTCTCATAGGTCCATCGGTCAAGCTGGGTCATCATTTCCTCAAGAAAAACAAGAGTTGTTTGATGCAGAACGTCGAGGAGGGAAGAAACAGAATGCGAGGAGGGTGATTCCTGGATTTGAGGCGGATCGGATGAGGATGAGGGGATAAGGGTTGTATTCACGATAAAGTTTTCCAAGTCATTCCCCTTTTAAGAAAATAGGATCTTTTCCTATTAGCTCATTCCGTAGTGTCGGGGATGATGGCGAGGGAGAATCCAACCATACCAAAATGCTCTCACTCCACACGGATTGATTGAAAATAATTATTTATTTACTTATTCTGCAAAATATACAGCAACATGTATGCCAAAAAAATAAAAAAAATGATTCAAAAGACTTAAGGGATCTCCATGGTAGAAGCCACTGACAATAATGCCAACAAACTGACAAATAGATGGTCCAGATGAGGCATCCCCTCTGTACCACCAAAAATTTGTTCCTCTATTTTTCAAACAGACCATTGTGATGGGGGCAAACGCAGAAGTTTGAAGGAACTTAAAGGTACAGAAAATTGCTATATTTGAGAGTGGCTCCAACCGTGTATAAGATATCTTATTGCCGGCCGATCCCTAACTTGACCGATCATCAGTTATGATTCCGAACCATGCGTGTTCTGATTCTCTTTATGCAGACTCCTCCCGGACCGGTTCTTCCTCCTTTTTCATCCGGCAGAGATCTTCTATCCGTTTCGCGATCTTCTGAACAGAACTCCGTAAAATTTCGACAGTCGAGATCACGTACCCCTCAGTAACGTCTCCGGACTTGTGGTTCAGGAGCTTTTTCAGAAGGTAAGGTGGTATACCCATCTCCGCCGCGATCGTCGCAAAGGTTCTCCTGAGATCATGAATCGTGAAGGCAATTCCGGATTCCTCGATCACCCGAAATCGGGAATCGTCAATATCCCGGATTCGACCGGTAAGATCCTTTCCCGGAAAAACATGGGTAGATTTCCCCACATCCGGTTTTCGTTCCCGTAAAAGTCGAACCAGAAAATCCGGAAGTGGCAGAGTATGGTCCCTGTGATTTTTTGTATTTCTGGCTGTCAGGGTTCGGGACCGAAGATCAATGTCTTCCCACTTGAGGGACATGATCTCCGTTTTCCTGAGACCGGTAAAGAGTCCGACCAGGAAGATATCCCGAGCTGTGCGTTCCTGCCGGGTTTTGCTTTGAGAAGAAACGGCCTTGTACCATTTCGGAAGATCGTTCTTGTGAATGAGCTGTGTTTTCCTGATGGGAGTGAGAGCTATTCCGGCTACACGAAGGATCCTTCCAATATTTCGTTCTGGAATCCCAAATCTTGCAATCGCATAAGAATAAAGAGCCTTAAGCACCCTGACCGCAAGCGCCGCCTGAGCAGATCCGGATTTTTCCCGGATCCACGCGTATTTTTTGAGGATCTCGTCGTCCGTCAGAGACGAGAGGTCCCGTTCCAGCCAGTCGGCAAGATACTTCAGAACGACCCGGTTGTAACCCGTTCTTGTCGATTGGCGCAGAACACGCAGGGAAACATAGCTGTCGTAGCATGTTTGAAGGGAAACGACCGGCACGACCTGGTTTTTAAAGAGACAGGAAGAGGAACAATCGATTCGGATCGTGATGGAATGTTCAGAAGGAGGAACCACAATAATGATTGGAGTCTGCATGTGCTCTTATCGGAGACTCCTGGAAAAAGGAAGAGACAACCAATCTCTGCAGGAACGGTTAATACGACTACAACTTCTTGGGCGCAAGACAAAATGGGCCTATGGGTGAGCCCATGCCCGACATATACGCTCGAATACAATTACTGGAAAGGGGAATGTGGGTGCTATGCCGGGGAATGGGCGTGTTTTACAGGAATTGTTGCCAATAATCTGGCAATAATGGACCGAATGACTCAGGCATATGAAAATGGAGGTGGAGGTGGTTCTGCTGGAAATACGGCCCCTGGTGGTGGACCACCAGAATGGCAAAACCCCGGAGCACAGTGGTGAGTACCTCTAGAGATGGATTGGCCGTAGCAAAGCCATTGGCCAACCAATCTACTCGGGGGCGTTGTACCCAAACACGAACCAAGTCTCTTACTATAACCCTTGTGGAGTTTATCCCTACTACTCAGCTGGAGCTTGTACCGGAGCATGGGGATTGGGGATACATGCGTTTTGCGCTTTATCGGGGGAGGTTGGGTGGCCGGACGGACCCAACATGCTCGTGCCCACCGTAACGGGTGGCCTCCCGTCGTGGACGCTTTATTCTTGGAACGAGTCAGGAGACGTAGCCTCCCCAACAGCGACGTGCTTTGATTGATAAAAGGAAAAGCTCAATCTACAAGCATGGAACAAGAAAAACTGCCGAATTGTTATCGGCACCAAACACCCCAAAACAGATAGGGACACCTCCTATACTTACGCCCGCAGAGTAAGTCGGTCCTACTAACCCACACCCATATCCGGGGTGAGGAAGAGAGCATTGGGCATATCCAGTAGGTCCGTTAATATTTGCCACTCCCGAGTAGATTGGTTGTCCATTCGTGTTGATCGAACCGGAAGAAAGTGAATTTCCGTCCATGTTGACGGTCCCGTTCGGGCTGTTCAGGTTGTAGGTCTGCACCTGGTTGGCGTTATTGAGGTTGTTCCCGTTCATATTGATACTGGTCTGCATCTGGTTCGCCTGGGGGAATCCAGGAATATTTGAGCGATAGAGAAAATCCTGGGGCATGTTGTTTGCATTGAACTGCTGAAGGGCAATCAGGCTTCCCGGCCCCACTCCCGTAAAAGGGTATTGGGAAAAACTCGCCTTCCATGTTCCACCGGATCCCTGATAGCAGTTTGTTCCGCAAATCCCAGGGAGGGACAGGATATCCGACGTTGGGACAAATCCCCCTTGAGCCCCGATCAGGGTTGCGAGCTGGTTCAGGTGCGCGCCGGCCGGGGCCGTTCCCCCCTGGGTGACCACCGCTCCGACAAGAATACCGGCAATGGGCTGAAGAATCTCCCCCACAACTGTCTGCCCATACGGATCGACGGTGTTCGTTCCGGCCGGCAAGAACCCTGTGGCAACAAGAGCGGAGATTGGAATGACCGCCGGCTTGGTGGCCGTGCTCACCCCCTCGATCGCGGAATAATAGGCCTTCGTATACCCGGCCAATCCGTCCGAGACCTGTCGGATCTGTTGGGCGGTCGTCTGGTCCATGAGCGCGTGATGTTGTGTCTCGAGCCAGAAAGGAACCGTGTTCGCAATCAGGATCGTGCCGAGAGCCGTTGCAAGGATCATTCCCAGCAAAGATGAGTTTCCCCGATCATCCAGCCGAAAATCCGCCAAGGATTTCAGAAAGCAATGTTTTGACATTGATCAAACCTCCCAAAAAGACACGATAGAGCCATTCGGAACGAACGATGGAACACCGATGGAAACGGAAATTCCCGAGGGTGAAGCAAAGGTTCCATTTTTGTTCACCCCCACAAGAAGAGAACCGAAGGACTTGGCAAACTCCGGTCCCATCACAACATCCGGAGAGTAGACAAGAGATGAGGAAGGGGCGATCCAGGTCCAGGCAACCCCTCCCGAAACGGTGTTTCCGAACATCGACGGAAGGATCGTTCCAATAGGAAGACTCAGTGAGGAGACAGGAACCTCCCCGTTAAAGCCCGGATTGGCGTCGAGATAATTTGCCACCGCCTCTCGATACAACTGAAACAGGGTCGCTTCCTGGTTTGCCTCGAGGGAAAACCGGTTCGCATTTTCAAGAGTCGGCACACTTGTTCGGGAAACAGTCATGGACATCCCGGACAGAAGGAGTGCGATCGGAAGGATCCCCAGCAAAAGCCACATGTGTTCTCCGCTTCAGTCCGAAACCCAGGTGATCGTGTCGCTTCCGGAGGAACAGACCCCCTGGGCCATCTGAACGCTTACCGGTTGAGTGACGCTCGATCCGTTGACCGAGACGGAGTACCAGGAATTTCCTGTCGTGGTCTGCTCCAATGTTCTCATGCATCCCGAGCTCGTAATTCCGGCCAAGGTGATCGAGAATGTGCTGTAGTTTCCGGTCACCGTATAGAAAGAGGTTCCCGTCGGCCCCTGGAGCGTCGTCGTATTTCCAGGAATAATCATGTTGCTGGGAACGGATTTCGAGGCAATGAGGGCAGACGTCAGATCTCCTGACCCATAATTTCCCGGAGAAGCCACCTGTTTCACTCCGGTCTGAATTTCAAATGCCCCGGAGGACGAGATGGCGCTGGTCGTGCTCGAGAAGGCGAATTTAAAAACGCCTACCAGGGCGGCCAGAAGAATGATCCCCAAGCCGATTCCCAGCAGAATGGACATGGGTCCATCGTCAGCAACACCCCTTTCGTCCGAGAGTGTCCGGATCACCCGAATACGATTCTGTTTCCACCAGGCGATTGTCTTTGTCATTTCTTCCTCCTCTTCATTTTAACATGGTATTTTACTATACCATTATAATTTATTAGATAGAAAACAGGATCATCAAACCCCAAGTCCGCCCATCGCCTGCTGCACGATCTGGAGTATTCCAAGCCCCAGAAAACCGATCGCCACAGCGGCCAGTGTCATGGCACCGTAATTCAGATATTGGGCCTGACGTTCTATTTTCGGCAAACCGTCCTCCTTCCAGTCCCGCGCGAATTCTGCGAGGGCCGGTCCCAGATCGCCGTATTTTTCCCGAAGGGAAAGCCGGACGATGATCTCGTCGGAAGGGAAGTGGGTCCGGCTCTTCTCCATCGCATCTCCCAGTTTTCCGGTCCGCCGGTAAATTTTCATGACGGGAACAATCCTCGCCCGGAGGTACGGCGGCGCCTGTTTACGAATCTGCTCGAACGCCTGCATAACGGGAATGCCCGCTTCCAGCATGGCTGACAAACCCAGCAGAAATTCCGTTCCCATCATCATCCGGTAGATGGACCAGGGCGGAAGACGATCCAGAAACCTGCGTCCGGGAAAATCCCGACGCAAGGATCCCCACACCACCCCGATGACGGGGAAGGGGAACAGCACGATCAATAACCAGAAATGGTGAACGAAGGAGAAGAGGTCGAAAGAGATTCTGGCCGCCCCGAACAACCGGTCCTGGGAGATCTTGAACGCCTGGAAGATCTTGGGGAGCAGGGAATCCGAAATATAGACGGTAATCACCCCGATATTCAAAAACAGAAATGCCGGCTGCTGGAGTGCTCCCAGAAAGGCCCTTCGGATTTTTCTGGACTCGTCCATATTTGCGGCAAGAGTCGAAAGAAGGCGAACCATGATTCTGGAATCGCCGGTGGATTCCGCCGCATGGAGAATCATCGATTCCGACTCCGGAGTCAGATTTTCAATTGCTTTGGAAAAATCGCGACCGCGGCCGAGCCCCGCTCCGATTTCCACTAACGCGGCCTTCGGTGCGGAGGGAAGTTTCTTGAACTCCTCGATCGCGACACGGATCTGGACTGGGCTCATCGATGAGTCTGTCCGGAGAATGGAAGCCAGGTCGGCGTAGAACTTTCGTCGAACGCCAGGGCCGAACGAGAGCCTCTTTTTGAATGCATGGAGGTTTCCGGACAAGGAAATTGTTTTCATGAAAGCCCTCCGATAATTTCCCGGATCGTCCGGCTGTCGAGAGATCCTTTGTGGATCCATCCAAGACGGGCCTCGACATCGCGCGGATCAACGGCCCCCATCCGGATTTTTTCAAGCGCATGATCCATCATCGTACGACCTTCGAGTTTTTCCGAGAAGTAACGCCAGGCGTCCGTCATGCGTCCCCCTGCGACAAGATCCAGAATTTCCTGATCGGGAATGAGAATTTCCGCAACGATTGTCCTCCCGGTGATTCCCTGCCCATTGCAGGTGTCACATCCGCCGGCACGGTGAAAAAAAGCCTCTTCCGAATCCACAGAGACATCTTCCAGGCGTTTTAAAAGATCCGGTCGCAAGATTCCAGCTTTTTCCGCTTTCTCCCATGAAAGTTTGCAATCCGGACAAAGAAGGGGGACGAGTCGCTGGCAAATCATGCCGCGAAAAATCGTCGGGTCGCACAGGAGATCCCGTCGGACTTTTAATCCATCCAGACGCCGGGGAATGGAAAGAACATCGTTCGCATGCACGGTCGAATAGACCACATGTCCGCTCATGGCCCCCTCGACCGCCTTTTCGGCCGTCGATTCGTCCCGTATTTCGCCGATCATCAAAAGATTCGCATCAAAACGCATGATGCGCCCAAGAACCTCGGAAAAGAGGCCACCAGGGACAGCAATCTGGCTGGCTGTCGGAATCACGTACTCCGGAGGATCTTCGAGCGTCGCAAGATGGAGGCCCCTCCCCTCCTCGAGCGGATTCATCGACAGAACGATCGAGAGAACCGAAGCCATGGAGGTGGATTTTCCGGATCCCATGGGCCCGGAAAAAAGGACGATTCCATAGGACAATCCCATGAGATACCTTAATTGAGCCAAGTGATCCGCCCCGTACCCCAGAGTATCGATATCCTGGGCCGACGCAGTAGCGGTTCCTGAGCCGTACTGGAGCCTCAAGACCATCGTGATAGTCCCGAGGCCCGTCCCTCCCGTCGGGGCATGGAACTCCCGGATATTGAAGGTGCCCCGGGGAAGGTAATCCTGCCGAAACTGTCCATCCTGGGGTTTCTTGTCGGAAAACATATTATCCCGCCCGGAGGAATCGAGCATCGTGTTGTAGACAATCCGGGCGAGACGTTCTCCTTCGTCGTGGGTCAGTGTCTGTACGGGCTTGAGCCAGCCGTGGATCCTTAAAAGGATTCTCGTCCGGTCCCGTTCGATTCGGAGATGGATATCGGAGGCTTTCCTGGCGATGGCGTCCCGAATGATCTCCATGATTTTCCGGGCCTCGTCCCCCTCTGCCTTGTATCCGTCTGCGACAGACTCGGAGGGCAAGTTTTCCAGACGGATTTTCCGCAGGTGCTCGTATGGCACATACTGCGGCTTCGGAACTGGTTTGTCGCCAAAAATCTTTGGCCACAATTCCGGAACGAAATGCCGACAATAATAGTTCACATGCTGGTTTGTCTTGTGCTCCCTGGACACATAGAAACGGCCGTCCAGAAAGAGAAGAACCATGGAAGCGATATCTTCCGGTGCCCGAAAATCCGGAATGGTGCCTCCGGACGGGACCGAAAGGCATTCAGTGTCCCCCTCCCTGGAGTTGATGGATTCTTTTTTTTCTTCCAAAACCTCCGAAATTCCCTTTCCAACATCGGTTGCCAGAGACCTGGAGGGGGAACCTCCCGCAGAATCCTTTATCAGGGGAATCCCTGGAGCACATTTTTCTCCGGAATATTTTTTAGAGGTCTCCTTCTCAAGACTTTCCGCTGGCTTGCGGGCTTCTTCCTCCGTATTGATGCTCAAAAGCCCCATCTCGCCCAAAAGATGGGAATAGTCTTCCTCCTCACACTCTCGAAGCCTCTTCGCAAGAAGATCCCGGATTTTTCTGTTTGGAACATAGGAAATCCGAAATTGTCCAATGGTTCCCCTGGCCTCCATCCTCATGGAAGTTTGTCCTACAAAAAGGGCGAAATCCGAACTCCCGCGAAGGTCTTCCGATGCTACGATCTGACCATCCTCCATTGCAACCACTTTTTTGGAAAGAGATTCGGGGATGGGAATCCCGTCTTTTTCTGAAAAAACCTCATCAGGAAGAGATGTCTCCGGAGACTGTTCCATGTTGGAGGGGTCTGGCAATAAATTGGAACTCGGTGAAGAAGGGCCAGGAAGCTCCCTGAGCTTCGAAAGAACATTCGCAAAAATGGGTTTCTCGACCCAGAAAACCATACGCTCCCCTCCCTTCCCGGATGTTTCCAGATACTCGGAGAATCGGGCGATGTAGGCATCGACATCCGCCCTCCCCTTGAACTCTTTCAGAGCGAAGAGCTGGCCGTTTCCCATTCCCACAAGTCCCTCCAAAAGCGATGAGGGAGCCGGGAGGTCCCCGTCCGGTTCGGAAACCACCTCGACCGGGAGGTGGTGAGGAAGTTCGAAAACTTTCACGGATGCCCTCCTGTCCTCTGGTACGGAGGGGGAGGAGGAGAGAATCCGGAAAACTGGGGGATTCCCCCACCCTGGCGAGATCCGGACGCTTCTCCGTACGGATAGGTCACTATCGATCCGCGTTTTTGAACGGAAACTCCGGAGCCGTCTATCCTGATAACTCGGGTGCCATCCGGAAGTTTTTCTCCCTCCCGAACCCGGATTTTTCTTCCATCGGGCCAGGCCAGAACGGCATAGCGATTTCCGTCGATACCCGCCGCAAGAAGCGTCATGGGAGATCCTTGTGTACCCGTGTCGAGCGTTTTTTTCGCGCTATGCCCCGAGAGCTGCTTCTGTAGTTTTTTGATGGCGATTTCCCTTTTCAGAAGGGTCTCCTGCCGTTTGAGTTCGAAAAGGGAGCCCAGAGAACGATGACTGCCGTAGGTCCCCGGGGAACTTTCATCGGTCCCCGGGGAGACGGACGGAAGGGAGGGCCGTTCCCTCATACTGTCCCTTTGTTTTTTCGATTGGGCCGGAAGACTCCCTGGGGGCGAGGTTTCCGGAAACGGAGCCGAATTGACGCTCCCCGACAGAACTCCTCCCTGATTTTCCGAAGGGGGGAGAAGATTCGTGTTTCCCGCCTGGACCGGAGCCACTCTCACCAGAAGTTCCCCTCCCAAAGCGACCATCAGAACGGTCGTGAACCAAAATGATCGGCGCATGTTTTAATTCTCCTTTTAAAATCCACTGCGATTTTCCGGCCCAATCAAGGGAGCGGACGGAAAGGCCGTTGACCGATCCCAGGGCTGACAAAAGTCTGTCATCGGGAATATCGGGAAGGTTGACCGAAAATCCCGCACCACTCCCTCCGGAAAACCCCGGAAGAAACGAATCACCCGCCGCTTGATAGTCGAGATTGTAATATTCCAGTACAGAGGCAAGATCTTTCTTTTCCTCCTCGAGATCAGGAAGTCTCCCGACAGGAATTTCGTATTCCGGAACAGACAGGGAAATTCCGGTCTTGGCCCTGTTCTTTCCGACGAGTTTGACCCGGGAGGAAAGAGCCCTTTCGAGATCCCGGATCGTCCCCGATCCGGAGGATCTCTTCCACAGGATCCAGATCTTGTCCGGGCGACAGGAGATGCTTTGGACCGTCCATCCCACCGCGTCCGAGGGGATCCGGTTGACCGCCGAAAGACAACCCGCGACAAAAGCTCCGACAGGTACGATGCGGGCTGGCGGGGTCACATGAATGACCACATGCCGGGAAAGAAGCGCCAAGCGGGCGGCCATCTCCTGACGATCCCGAACGATCTTCGAAACGACGACAAAGCCGGCCAGAACGAGAAGGATCAAAACGGTGACCTTGATCGCCGCCCCCCTCCCCTCTCTTACCGAATGAAGCCTGGGAGGTTTCACTCCACTTGTCCGGATGGAATCTTCGAAGGCGGATGTTTTGACACCAGAAGCATCCCATGGAGAGGAAACATGGTCCCACTTGTGCTCTCCGACGATTCCGTCGAACCATGTCCGGATTTCTTCGACACTCCCCACCACATCGTCGTAGATGATTCCGTTTAAAATCTGGAATCCGATTGCAGGCTGTCCGTCTGGAGCCAACGCAATCAGTGTGTTCGCAGGCCACCCATCCGCAACAAGCGGAGCCAGGACAGGAAGCCCCGCTTTTACACCGTTCGCCTGATCGCAGTGGCCGACCATCGGCTCGATGTCTCCGGAGGTCACATAGAGATCGTTTTTGCTGTGGCGGGTTTTCTCGATCGCCTGTGGCCTGAGCGGCCGGTCGGGCGTGAGGGGTCCCCAGGAGAGGCCGACTGCATACTTTTTCTTTCCGATCCGGACGACCTGGGCCAATGGTTACCCCCCCACGACCGGCGTGACCAGAATGACGATCGCATCCCGGACGATCTGGGAATTCTGTCCACCGCCAAGATAGAAGTTCGACGGAGTGCCGGTACCGTTCTGCTGAAAGACCCGGCGGGTCTGCTCGTAGCCACCGATGACCGCCGTCTGTCCGGAAGTCAGTTTGACCCATTGCATGAACGATCTCTGGGACGTGTTCGGGAGCTGGATCGACCCTCCTCCGGAGGTCAGGGTCTGCATCTGGTTCAGATTGGTGTCGTCGATCGAAACGCCAAGGAGCATTTCCTTGTTGTCCAGAAGATGGGGCACCAGGGTCATCGTGAACCCGACGGTGACGGATCCCGGGATGTTTTGCGTGAATGTGGATTGCCCGATTCCCGCGATTCCGGCCAGATTTTCCATCAGGTAACCAATATTCTGAACGTTCTGGACAGGAACGGCCTGGTCGTTCAAGGTCGTGACGAAGGAGCGGGTCGCCACCGATGTCTTGCCGAGAGAGGAAAGCGCATGAATGACCGCGTTCGTGGAAGAGTTTGGAAGTGTCATGGTCGTCGTAGTGATCGGACTGGCTCCCGCGAGTGAAAAGACCCCCGGCTGGCCAGTCGTAAGAATCGATCCGCTCTTGGCGAGTCCCGAAAGCGCGGCCGACAGGTTAAAGCTGTTGGCGTTCTGGTCCGTCAAATTGACGTCCAGGACCTCCACCTTGAGCCAGACATGTCGGGAGAGGGAGTTATTCAGATCGTGAACATACTCGGCGATTTCTCCCATGATCCGGGGGGTCGTGGTAACCGTAACAGTCCCCGCTGACTGGGCGATGGAATAATTGCCCCGACCTCCCAAAATCGATTTCAGGCTCTGGGAGATTTCGCTCCAGACCGTGGAGATGGAAAAAGAGGAGACATTCTGTCCGCTTCCCCCCATCCCGCCGCCCATACCCCCACCCATCATGGAAGATCCTCCCATTCCTCCCGTCATCCCCCCGGACATACCGCCACCCATCATGGAGGAGCCACCCATTCCTCCCGTCATCCCCCCGCCCATCATACCGGCCCCTCCTCCCATGCCACCGGCGGCGCCCTGGTTCATGAGGATGCTGGAAAGCCCCGTCATACCGGAATCCGAGATCGAATTCGACACGATATTCATGACGGGAGCGGCGTTGATCCGGAAGATTTTCGTGGTCGTGCGACCGAAAGAGACCACATGGTCCCGGTAGGTCCAGAAGAGCCCGAACCGGCTGGCCGTATAATCCAGGAGTCCTTCGAGGGAACCGTCCCAGTCCACCCGGATCTTCTTCTTGAGAAACGTTTCCCCGGAAGATGTTCCCGCTTGAAGGGAGGGAGCAGACGGTGCTCCGGCGGGGGAGGATCCTCCCATCATCGGCATGCCCATACCGCCACCCATGCCCGAAACATTGCCCGATATCCCCATTTTCCGGGGAGTCGTCACGGTCACGAGAAGTCCCGTCGAGGTCGTGATTTCGCTGGTGATATCGGCAATGCCGATCGGCTTTTCGGAAACCAGGAGAACGCGCTTTTCAAAAAGCGCGGGAAGATGCTTCGGACGGATATGAAGCCGAATATGCTCCGACCGCCGAATCCGCACCCGGTCCTCAGATCCCGCAAACCACGCCGAATCGCTCACCTCGAAGTCTTCCGGAGGTTTTGGCTTGGCGTCACTGAACGTTTTCAACCCCTTGTTGATGTCCTTCGTCGCGGAAATATCGACGTGTTTGTCGAAAGAACATCCCGCGCACAGGATGATCCCCGCGGAAAGAATCATTGCACCCCATGTTTCCAGTTTAACGTTTCGCATCTTTTGTCTCCCAATCGATTCTCAAGGTTTCGGTACCGGTTTTGACGGTCGCCCGGGAGGAATCGAAAGAGATCCTCCCGCCGGAAAATCCCGGTGTCTCCGTACGACAGGCAAACCAGCCCAATGATCGTTCTTCCATGGAAAAAACCGGCACAATATGGGGGCCAGTACGCATGAAGAATCCCCTCACAGCCAAAATTCTGTCTCCTTCCTTCCAGCGGGCGGCCATGAACGCATGTCGGGTCCGCACGAAAAACGTTCTCGAAACATAAGGAACCGCGCGGTCGATCCGGGACAGGCTGACGGAGACCCGAACCTTCCGGCTGCGGGAGATGCTTCGAATGTAATCTCTGATCGATCGGGCCCGAACCGCAGAGGTCCAGACACCAAAAGCCATTCCGGAAGGGAGGACAGCCTCCCGGATTCGCCCTTCGGATCCCGCCATGGCATGAACCGTGCGGGAGACGACCCGGACATCCGGGACAGGGACGGGCGTCCGGCACAGGAGCCCTCCGCCCTCATAGGGAAGGGACTCGAATGTTTGCGGGGACACATCCGACAAATTCAGATCCCTTTCCGGAATACACCCGGAAAGAAGGATAGCAAGCACCAGAAATACAGGGGCGATTCTTCTCATCGACCATCCTCGACCAGCAGCACATGGTTCGAAAGATACGCGTGAACTTTCAGCCATCCTCCGGAGCCGGCGTTGAAGATTTTGATGCTTCGCCGAACCGCCCCCAGAAAACTTCTCCCGGCTGTATACCTGGCCTTGACCGGAAAGCTATATTCCGAATGCCAGAGGACCTTCCATCCGGAGGCCTTTCCCCATGCTTCGAAATTCTCTTTCAGGGACTCTCCCGGAACCAGGACGAAGGTTGCGAGCGAATGGGTCTCCTTATTGACCGGAGACTCTCCATTCGAAGGAGCTTTTTGAGTCTCCTGGGGAGCGGAGCAGTTATCCGAAAGCGGATCCCCGCAGAAGTAAGCTTGGGCTGAAGGTTCAAAGGCCTTGAGAAGAACAAATACCCCCATAGCCACAGTCAGGCTTGATCGTTTCAATTGAACAGTCCTCCCAAAATATCTTCCGGTTCCTTTTCAACAGGGGAAGAGACTGATTGATTCCCCATCGGATGCATTTCTTTTTCGCCCCTGCCCGGGTCATTTCCTGAAAGAATTTCATGTCCAAGAATGAGCGTTTTCAAAACCCAGCGGGTATTTTTGTCCCACGATTCTCTCGAATCGTATCTCTGTAAAAATTGGCCGAGATAAGGATGATCGACGAAGAAATCGACCCGGATATTCCGGATCTTCCCGTTTGGCTCTGGTTCCGGCCATTCCTCTTTCTTCGGGCATCCGAAGCGGAAACCCAGAAACAGACACGTCCGCAGGTATTCCTGCCGGTGCGCCCTTCTCATTCCGGAAAAGACCTCCCAAAATTGCCGGAGGGGTTCGATCCCGGTATGACAAACTATCCCGATCCGAATCCGCCTGGCCCTTCCGGTTGGAGAGGGGGGCCGAGGCATCAAGCTTCCTTTCTCATGGACAGGGCCTTGAGAAGACCCCGGGCGTTGGCGAATTCTGGCTGGTGCGGGGTGACCGCGTTGGGAAACATCGACACCAGATCCCGAAAGAGGTAGCTTCCACCCCCGACAAAAAGGATGCTTTCCAAACTCGATATTTCTTTTCCAAATGCGGAAAGGATCGGCGCTTCAAGCTGCTCTCCGACCGAGCGGACAGCCGCGGCAATTTCATCCTGGACGGAGTGATCCTTTGTCCAGATCCAGATGCTTCCCGTGGTCAAAGCCCTGTCCAGGTCTTCGGAGGAAACGTGGTCAACCTTGTGAATACTCATGATTTGGCGTTTCAGGATCTTGTGGACATCGAGCACCCCGATATCCTCGGTCACCAGGTTGTCGCGGTTCGTCATCAACTCTCCTTTCTGGTCAAGCCAGACCACAGAAATATCGATGGTCTGACCGCCGATATCGACGATTCCGATCTTTCCTTTGTGCGAACGGGGGTTTTTCCCCTCGACAAACCAGTCGACAGCCGCCGTCAACCCCTGGGCAAATACTTTGTGGGCAACGATTCTCGCCGGTTGTCCTCCATCCAGTCGGCGAACCGGCTGGGCAAAGTTCCAGACTTTTTGCTCAACCCTTTCCTCGTCTTTTTTTCCTCCATTGAAATACCGGTTGAGAGGGAGTCCCGAGGCGATGCGGACGGCTTTTCCGCCGAATCCGGCCTGAACAAGGGCATGATGAGCCAATACCCGCGCAGTTCTCGACAGGTTGTAGTCAGGAATTCTCGTTTCGGAACCGCCGATATCTGGCCCTACGGTGTAAACAATCCCATCCGTTTCGTACCCTCCAACGGTTCCGTTCTCTCCAAAAGACCCAACTCCCAGGGATCCTTGACGGGTAAGGGAAGGAATGGACAGGGTCCGGATCGCCCCGCTCGGGTCGTACCAGGCGACCTTGACGGCGGCGTATCCATCATCGATCCCCACATCAATAGCTTGCGGATCGGAATGATCCTCCTTAGCAGAAATGGATGGTTCAGGCATAGAGTCCTCCTCTTCAATATTCCCGGTAGAACCGGTACACAGGTTTCATCGGATGTTCCGGCCAGACAACCGGGCCGGAGAGAAGCCGAAGAAGAACACGCCAGGCGACCGGCAATGTCAGGCCGAATCGTTCAAGAAGTCCAAAAAATGCCACGCCAAGAAACGCGACTCCCAGCGTCCAGAGCCGCATATGAAAAAAGAAAATCAGGAGCGCGACCCCGGCCCGGGCGTCGACCGGACCGAGACGGGGAACTCCGGAGGCCCATCTCCACATCAGGCGCCTCCCTCAATCGCCAGAAGGGAATCTTCGGCAATCAGACCAGCCTCATAGACACGCCGGGCATCCTGGGAGGCACTTTGTCCCCGTTTCACAAGAATATCGCCGATCAGAAACGGCCAGTTGGACCAGGGTGAGGCCATGAGAGTTCTTTTGATGTCCCGGTCGAACACGAGCCATTCCCGAACAGCCACCCGTCCGGAACCGTCGGCTTTCCGGATCAACCTCTGGTGAACCAGAACCCTCATGGCGGCAAGGATCTTGGAAGCCACAGCATCCCGCTCTGGACCGGGAAAGGCCTCCGCCATGCGTCCGATGGTTTCTCCCACTCCGTTGGTGTGGATCGTCGTATAGGCGGTATGCCCGGTCTGACAAGCCAATACCGTGTTCGAGATCGTCTCCGCGTCTCGTGATTCGCCGACCAGGATCACATCCGGCTTTTGCCGGAGCATCTCCTCCACGGCCTTGCCAAAGGAAGGGTGATGGGTGGGAACCTCGCTCTGGACGATAATTCCGGTTTCCCGAGTCTCGACCTTGTCGTAGACAAATTCGATGGGCGCTTCCGCGGTGGCGATATGGCACCCGCCCCGTTCGAGCTTTTCACGAAGGTTGGCCGCCAGGAGCGTGCTTTTTCCGGATCCCGTGGCGCCGGCCACGCCCACCAGCCCGTCCAGGGGGAAAAGCGCAGCCACAAGTTCCGGAGGAAGCCCCATCGATTCGAGCGTCGGAGGCACGTCAGGGATGCTCCGGAGAACGATCTTCAGATCCCGGGGACCGGACCGCCGGGTTCCCGTCGCATTGACCCTGAACCTCAAACGGGACTCCCTGCTCCCCAAGGAGACTTCGTAGGCGATATTTCGAGCCGTTCCCGAAGCCACCATCGAAGACGCGTTCGCCATGTCGATGGCGTTCAGGATGTCCGCGAGTTCGTGGGTCTTGACCGCTCTCGTTCCGACCGTCTCCCATCGTCCCCGGAGATAGGCCCGGACGGGGGATTCGGAAACCAGAAGGATGTCCGAGGCCCCGACCGATACGAGGGTTCTGAGCAAGGAATCGAGACTGTCCCGGTCATGCCGGACCGGATCGCGAAGTTCGGGAAGAGGAAGACTCACTTTTCTTCCTCCTCCTTCACTTCTAACGGTTTCCAGTGCTTCGATGCGGTAAACCGGGCCGGTCTCGTAATCCGGAGAACCGTGTCCCCTATTTCGAGAACTTCACCCGTCCGAAGCGTGGCGGCCGGAGATCGTGCCCAGGTAGGCCGGTCGATCTGGCCGGCGAGCGTCAGTTCATAAAAACGGATTCTTCCCTCGATCGCCCTGACAAGCCGTCGCATTCCAATCCGGAACGCCTGATCGGAGAGTCGCTCGCCGGCATTCCATCCCCTGTCCGTCCATTTTTTCCAAAGTTTTTTCTCCTTCAAATTTTTGGGAAGGAGAAGGGAATTGACCTTTTTAGGCGTCCCGGGAGAAAGGATCAGATAATCCCGGAAGGTGGGAGGAATGGAAATAATCCTGGCCGGCTCATGAATGCGATAGGACACGAGCGTCGAGTCCGATGAGGTTCTGTCTTCAAGCTTGAATGCCCTCTTCCCGATATCGACCGAAGGCAGAAGCACATGCTCATCCGTGGACAGAAACGGCCGGAAGCTGAAGACCCGGTCGAGGAGGAATGACTCCTTCCTGAGCCAACGGTTCCGAAGACTAGTTTTTCTGGCATACCCGGTCTGGGCGCCCCACGACAAGGCCGCTTTTTTTTGGGCCGACTGGCGAAGCGCCCGCTTCCGGAGCTTGTCGTCCGGCTTTACTGGATGTTCGGCCTGTCCGATGGTCGGCAGCGTCTGGCGGGAATTCGCCCCGGAAGGCAATCCGGCGGCAAATGCGATTTTTGGCGAAAGGCAAAGGGAAAGAGCAAGGAACGACATGGCAAGCCTATTTTTCATAAACCCGCCCTTCTTGCGTTTTGCTCGTTCGAGAGGGAATGGGTGGCGGATAGATCAGGTCGATCTCCCGACCCTCGGGCCGAAGAACAATCCAGGCCGCAGGTGTTATCTGCACGCCGGCATCCCGAAGGATGTCGTAAAGAGGCTCTTTTTTCGACCGTATTTCGATCATGGGTTGGGACGCCGGTCTCTTGCCAATCACCGAAAGTTTCCATCGGGCGGTTTTTCCGAGATGCCGGAGGAAGGGCTCCACCGGTCCGACATATTTGAGGGTCAATCGTCGTCCCATCGTTCCCGTTTTCTGAACACGGGAGATTCCAAGAGATTGCGGAGGAAGATGGCTCTGGTACGCCAGAAGACGGTCCCAGTCCCGGGAGATGCGCAAGGCGGCAATGGACAGGATCTTCGGTGCGGAGTCGTCCTGGAGGATGGATGTGACCTTTTGTTTGAAAGAGACAGACGATGATGCGCAGCCGGTCATCATTACAGACACCCCCACCAGAATACTTGTCCATAAACAACACCTGCACCAATCCTTCCAGGTCATCACCCATGCCACCCATGTTCAAGTGGTGCCTCGCATGTCAACACAGGTGCCTTATACGTCATTTCACTGTCTCCTGTGTCGAAAACGGTGTCTTGTGGGTCACTTGCTGACCTGAATGTCATCGAAAATGACTCCTGTGTCTTCCACCCGCCTCACTTGAATGTCTTGCGCAATTCATATAAACATTTTTAAATGGTATTAGTCAATACCATTATAATTATAAATAGAGAGAAGGATAAAATGTCCTATTCGTTCGAGGAATCTCTTTCGGGATCTTGTCTGCACTGGCAACCCATTGTCGATCTCAAAACCGGACGAACCGTCGGAGCGGAAGCCCTATTCCGGCCTCTGGCCGGAACCCCAGTCGAGATGTTGATCCAGATTGAAAGAACGGGAGAGTGGGAAGAGTTCACCAGATGGGAAATGGAACAGGTCGCATCCGATCTCTCTGAGATCCCTCCTGGGGAAGAACCTTTTTTGGCCTTCTTCAATCTTTCGCCCAGGCAATGCATGTCTTCGTTTCTTTTCCCCTGGCTGTCCCGTTTCCCCTCCCGGATCGTGCCAGTTATCGAAGTACTGGAGGAATCTCTTGAACCATCCGAGTTATCGGTTCTTGTCGAGGCGAAACGTAGGGGATTCGGAATTGCGATTGATGATTTTGGGACAGGACATTCCAATATCTCAAGACTTCTGGACCTGTCCGTCGACTTCGTGAAAATTGACCGTAAACTCATTCAGGCAACGGATAGAAATGACAGGAATCTTGTCGAAGGCGTTGTGCGAGCAATTGGGAGGACTGAGATCAGTATTCTGGGGGAAGGACTCGAAACCGAGGCACATGTCCATTTTGCGGGAAAGATCGGATGCGCTTCGGGGCAAGGCTGGTTTTACGGAAAACCGGTACCAATCGAAGAATTTTCCCGAGGACTGACCAGGGGAAAATTGAAAAAAAACGCTCTCTTCGGTATCGTTAGCGAAAATGGAATTAATGGTATTCATAACTACCAAGCTGGGAGAAAAACGGATTGATACCACGGAAGCTTTCAAAACTCGCCCGAATATTGGTTGATCTTTCTGATCGACCGGTTCTCTATTGGGCCAGCGTCTGCGGGTTCCACCCTTCCAACCTCTCGAACTGGCTTCGGGACAGAGAGACGCTTTCCGAGGAAAACCAGGCCCGCCTTCTAAAGGCGCTATCCCTCGACCCCGACACCCTGAAATTGGACCCCTCCAGGGTCCATGTCTGGATCGTGGCGCTTCACGAACTGGAAACACTGACAGGCGCTGCGGAAGCGTTTCTCGAAGCGGATGTTACGATGACCCTCGTATCTCCGGATCCGGATGGCCCAGCCTCTCTCTCACAGGCACCTCAGGCGGCCCTTCTCAGGTCGGGAAATATCCGGATCGTCCTTTTAAGAAAACTCTTCCCTGCAAAAATGAGCGAATCCCCATTGTCCCAAAAAGCGGGAACTCCGTGGATCCGTCCCGCTCTGATCCCTAGAGCCAGATGGAAAGCAACGGGAATCGCCTCTGAAAAGGATGCCCCACCGCTCCTGGTTCCTGGCCCGTTCCTCTTTGACCTCGTAGTGGGAAACGTCTCGATCGAGACATTCGACGCGCTGATGGACAAGAGCACCCCATGGGAATGGAAAGACGTCGAAGCACTGGCCAAAAAGCTGGGGGTGACTGCCCGGGAAATCGCGGAGATGATCCAGGAACGGAGTTCCGGTTAAAATCTACCCCCCCCCCCGAAAACTTTCACGTCGAGGTTAGCCCAAACCCGCAAAAAGTGGAGATTGAAATGTCCATTGAACTAGGTCTTTGGCGTATTGATGACAAACTCCAGCCGATTCATTTTGAGCCAATGGAGTCAGAGTCGCGATTAGAAGACATTCTTGCCAAGAATATCGGCATTCTTGCTCCAGAGCTTATGGTAATTGGACGTCAGGTAAGGACCTCATTCGATAAAGTAATCGACATTTTAGCCATAGATATTACTGGCAACTTAAGTGTTATTGAACTCAAGAAAGAAAAAACTCCCCGTAATATCGTTGCTCAGGTGCTTGACTATGGCTCATGGATTTCCACTCTCCACGACGAAGACATCGCCAACATACACAACAATTATTTGAAGCGTTATTTTCCTGAAAAACAGCTACAATCCATTAACGAAAATTTCTGTCGGTATTTTAATGTCAAGACTATGCCTGATGAACTGAACCAAAGCCACCAGTTAATCATTGTTGCTTCCTTTCTCGATCCAAGCACCGAAAGGATTGTCGATTATCTTGCCGAGCAATATAAAGTTGATATCAAAACTATTTTTTTCCGCTTTTTCAAAGATGGGGAGAGTGAATATTTGGCCAGAGTCTGGTCGGGAGAACCCATCATAAGTAGCAATTCGACTGATTCCGAATCACGAAAATGGAATGGAGAGTATTACGTATCCTTTGGCGGAAATGATAAAAACCGGGATTGGGAAGAGGCCATAAAATATGGATTCATATCGGCCGGAGGAGGAGCTTGGTATAGTAATACCTTACAAATGCTTGCTCCCGGTGCTCGGATTTGGGTCAATATCCCAGGAACTGGTTACGTTGGAGTTGGGAGGGTTATCAGTCCTGCTGTTCCCGTTGAAAATTTTCGAGTCAAAGATGAACCTATCATTAGTCTTCCCCTCAATATTGCTAAGTCGAACCGGTCTGATGTGTTTCCTGATTCAGCTGAATATCTGGTTGGGGTGGATTGGATCAAAACAGTCCCTTTAGCAGAAGCCGTTAAGGAAAAAGGATTCTTCGGGAATCAAAATAGTGTTGCTCGCCCCACAGATCCAAAATGGAATAATACGATTGAACGGTTACGGCAAAGATTTGGCGTGACATCATAAGTTTACCTAATTAGCGCTCATCAGGAACAATTTTCCAGTTTTTTTACAACCCTCTGGTGATAGCGCTCTTTGTAGGCCTTTTCTCCGGCATCGAGGAGATGCTCGGGCCTCCAGTTCCCCTCCAGAGATTAGCCACTGCGCTCGGGAAGACTGGATGCGCCTGTCGAACAAAGACGCCAGAACCACGGGATTCCTCTCTCCTTTGAGAATGGCCCTCGTAATGGCCATTCCGCTCGTTCTGGCCAGATCGGACAGAATATTGCCCAGTCACAGGATCCCCCCTTATTTCTCCCCTCACTGATTTTTTATGTTTTAATTAGTTCACGCTGAAAAACGCGGTTCTTGAAAATTGCCCCTATAAAATCGGGGGTCAGGTTAAAATGGGAGGGGGTTTCATGGATTCTTTTTTCACGATTGATGGAATCGAGGGGATTTTTTCCTGTCTTTCCCCTCAGGTTCGGCAACCCTCCACCCATTTTTTCGTATTCCAGGCGATCGCTGCCCAGGAGACATTCAGATGATCCCCCGCCAATCCCTTGTACCGGGAGCGGTTCATCCGGTGATCAGTCTTCAGGTGGCTGATGATCGCTTCCAGACCGGCCCGTCGGGCGGTCAACCGCTTGAACCAGCCGGTCTGTTCGTTCGGACCTTTGGTCTTTCCCTTGCGGGGAATCGCCACCTTGGGAACCTGCTCCAGAATCTCCGGCTCCCGGTCCGCCGCCAGCCTCTTCGGAAGGGATCCTGTGGCCTCCACCCAATCCTCCAGAGCCTCTCCCAGGGTCGTCGAGTCATGCCGGTTGTCCGGATATTCCCGATGGGCCACCACGAACCCGTTGGCATCGACCGACAGGGAGACCTTCACCCCGTATTCATGCCTCTTGCCCGCCTTGTTCTTGGTGATGCAGGTGACATGCGGCTCGTGAGTGCTGTAGATCCGCTTGTCCTCTACAGGTCGTTCCTTGATCCTGTTGACGGTCTGCGTGATCACCCGCTCCAGAACCCGGCTCTCCTCCGTGACTTTCTCCACCAGACGGGTCAGGGTCTTCTGCAACACGCCGTCTTTTTTTCTCCTGGCCTTCGTCACGGCCTTCCTGGCATTCCCGAGCGCTTCGGGAACCCGGTTCATGGTCCGTCGGGCAAAGGAGAGGAGCTTTTTCACACCCTTGTCGATTCGCTCTTTTGTCCTTGCCGAACTTCGCCATGCTCAGGACCGTCTTCCGGCTCACCCGGACAAAGCTTCGCAGCCCCTTGGGAACGGCAACGCCCACCGCCTCCATCTTCTTGATCAGGCGGGTCAGACGAACCCGGCCTTTCTGAAGAAGTCCCGCGTCGGTCGGGTAGGCGATGTGTTTTTCCATCGCCGTGGTATCCACCCGCATGGAAGGCGCGATCCGCTTGTCCTTCCGGAGTTGCTCCCGGATGAGCGTCTCGACCTTCTCCGTTCCGTCCGGCCCCAGTCGTTTCCGGAACTTGCACAACGTGGAACTCTCCACAAAATGGGCCTCTTCCGGAGGAACGCCACAGAAAACCATCCACACCACGTTCTCGTGGAGCCCCTGAACAACCTCCTCATCCGACTGGTTGAAGCGGTGTTTCAGGATCATGAGGCCGACCAGTCCTGCGCATCGTTCGAAAATTTGCTCCATCGCACTCCTCCCGGCTGGAATGACAGTTCGAATCGCCGCCTCTCCGGGGGAGCTTCGCGATCAACGATTCTGACCAACGCGCTCAAGGGCACAATTCGGGGTTCCGGAAGCTCCTGCGCCAGACTGGTTATCGGACTTGGAAGTGCCAAGAAAAAACCGGCGTCGTCCGGGAAACGGCCCTTTCAGTCTACCCCAATTTTCATGATTCGCGGGTGGGCCACCCGCCCATGAGGGACTGGTTAGAAAATGGCTTGCAAGTTCTTGTAAAATTAAGATCTCGTGTTTCGAGATTCCTGGAAAATCTGGTTCCTTTGAAATCTCTGTTTTCATCCTGCAGGGTGAGCCCTGCTCATGACGACTAGTCCAAATTCACAAGAACATACTTTTTCTTTAGCTTGGTGGTCCCCATTATAATCGTGTTCACAATCTCGCCGTAACCTTGCTTGCTTAACCGTATCAAAAAAGCGCCATTATTAGCCCAAATGGCTTTGTTTTTAACACAGATCCGCAATGTCAAGATCGCGACATACGGATTCCTGACATGATTGCCACCCCCTTTAAGGTCTGAACACCCCCATACAAAAAATCTTAAGGGAACATTGCTCCTTTGCCTGTTTGTTTTCAAAATCTCCCTCTACGGAATCCCCCCTGCTCCGCTTGTCGCCTTCCGCGCGCGACACCGAGACTTTGTGGGTCTCTGGGCGCTTCGCTGGTCTTCGACCCGGCGACATCGCTTTGGACGGGCTGGCACCTGAAGACTTTCACGACATGGATAAAGGCTGGAAAAATGAAAGCAAGAGAAAGGTCACCTTTCCTGTCTGACAGAACCGCCAGCGAAAGAGCCTTCAGGGCGACTTCCCCCCCCGAAGAGGGCCAGGAGAGAAAGCAACCTCTCTTCCCGGACCAGGAGACGGTCCAGAAAAGAGGCAGCGGGGATTCTCCCCGAACCCCTCAAAAGGTCATAACACAGCACGCACCCTCTCGGGGTGGGAGAAAATCCAGTGTGCGTGCCGTTTCCGGGCACTGGTCCGGTGCCTTGTCCCCTTCATTTCAAAAACTGTCTTTGAGGGGACAAAGGCCTTCCGGAACGAGGGGACAATGAGGGGCTGTCCCCTCAAAAAAGTGCTCCCATTCAGGGAGATAGAACACCGGCACCGGTACCACTTAACAAACTCGATAGGAAGCCTCTCCGGGATTTTGTGGAATCACTGCTTTCCAATCATTTGAAGATCTCTCCCTTTTTTCCGGATCCTCTGGCCGGGTCGCCAGGACTAGTCAATGGCAGATGGTCAGGACTCAAAGGACCCCATTGGCCCAAGTCGAATTCTTCGATTCATCTTTCCTCCTTAATGGGTTCACCCAATTTCACCCAATTCCCGTCCTGACTTACAAATCCCGTTCTGGGACAATCAAATTGTACATAATGCACACCATTCACACCTAAAGCGGAGGGAGAAAGAGGTGAAACAACAGTTTTGTTCGATTCGTCTTCCGGAAGAGATTTTTCGGGAGATCGAGAAAATCGCGAAGAAAGAAGACAGAACGCGGAGTGCAGTCATTAGGCGAATTGTTCAACAGTTTTTTTCAAAGGAGGAAGAAAATGAAAGTGAAAATCATCGGAAGAATGATTGTCCTGGCAACGGTATTGATCTCGGCGGCGGCCTGTAATCCCCTGACATCGAGCTTTGCTGTGCCGGACTTTCTGAAGTCCGAGAGAAATAAGTGAAAAGAGAATAGAACGAATGCTTCCGGAGAAACATTCGTCTTCGGTTACAGGTAATCTATCACATCCCCATTCCCCTATCCCTGGAGCGGTATTCAGCCCAGCAGGCTTTTTTCAGGGCTTCCCACTCCATCTTCTTGACTGCATATTCTCCGGCCTCCTCCCCTGGAATCAGTTTTTCCAATGTGTCCAGTGCGCTGATCATGTGAAGCAGCATTGATGCGTCGATCATTTTGTTCCTCCTTGTCGAAAGTCGATTAAAACTCCATCCCGTCCCGACCTCTCTGCCGCTCGATCCGGGGAGCCTCTTTCTTTTTCTCCTGCTCTTTTTCCAGCCGTTTCTCCTGGAGTTCTACTGCCCGCTCTCCGGTCTTCTCGCGCTCTTTCTCCCGGGAGCGTTCCCGTTCCTTCGACATTATTTCCTCTTCTCTCTTCTCCTTCTTCATCTCTGTCGTCTTCTCTTCTCCCGGAATCTTCTTTTCCCCTTGACCTGGTGGGACGACCGGAGCGATTCCGCCCGTTTCAATTTCAGTTTTTTCTCCTTGTTCTCCCGGCCTTCCGAAGAAGCCGACGTCATCGATTTCAATTCCGCCCTTTTCGAAACGGGCTTTCGTTTGTTCGGGAGTCTCCCCGAACCGCAGCTCGTCGGGAAGGTTCTTCGTCTTTCTCTCCCGATTTTTCTCCTGAACCTCCTTCTCCACATCAAGGGCCATGGTCTTGTCTTTCTCCCGGGAAACGGCTCCGGTGAGCTTTTCCATGTTGTCAGTAAAAGCGATGACCTGGTCTTTTGTTCGGGTCAGATTCGTATAGAAGCTTCTCCGATTCAGAGTCTGTGAACTCGATGGAAGATCCAGAATGACGGTCTGAGCCCCCAATCCCTGGGCAGAGTGCCCTGTCTGTGCATATCCATGGTCGATCTCGACTGGACGGGATCCCGGCTTCAGATCGAAGGTCTTTCCGCTATCCAGGAGAATTTTTAGCATGCCATTCTTCGATTCGAGAACCGCCCCTCTCATTCCGTTGGTAATCCCCTCTTTCTTGAGTTCGTTCCCGGTGATCCGGATCCGGTCCCCTTTCGATAGTTCGATCTTCTCAAGCTGTCCGATCTCGTGGCCCTTTCCGGACATTTCCCTGGGAGTCAGGGTCGCTTCCCGCCCATCCTCCATTTTCAGGAGGACCTGCCCTGTTTCCTTGTCAACTTCGACAACCTTGCCAAGTTCGCCAGATTTGACCTTCACGCTCCGGTAATCCTTTCCGAACCGGATATCCTGACCGACCTCGTAGGCATCGATCCGCTTCTTCTGCGCTTCCGTAAAATCCCCGGCTTCATAGCGGGTAAACTCATTGCCGCATCCGGCCAGTCCCAGTGACTCCCGAACATGATTGTTCACGGCCTTCCGGGCATCGTGCGTTCCAGTAAGACAAAGAGTTTCCTTCGGATCCTTCGATTTCAGATATGCTTCGGAGATAGCCTTGAAACGCTCCTGGGAATTCCTGATTTCCCGGATCTCAAGCTTTGAAAGTGCCGCCTCCGGGGACTCGATAGAGAGCCTGGCCGCTTCCCGAACATTCTCTGGAGCGTTCTTCTGCCTCTGCATTTCCTTGACGTAGACCGTTTCCATTCCGTTATCCTGCAGAAGCCGGAACACCGGACCTGCGGCCACACTCTCGTATTGCTTGATGTCTCCCACAAGGACCGCTCTCGCTCCCGCCTTTTCGATCCGCTTCATGGCGGATTCGAGGTCGCTGGCATTGGTCAGTCCAGCTTCATCAATTACGACAACGGTTTTGTCGTTCAGATTCTTTCCCGCCTGTCGGTCCGCAAGCCAGCTTTGTAGCGTTCGGGACTCAATGATGCCCGCGTCGCGCAAAGCATGGACCGCTGAATGTTGAGGGCCAAGACCAATAACCCGGTATCCGGCATTTGTCAAAGCAGAAACCGCCACGCCGTTTTGAAGGGATTCGATCGCCGGTTTCAGCATCGTGGTCTTTCCCACGCCGGCATAGCCATTGATGCCCGAATAGCGATTATCGGTCGTCAGAATCATCCTGGCCGCCGATTTCTGCTCATGGTTCAGTATCAATCCCTCTTTTTCCTGAATCGCTTTCAAGGCGTTTTCCGCCTGAAGAGGGTTCATGACGGGGACCACTGCATGACGGCCGGACTTCTCAAAAGAGAGAATCCGTTTTTCCCGCTCCAGAGCTTCCCGACTGGTCATCAGGTTTTGCTTTGATCCGGCCCCACTCTGCCGAATCAGCTGGCCCTCCGCTTTCGACTCATCGACCGCCTTTTCAATATCTCGACTCGTCACTTTTCCGCGCCCGGCCTGCAAAGCCGTCCTGATCAACTCCCCCTCCTTGACGGCAGATTCCCTCTCCGTGTGGTGTTCAATGGCAAATTTCAGGGAATCCCGGGCGATCTCCAGACGACTCGAAGGAGAGAGATGTTTTCTTTCCTTTTCCGGAAGCACTTTTTCCATACCGAGATCTCGCGCCCGACTCTCCCATTCTTTTTGAAGTCCTTCCATCTCCCGGACTTTTTTTGCCTCCCGAGAATGTTCCGCGGCGAGCCTCTTATGCGCCGGAGACGCTGTTTCCCTTGTTTCCCCGAAATGCTTCATCAGATAGGCATCAACATCGGACGTTCTTTTGGAAAAATGCTCGATGTGCTCCCGGGTGTACCCTTTGATCTCCGGTTCCCCATACTTGCCCTTCTCCAGTTCATACCCCATCGATTCCATTCGATGGGCGAGTTCCTCAAAATAGATCTCCTGAACCAGCCGCTGATAGTTCATCATCCGATCGTTTGTCATGGCCTGATAATTGCCATCGGAGTTTTTCGTGATGTTCATAAAAACCACGTGGTCGTGAAGTTGCGGATCTCCGGCCCGGCTGGTCATGTGTGTGACCCGCCCGATCAACCCCTTTCCGGAAGTTTCCCAATTTTTCCCGGCATGCCCCCGACGGGCGCCAACTTCCCTTTCAAGAGCCGCCATGGCAACATCCACAGCCTCCCGATGAGCCCGGACAAGTTCTTCATCTCCGTGAACAAGCGCCTGGAGGCTGATCGACTTGGGAGCGGAAAATTCGAAGTCCGTTCCGGCCCGGCGCTCTCTTTCGCCAGTTTTTGGATCCTTGAACGATCCTCCCTCGATCTCGATCCCTCCGGGAAAATGTCCATTCAGGGCATTTTTCCAATCTTCGGCACCGGCTTTCCCGGATAAATCCAGTTCAACGGCAAGCTTCCCTCCCCATTCGAGACGGTGGTCATCTCCTCCTTCACGCTCCAAGTAGTAATCATCTTTCCTGTAGTATGTCTCCCCCTGGGCGGGGGAGATATTCCGTCCGAGCGCCATCAATATTTCTTCTGTTTCGGAATGAACGGCTCCGCTACCTTCGGCAATCCCCTGGGCTCAAAACGGAATTTGCTGACCCCAGACTGGCCGCTGATGCGCGCATACCCGCAGAATTTTGGAAGATCCTGCAATTCGGCAGGAAGGACCAGTTGGCGGATCTCCCTCTGAGCATGTCTGCCGAACGACTCTCCGGCACCACCGTTTCCCCCCTTCGATCCCCCCTCGTTTCTCACGATTCTTTCCACCTCCTGCTGGCCCAGGTAATCGCTCCAGTGTTTGGCATCGGCAAAATCACCCTGCTTCATGATCAGCTTGTTCACAAAGCACGCCAGGAGAGCCGCACTTCCATCCGGCCCGTACCGGATCCGGAGCTGCGCAAGGGTTTGAATGGCAGAGATAACGGACAGGCCCATTTTTCTCCCTTGAGAGAGCGCTTCTCCCATTCCGTGAATCGTTCCCAGAGAATCCAGTTCGTCCGTGATAAACCAGATCCGGCGAGTCGGAACACCGTTTTTGTCCACTTCGATCGGCAAAGAGAGTGTTTCCCGAATGGCCAAAGAGAGCCAACATCCAAGAAGAGGACGCATCGCTTCGATTTGAGCGGGGGTATAGATCAGGAAGAGACACCCCTTCCCTTCCCAGACCCAATCCCTGATTGAAAACCCTCCATCGGGTTCCAGAAATTCCCATGCGGACAGGGCATTGGAGAGAACCCCGATGACGGACCCGAAAAAACGCTCATTCGGGCCGCTCAAAAGAGATTCGGCAGGTGTTCCAGTGATGTATTGCCGCACGAGTTCCGGATCAGAGGGTCGGATCAACTCGAGGACGCGCTGAGGGTTTGGATTCCCTTCTTTATCCAGACCCTTCATGATTGACTCCAGCATTGTTTGGGCAAACTGGCGCCAATTCTTTTCTTCTCCTGACGCTCCGTCCGTCGTGATCGCGGACGTGGACAGAAGCTTGAAGTCCATTTCGTTTTTTATTTCCCGAAAAGGGTTCCACTTGAGACTCCGCTTGTCGGAAGGATTCACCAGATGGTCCTGAGGGTGACTACGGCTCTCGGCAAACTGTCCGTTCAGGTCTGTGATGATCGCTCGTTGACTTTCGGGACGAGCCGCGATGCCCTTGAGGATCGAGTCCAAAAGATAGTGGATCAGCTGGCTTTTTCCTGATCCGGTCGTGGCCGGGATCAGGATGTGCTCAAGTTCCGCGCCCATGGGGAAAGTCAGACCAGGCAAGCTCAGGGGGATACCCTTTTCTTCTTTTTTTCCATCAAACCAGCCCATCTTAAAACCTCCTGAATTTTTAGTTGAATCTCCCGCCGCGGATGAAGGGGGCCACTTTTTTATTCATTGATCTGAAGATCCAAAAGCCAATCAGTATTCCTGTAATGACCGAAACAGTCAGGGGAACCCAGAACGAAGCCACGAAAGCGTCATACATATGGCGGCTCCTGAGCCAGATCTCGAATTCAAGCCATGTTCCAAAATCACCTTTGTAGGAAGGATTCAAATGTCCAAAGAAGGCGAGCCAGTAGGCATGGATCGTGTCCGATCTGCCGGCGCTCACTGACCAGTTCCATGGGCCCCATCCAAGATGCCACCACGCCCATTCCGCACCCAGATACGCTCCGATTCCGGAGAGACTCCCGGCTAAAGCGGCAACGATTTCCGATCCATTTTTCTGATCGTCGAATCCCTGAAAATTGTTCATTTTTCATCTCCCAAGTTCAGGTTTTTCACGGTTTCCATCGCCATAGCCTCCGCGTATTTGACTCGATCCTCATGCTCTTTAGTGTTTTCCTGAGAAAGGTGAAGGGAAATCTTCCTCAGCAGTTCGTATGTTTTTGTAAGAGTTTCAACCTGAAATTTGATCATTTGAGGGGATAGACCTGATCCGTTTTGGGAATCGGGCAAAAGCCCCATTGCGGCCAGTTCCGATCGGGTCTTTTCATGCTCATCCCGCTCCTCCCCAATCGCCTTTTTTAACATCTCCAGATCCATTCCCGATCCACCCCCGAGAACGGCAAGTTCATTGGATCCCGATGTGCGCGCGAGAGAGGACTCGATCAATTCCCTAACAATTTTTGATGCCGATTTCCCTTCTGAAAACGCCCGTTTTTTGATCGCCGAGATGGTCGAATCCGACACTCGGAGATCCATCCTTTGGTAACCCATCTTTTTCTCCTTCTCCTTGTGTCTGGGACTGGTTCCTATCTCCCTGAATGGGAGCACTTTTTTGAGGGGACAGCCCCTCATTGTCCCCTCGTTCCGGAAGGCCTTTGTCCCCTCAAAGACAGTTTTTGAAATGAAGGGGACAAGGCACCGGACCAGTGCCCGGAAACGGCACGCACACTGGATTTTCTCCCACCCCGAGAGGGTGCGTGCTGTGTTAAGTCCTTTTGGGGGGTTTGGGGCACCGCCCCGAGTCCCCTGTTCCAACGGGAAACGCCAGGGACCCGTGCGACCTTTTTTGGTCGCCTCGGGAGGCGGCGTGTTCTTGTCCTGATAGGGAAAGGCGACAAGCGGAGCAAGCAGGAATCCCCCCTCATCCTTCCCTCCCCTCGAGAAACTCCTTTACCGCCGCTTCGAGAGTCTCCTGGAAGGAGGGAATCCGTCTCTCCGCCTCCAATATCCGGTCATGGATTTCGTGGCTGATCTTGGAGATCTTCCTCTCGATCCGGAGGCAGGTGATCTGGGCACGGGATGTCGGCAGGATCCCCCGGTCGAGCAACCAGGAATCCAGTTCGGAATCCAGTCCCCTCATAAGAGAGACGACGTCGGTCGGCTTTTTCTCAAGAGCAAGTGCCCGACACACGTCCGCAAGCAGGGCGGAGTCCTCCTCCGCAGGAACCTCCCCGCCCGATCCGGGAACCGGACCAGATGGATCCTCTCCAGTCAAGAGCCTCACTGCGTCCAGGGCCGCCTTCCGTGCCTCCGCAAGGCCGAATATTTCCCGCTCCCGGAATTCCAGGATCATCTTCTTGAGTTTCATCGCCCGATCCGTCCAGAGGCGCATCGTCTCCAGACGGATCCTCTCCCTTTCCAGATCCATATCCCCTAACAGGGGGGCCGTCTCCTTCATCTCAATCTTCGTACTGCGCCCGGATTTCCCCTTCTGGCTTCGAAGCTCTTCCTCCATCTGGTTGAATGCCTCGATGTACCTGATCTTGAATTCCATGGCCCGCTTGCCGTTGAACCCCATGGCCAGGATCGTGAAGCCGTCCCGGGTGATGAGAATGATCGGTTCTTTCCGGATGGACCCATTCGGGCCGGGAACCTCTCGGAACGTCGGCGCAAAATTGCGCTCACGATAATCATCAGGAATTTCAAGATCTTTTATGGAGCGGAGAACGTCGCGATGGTTCTTTTCGAACACGTTCGAGACGGCGAGCGATGTGGTGGTGATGCGGTCGTTGACAATCTGGATCTCCGGAGCGAACTCCGGAGAAAGTGGCGTGCTCATAAGAACCTCCTTTTATAAGAAAAAGACATCTGCCCGTCCGAAGCGATGTTGCCGGGTCCGAAGGACCAGCGATGCGCACAGGGACACCAAAAGTCCCGGTGTCGCGCGCGGAAGGCGACAAGCGGAGAAGGGCGGAAGAACTACCCAGGGGTCAGTGTGTGTGACAAGTGAGCCCCGAACTCATGGAAGGCACCGGAAGATCGGAAAGGGAAGAAAGACTCCCGCCTCCGCTCCCGGGAGGGGTGATCTGGGCGAGGCGACCGAGGGCCGTTCCTCCCAATGCTTCCAGAACGACCAGAAAAATGAGGGTACCGATCGACACCCATACGATCATGTTTCGTCTCCCCTGATTTCTGAGGACTTTTTCGATTTTCCGGGAAAGCAGGATATTTGCACTCTCGTTTCCCGGACTCCCGATCAGAAGAGGATCACCGTCCACGCTCCGAAGCTTCACTCCCTCCGGATCCACTGAAAAAGCAACCTCCGGATCAAGGGGAACGCTCCCGAACAATTTTCCGTCCCCCATTCCCCACACGAGAGTCCTGGATCCTTTTCTCTCCCGGATCCGAACCCATGGAGTATCTGGACGGGGATGAGTCCTCAGGAAAAACCGTTTTGAAACTCTACCCATTACTCCCATAATCGCTCCGAAAAGATTTGCCTTTTTGTGCTCCTTGATTGTTTCTTCCTTCTTTTCTTCCATCATTCCCCCTTGGTTTGTTCCAGCAAAAAATTTCTCACGTCTCGACTTCAAAACCTCTTTCAACGCCCTTATCCACCCATGTAATTCCCCATCGTTCCCAGAAACTGGTTGATGTTGATCAGGAAAATTCCCGCCACGAAGTGTGTCGTTCCCCGCCAGACCGTCCCGGGAGGAGATCCCGACCGGGCGGATTCGGACCAGAGGAGAAGGGCCCGAAAGGCCGCGAGCCACCCGAAGAACTTCAGGATCACAAAGGCAAAGGACGGAACCGAAGATCCGGGAGTTCCAGAGGAGGAGGATGCCGTGTAGGAAAATGTGGAAAGATTCCCGGTCGAAAAACCGATGGTCATCGTGGCGGAATTCACGAAGTAGATGAAGTTGACGAGTCCGATCCCGACCATGAAGATCCCGGCCGCACCCATCATGGATTCTCCCCGTTTCTGCTCTTCGACCGCCCGATACAGGCCGTACCCGCAGAGAACAAACCCCGTCAGAGAGGCAAACGCAATCAGGAGGTTCCAGAAGGCGGGCAGGTCGTTTGCCACCTGCTGGAGAAGGGATGTGGCCGTGGACGTTAGTCCGCTCACTTGCCTCCTCCGCAAAAGATCCGGACCTGCTCCGGGTCATACCGGATCAGCCTTCCTTGCGGATCGATCACAGGACGATGAGTCGGAATCCATTTTCCGGGAGAGTTTGCACACATCATTCGCTCCGGGTAAAACCGGGGGCCAACGTATTCCGGGAGACTCATCACCGGATGTTTGATGCTGTATTTGACCAATGGGACCGATGGATTCCGTTTCACGGTGAATGGTTTGTCATACTTGACCGACGAATCTCGGACGACGATCGGCCCGAGCCGGGCCGGAGCCGCAATCAGACGGCAGGCTTCTTCCGGATCGACAACTTGGTGTCCGAGAACGGGACACAGAAATTCCCAGTTGTCCCGGTAAAGAGTTCTCCAGCCCATCGGCGACTCCGTCTCCGCACGCTTATATGATGGTTTGGTGGTGGGAGGGACCTTTTGATCCGGCGGAGCAAGGAAAAGAGGTTTGGGAGGAGGCGTTGACGATTTAAAAACAAAGAACCAAGCCATGAGGACAATAACCACCATGACCGCGACGGGGAGGACAAAGCCACCGGATTCTCGTTTCATCAAGATCTCCTTCTCGACAAGTTCTCATTCCAAGGACGATTCGTCTCCCGTGTCCAGATTCTCCGGAACGTCGATTCGAATTTCCGGACCTCCCGGGGATCGTTCGTGATAAAAAGATTGTTGTCCTGCTGATCCCGGTGAAGCCGTTCTCCTCGGGAACACCAGGCGCCTTCTCCGGGGGGCGACCAGTTGGCCGACCCGGTCCGGAGGATCATCCCGTCGATGAGATACGCCTTCAAATGCATGATGTTTCTTGAGGAATTCCTCTTCACTTCGATCTGGACGACTCCGCTCTGTCCGGAGGCGGACAGAATGCGCCTCGACTTGTCACCACGGTCTTTGATCTGAATGCCGTCCCGGTAAATCCACACGTGGACGCCGCGAGAGGACGCCCGGATGACCGCATCGGCGATCGGACGATCCGTGAAGGCATACATGGCAATCTCAATCGACCGTCTGGCGTGGTCGATCAGGTCCACATCGATCGATTCGAGGTTCTCTTCCGGAGAGTAATGTTCTCCGAGAAGGGATTCTGGAGAGGAGGTTACAGGTCTCGAACACGAAGAAAAATGTTCGGACCCGCGAAAGGGCCAGGCACCCGCTTGTGCCCCTCCCGCCAGAAGAATTCCCGGAATGACAAGCACCAAGAATCCGGCGGTGATCCGGGAGGACGAAAGAAACCTCACGCCGCCTCCTTCTTTTTCCGGGTCTTCTTTTCCTTTCCACCAGCTCCTTCCAGGCGTTTTTCGAGATCATGCAAGGCGGAAAGATCCGGACAGGACATGATTTCCGGCCAGGAAGGAAGATTCGGAATTCCCAGAAACGAACAGTCCTTCCATCGCTGATACAGAAGCGTCTGAATTTCCCGGAACTTGTTTCCCCAGAAATCCAGGCCGTCAAGCTGCATGGAGCACTCCTCCCAGTTCGGCGAAACGGTGAAGGAATCTTTCCATCGAAACCTCCGGAGACCATGGAACGATCTGTTCTGAAAGAGGCTCGACTCCTTCGAGAATGGGCCACGCCCATGGATCGTGCGCCATCAGATCCCGCTTTTCCGTCGCGAGAAGGATACGGTCGGCTATTCTTACGGGGACACTCATCTCTTCCGGAAGACCAAACTTTAGTCGGATCACCCCTTCGAGGATCCCTTCAATCCGCGAATACTCTGGCAACAGTTTTTTGAGTGGAGAGGGAATATCCTTGATGAAGGCTTCGGTGGCGTCGTGCAAGAGGGCTTCCAGAGCGAACTCCGCAGAGACGATAAGGCTTGCCAGAACAGAATGCTGGGCTACGGAATAAAATTCCCGGCACTGTCCGGTAAAACGGCATTCCCGCGAAATTCCCCGCGCGATGTCTGAGATATCGATTTCCTCAGGATCGGGATTTCTCAATTCCACATGCCGTCCGCTGTGGGTCAGAATCCATTCCCCTGCGCTCAGGACCGGTAATCCAACGACTGTCTGCATTGATCCTCCATGATAATCTGTCTTAATATTTTTATGGTATATCAGAATACCATTAAAATATATATTAATGAAACAATTCCCCAATATGGACAATATTGGACAGAAGCAGTCCTGGGATTGCTCCTGCCGTCAGCCACGGTCCGAACGCCACAAGTCCCCGCTTTTTCTGGACCGTAGAAACGATCAGGGCAATCGTTCCTCCCACGAACAGGGCGATTCCCAATCCCAATACTCCTGAAAATGCCCCAATCGCCCCCGCAAACACAGCGTCCCCAAATCCAAGAGAATCTCTCAGGTTCCAGGAAAGAATCCCAAGAGAAAGAATTCCGACAGCAAACCCCAGAAAAGCCTCCCATGGGGACAGACCGTTTCCAGGAACAAACGAAAATAAAAACCCAAGTCCCGCCATCGGGATGGTCATCCGGTGAGGGAGCCGGAAGCTCCGGAGGTCGATGACGGACAAGATCGTTCCGAGTGTGATGAATACAGTGACCTTGATCCAGAAAACGGAGGTCATCAGGTTCCCCTTCCCAAGAAACGTGCGAAGACTCCTGTTTTTCGGGACGATTTCCGTTCGGAATCCGCTTCCGGCAGGGTATTCAACCATAAAGGCCGTTCCTTTTCGCGAATTTCAAGGAATGGCAATTGGTCTAGACAGGCATCCGTAAGGATTTTTCGTAAAATGATGTCTGGAGTCGTCATCAAAGAAGCCCATGATTTCTAGCGATTTCATCCGGTGTGGTCCCTTTTGCTTCCAAAACAGGGATTAATTTCTCCCAAGTCCATCCCAAACTTCCAGTAATTCCCAAAATTATGTCTAAATCATGAACGGAGAGATCTTCGTCACCTGATAGACGAAGAAACATTTCCTCAGGAAGATCCACCCATAATGTTTTTTTGATTTCTTCTTTTTTATTTCCTTTGCTTCCCTCGGGGCAAAACCATCCTTCCATGCGGAAAGGATCAGGGGAGTGATTGTCGAAGGGGCTGATCAACTGTTTAACTTTTTCACCCATTTTGAGGATTACCCGAAGATCTGGAAAAGCTAGGGGAACCAGAACCCATCGGACCCAAGGGGACCAAGGAACATATGATTCAGTGGTCATCTTAATCAAAATGGGGTTTTTCCTTCGAACAGGATAGATAGTTCCGCCGCCAGGAAGAAATTTCTGGACGATAGATTCCACTTGCAGAACATCCTCTATTAAATGAGATGGAACCGTCCAACGATGAACTCCAGGGAAAAGTTTTCCGACCTTATAGTCTAAACCCAGGTATTTGGCCATCCTTTCGATTTTCTCTTCCTTGACGTAACCACCTTTCTGAGACTTGAACCAACGACTGAGATTGGCTTGGGGAATGTCATTTTCATTCGCCAACCTCATAGTTGATATCCCCTTTAAGTTACTAATATTTAAAAGCATTTTCCTTTCTAACGTCATGATTGGATTCCTTCTTTAATTGTTTCTTCACGGCATCATCGGCATCATGGGCATGCCGTATCCGCCCCCATAGGGGCTTCCTCCATATCCACCACCGTAACCGGGATAGCCGCCCCCCATCATCGGCTGCTGGGGATATCCAGGCTGGGGAACCATCGAAGGACCAGGGGCGGTTACCAGGCCCGGTTTCGCCGGAGCATTTCCAGCGGACGAAGACGACTTTGGCATTTTCTGCCCGGTTTCCGCGACAATCATGAGACCGACGGGCGAGTTCGCGGCAACCTTCACTGTTGGAGGCGTATTGAAAGCATTCATTGCTTGTCCGCCAAGCATCATTCCCGCCTGCCCGAGCCCCATCTCCGTCTGCTGCATGAGCGTCATTCCGTTAAATCCAATGACTGGAGTGCCCATAGCCGAAGGGTATGATGTCGAATTTGAATACATCGCAGACTGTCCGAATCCCTGCATGAAGGCGGAGGCCAGAAGTGACCCATACCGGTAGAGGTAATGGTTGTTCACATCCGTCTCGAGTCCGGACCGGAGCTTGGCTCCCGGAGAT
This sequence comes from Leptospirillum ferrooxidans C2-3, assembly GCF_000284315.1. Lineage (NCBI taxonomy): Bacteria > Pseudomonadati > Nitrospirota > Nitrospiria > Nitrospirales > Nitrospiraceae > Leptospirillum > Leptospirillum ferrooxidans. The sequence goes on along the minus strand of NC_017094.1, from coordinate 536,412 downwards.
ACGGCATAGGCCCCGATCGAATCCGTCTCGCCATCCGGATAGATCACCCGGTCGAACTTGATCACGAGAGCTCCGTTATCCCGCTGGAAGCTTCCCAGGAATTTCACTCCGTCGAATTTTCCGCCGACCGCTTCAGCCAGAACCGGTCCGGGACGGTCCGAGTTCAACTCGTTGATGATTCTTCCATAAAGGATTTTGCCGGCAGGAATGATCGGAATGCCCTTACCCACTCCTCTGACGCTTCCAGACTTTCCGGAAGATTTCCCTGGATTCCCTTTTGTATTCGTTCCTGCCGGTGTGGCCTCTTTTGGTGCGGCCAGAATAGCGAGGCTGGCCCCCTGGGACGACCAGGACGCCAGAATCCCATCGAACTCCTTCGCAACCGCAGTCCGTTCGAGGTCATTGGCGGCGTCGACAGCCTTCTGTGTCGCTTCCCTTCGGGCCTCCCTGATGGCATCCGCATCCGCCGACGGATTGGTCTGATACGAACTCGGAGCCACCGGCGGAGCCTCTTTCGAAAAACCCGGGTGACCTCCTCCCCCCGCCGACGGAACGCTGCTCTGCCCCGTTTTTTCAGCCTGGCTGCCTCGCTCCTGATTCAAAATATCAATCTTCCTGCGATACTCCTGATTGGAAGAGACTCCCGCTTTCTGGTCCGGGAGCGGAGGCGCAGAAACCACGGATCCGGTCGGGGAGATCAGAGTACTTTTTTTGTGAACGAGCAAAAAGGCCCCTGCGACAATAAGAACCAGGACAACCATCCAAGCCCATTTTGGAAGCATCCGAAGGGAAAATCGCTTACGGCGGGGAGCAAGCGGATGTTCAAAAGACCCCATAACCTCCACATCATCCCTTTCCGACATCAGTGGCTCCTTCTCCCAGTTCAACGGTGATCATTTCTCCATCCTCTCCCGCCGCGGTAATAACCGAGACCGGAGAAAACACATAAAGCTTCATTCCGTTTGGCCCCGAGACCGTTTCGATCCAGGCAGGGGCCAGCACATCAAGATGGGTCCGCACAAACAGGCGGTTGCCATCCCGCCATGCTTCCATGTCCCCTGTACCATGGACAGGAATCGCCCGGGCCTCGGAGGGAGGAATTCCGTCCAGAAATGCCAACACCCGGCTTGAAACAACCGGCTTTGCTTCCCGAAAAATGGGGATGACCGCATTCGGCCCCCGCGCTTCGATCCGGGCGGTCACCCGCGTATCCGAAAGAGTGTCCGAATCGACAAGTTTCAGAACCGCCGGGGTACCCCTCCCCCGAAGAACGAGGGAGAGACTCGTCCATCCCACATTGTTCTGCGGTTCGATCACGACACCGTTCGTTGCGCTCATTCGACGGACCGGAAACGACTTGGCGTTTCCAACGATGACATCCTCGATCGGCCAGGGAGCGCCGCTTGCATCCACCACCGTGATGGTCGAAGCGATCCCCGGAACGAGGTGGATCACCGGAAACTGGGCTCCGGGATCGAGAGATACGGAAACGGAAACGGCCCGGCCCTCAGGAGGAGGTCCATGAACCGCTTTCTGCGTCTGCTTCAGAATACCCTTCAAAAGACCTATATCGCCCGGAGACAATGGAAAACGGTTATGGATCACCTGTCGAACCACCGAATCGTGAAAATCTGCCGGAACTGGGGGTGGTGTAAAACCGGCAACGGTACTCCCGGGAGAAACCTCCCTCGGAGCGACGGAACTTCCCTTTTTGGAGGAAGGAACGGATTGTCCGGAAGCCTTCACTGGCCCGGAAAGAGCTGGAGAAGGAGCCAGAAAGGAGTCTGCTTTGGCCGACGGAGGACCGATCCCCACCCGGAGATGGACCTCAGACAAAAAAAACTCCACTAATGCCCCGAGAACGAACGCCACCAGAATGATTGCAAATATCCCTCCCTGACCTCCCGAAGCAGCCGGGATCGTCCGTTCCGGCCCGCCGGATGGACCCTCCGGGCCGAAGAGGCTCTCCAGACCGTTTCCCAACGCCCGTTTTTGCTTCCTACCGGCCATCCGCTTCTCCTCCCCGATCAATCCCTTCCCGTTCAAGCCACTTGGAGAGAATTCTTGAAACCCGGAGACGATATTTCCGGCTTTCCCCTGGACGTCCTGAATGGTAGTGCCCGATTGCCATCCAGACATCTCCGTCCCGGGCATAGGATCGGGCGAGTATCCACGCCCCTGCCCAAACGTTTGCGCACGGATTCATGAGAAGTTTGCTGCGGGTCAAACCGTATCGGGCGAGACGAGGCAGCCACCGGCTGTTGATCTGCATTGGGCCCAGGTCCTCGGACCCGTCGGTATTGCGGACCGCCTGGCCGAGACGACCCCCTTCCGCACCAAGAATCCCGACAATCGCGAGAGGAGGAAGCCCGTAATATCCAGCCGCCGAACGGACGCACGCGACTGGGACAGGAAGGGGAGGAAGATCCATCATTTGTTCCCCTCTTTTCCGCGATCGATCATGTCCAGAACCTCCTTCAGACGAATGCCTCCTCGCCTCCCCCGCCTGGAGAGATACCCGATCTGGCTGACAAACGGCCGACCTGGTGGTATCGGGGGATATCTCTTGCCTTCTTCCGAAAGACACAACGAGAGCCCGAAGGCCAACTTCTCGACGGGAACCCGGATATCAACCGTCCCATCTGAAATATGCACGCGGTCTCCCTCAATCTCAAGTATCCGGGGATTAATCCCCAGCCGATGGAGATTCCACCAGAAAAGATTTTCCATCTCCAATTTCTTTTCCCGAATCGGGCCGGACTCCGGCATTTCCGGTCCGGAGCATTCGGGATCCCCATGGAGCAGGAGTGGTGGGATGAAACTCGGTTCCTTCACAAGCATGATTCCTCCAGGCAATGGTCCAATCTTCACCCGCCCCCTTCGGGCGGGTGCGATCGATACATAATTGAAGCTTTTCAGAATGAGAGATCCCCATCCGATGCTCCCTCCGGCTCCCCGGAAGCTTCTCCCTTTCTTCCCAAAAACTGGACAAGCCCCACGCGCAATACCGTTCGGCTCTTTTTTTCTCCATCCTGTTCCCATTTATCCGTGCGAAGACGGCCATCGACAAGAACAGGATCTCCCTTGGACAGATACTTACCGACCGCCTCCGCCGTCTTTCCGAAGGTAACGCATGGCATGAACAACACCTCATCTTCCCGGTCAGGGTCCTTTGAGGGAGGTCCGTTGACAGCAACCGTGAAATTCGTCACCGCACTCCCATCCTTCGTGAATCGTTTTTCCGGATCGGCCGTGAGGTTGCCCATGAGGATTGTCCTGTTGTAATTCGCCATTTGCTTTTCTCCTATTGAAAAGTCAGTCGTGAATGTGGGGGGACACGATGTCCCACCGGCAAGAGTTACAGATATAAAAGCCGGCGTGGTCGCTGATCACCCGGTAGAGTCTCCCGCAAAGCTCGCATTCAACCGCCACCTCCACAAGATTGATTTCTTTTTTTTCCTTCCGACCCAAACCTTTTCTCCCTCCTTTTTCCATTTCAGTTTTTGACCCCCGCCAGAAATCGCCGGAGATCCTCTGGCATGCCCATCACGCTATGGGCCTTGCCATCCGTGCCCTGGTACACGATAGTCGGTGTCGCCAGTTCTCCTGTTGCCTGGCCAAGACCAATTGTGGAAGTCGCAACAGACCGTTCGGAGGCAACATCGATCTTCCCCGGATTCGGGTATCCACCTTCCTCCGTTTCGGTATCGAACCGGTCCTCGTTTTCCCGGAGAGCGAGAAGCGGATTACGCGCCTGGAGAATTCCCGTCGCTTTTTTGAGCGAATCGTCTTTTTTAAGGAATCCCACCGGGATCCAGTGCGCCGTCACGACTTTGTCGAACGGCTTCATTTCTTCCCAGAGACGGTTGCAGAAGATGCAGTTCGGATCGAAGTAGATCCAGACTGTCCGGCTTCCCCTCCCCAGGGGGATGGATTTCAAATGCCGGGACATCAGCAGGAAATCGTCCGCGGACATTTTCTTCCCTTGAACAGAAGATCCTGCTTGCGGACGTGTGTCGGGCACTTGCTCCCCGGCGGCTCCCCCGATTCCTCCGGGAAATCCGGAGGGAGCCGAAGTCACCGGTTTCGACACGGCATCGACCGCCTGTTGTGCGATCCCGGTCAGGTCCTGTCCGGCGGCTGTGATGACGGGGCCCGGAACGATCGCCGCACCATGGGGTGTCATCCAGACAACCCTCATGACTCCGGACTGGTTTTTGAAGATCACTCCGACCAGACCGTCGGGGCCCGGGTAGAGCCGGACCACGGAGGCTGTGTTTTTCGACAGAGTGCCTATCAGTAGACTGGCGCTCTTCATGAGACCGGCACCGCTTGAGGCCGGTGGCGAGGGAGCGGCTTTATGGCAGGCGGCCAAAGCCGCCAGGGAGAAAAAGAGGATTGCCATCCTTTTTCGAGGACTTCTCATAAGTGTTTTTCCCTCTCGTGTTTGATAAAATCGTTCCCGCGCGCACGATCCAGTCACAGGAGGCTCCATGTCGATAAAACTTTTTGTACCGACTCTCGTTCTTGGCATGTTTTTACTTTCTCCTCTTCTCGCTTCCGCCGATGAAACCCGCTTCTGGGTGCTTTGGGAAGAAGTTATTAACCAAAACGCGATTCTATATCCGAATCCACAAAATCCGACCACACACTTGCCATTCGCCGAAGCCATGGCTTATGCAGTTTTTCCTTCTCAAAAACCCTGCGAAGACAAACGAGCCGAAATAGCAAGAAATAGTCCAGTCTTGGCAAAAGGCTGGCCGTATTTCTTCATCTGCCTTCCGGACCGCGTCCGGCCTTTTTACTTCGGGCGCTGATCTTTTTCCTCCCCTTCAAACAGGACAACCGTGCGCGCCATAAACGGCTTGTTCGGATCGACCGTTTTCAGCTGAAAGATTGAAACTCCCCGCTTGAATACCACGACCAGATTCGAGTCGACCGGAGGCGAATAAGGAGGATCCAAGATGACCACGCCTTCTCCCGCTATGTTCTCGCTCGATCCCGACCAGGAATAACCGCCCAGAAAGATCTTCCGGACATTTTTCCCGGGAAAGAGCAGAACCGAGTCGTAGCCGATTTTGCCTCGGATAATCGGCAGTTTTTCCCCATCGACACGGAGAACCTGTTCGGTCCCAAGATAGGGACCATCCAGACCGAGCATCGGCGGAGCGAGGGGCGGTGGAGACAATTCGTTTTCACCCGCAAACGCCACGACTCCCGACAAACACAAGAGACTCCCGACCCATACCAACCCCTTTCCCAATTTCAAAAAAAATGTCTTCATGTCTTTTTTCTCCCTCTCTATAGTTTTTTTGACCCGAGGTCCAATAGCCGAAAGCGTCCCGGGAAGGGTGAAACCCTCTCCCGGAGAATGCTTCCCGATCCCGCCATCAGGGATTCACAATGCCCTGAAGAGTGGAGGATGTACCGGCTCCCATCGTCGTCGAGCCGGAATTAATGAAATACATGAGTCCTCCGGCCAGAATGATCCCGACAACCAACATTGTAGCCGCTTTTCCCATCTCCCCAGGCTGATGACTTTGCTGTGCCTTATAAAAACCATGGATTCCCATTCCCGCCATAACCACTCCGACAAGTGTGAACAAGTACAGGATCAGAGCCCCGACCCCCTGTGTGTTCGAAATGAAGCCATTTGACATCGCTCCGAAATTCTGTCCACCCATTTCACTTCCTCCTCTGATGAAATTTGTGCGGAAATTTCCGCATTCAGGGAGACACACAGTGCCTCCCGCTTATTCCCCCAAGCGATCCATGGCACTTGCCATAGCTCGTGGAACTTGCCATCGAATTTTTTCGATGGTCGGCCTGTCAATTTCATTACTGCTTACCGGGGAAACCCGGCACTTTTTGCACTGACGACCTCTTTCCATCAGAAACTGATCTTTTGTCTCCGGGGCCTTGATGACCTCCTCATGACCGCAATAGCGTTTGATGAACATGGTCTTTCTCCTGAATAATAATGTTATTTTCAGATACCATCCTTTATAGACGAAGCGATTTTTTCCGGAGCGTTCTTTTTGAGCCATGACAATGATTCGGGATTCGAAAGCTTCGATACCCAGCCGATTGCCTTATCATAGTTGCCGACGACTTTTGGCTTCTGGGGTTTTTCTCCGAAGAGAAGATTCTTTTCGTCGTAAATTCCCAGGAGTTTGGGAGGAAGATTGGTGAGGGTCCCATATCGGAGATGGTGCTGATATCGTTCCCGGAAATCTTTTTTCCACCAGGTGAACTCGTTTTCGCTTAGCCGGCAAGTGCGCACCCATCCTCCCAATTCGGGAATCACGGCATGAATGATCGGATCGTCGAAAACCACCGTGGCGTAAGATCCATAGCGACTCATGGCGCTTTCAACCTTGATCAGGGCGGCCAAAGCCAAGTCCTCTTCGGATCCCCTGAGGATATTCAGTATGTCGGCAGGGGCCGGCATTCCCGATTCGGTCTGGATATACCGGTTGAAAGCATTTTTAATCTCCTCGAAGGGATGTGAATTCAGGGCGGCCAGCCAGATTTTGAATATTTCTGCCGACATTTCCCGGTTGTTCATCCTGGAGATCGCTTCGAGCATGGAAAAAAGTGCTTCAGACTGAAATCGTTCCAATGGAGGCCTCCGTTTCTTGTGGTCCGTAGATTTCATCCAGTACCTGCTTCGCTGCGGTGTGGGTTCTTTCGGCTTTGATCTGTTCGAAGGTCTTGGGTGGCGTTCGGAATTCCGGACTACTCGATCGTCTGAAGGTTCCACCCTTATCCTGCTCCTTGGAGAGCCAGTGCACTATGAAGCGGAGCCAATTGGATTTCCATTGGGAACGATGAGCGGAGGCCCAGACTTCCATCTCCCGGAGTTGTTGTTCAACATCCACCGCAGGATAGGTTTTCTTCCAGCGTTCGATGTCTTCGGGGAGTATTCCTTTCCAGTGAATGGACACTGCATCAAGCCGAATGCGCTGATGGGGGAGAAGGGTCGTAGTTCCGTCCAGAAGCGGCGATGAGGGGTCTTTCTGCGGTTCTCCGGAATGACTACCGGGTTTTTCATCGGTTTCCGGCTTCGAGGATTTTTCGCTTTTGGAAAAATCGCTCGGAGCAAAAGTTTTTAAATCTTGTTCCTGTTCTTGTTCCTGTTCTTGTTCCTGTTCTTGTTCTTGGCTTCGAAGGGCCTCCGAAGGGGCTTCGAAGCCCCTTGCTTCAGCCATGACTGGAGGCGTTTTCAAAGGAAACGATCCTTTCTCCTCCGATCCGTCTTCCCGCAAATGGACAATCGCCTTCTTTTCTCCCTCTGAAGGGGGTTCAAGAGGGGATTGATCGCCCTTCAGAACCCCTTTGAAGTGGCTTCGAAGGACCTCCGAAGGGGCTTCAAAGTCCCTTGAATTTGTGAGACAAAAAGCACTTCCATACTTTTCAAAGAACCCTTGGAGAAAGGGATTTTCGTGTAGATCGTCGTACTCCTTTTGAATTCCGGCGACCCGGTTATCGGCGGACTTCAGGGAATCCCCGATCTGAAACCTGGCCATTTCGTAGATCCAGACGGTTTCAGTCGCTTCGTCATAATTGCAGAAACCGGCATCGGCGCATCCCGAAAGCCCCTTCATCGCTACTCCGACCTCGCATCCCAGATCGTGCGCCATATAGGCGACCGGGAGATGGTAGACACCAAGCATATTCGCATGGGGATTCGTGAGCAGGTACAACGCGACAAGCTGAGCTTCTGGACCCGTTTTGCGGAGTTTTTTTCCCGTTTGTCCGATCCAGAATTGGGGGGAAATTTTGGCATAGGTCCGCATCAGTTCTCCTCCTCTTTCATATCCGTTTCCGGATTGATGAAACGGCTGTGAGGATAGCGGGGAACGTACCCCTGATCGATCGCAACGAAAAATCGGGAGAGGACCCGGACGAGGCGTCGATATTCTCTGAGCGTGTGTTTCCCATATATACAGCTGACACGACCTTCAATCTGGTTCATGAGATTGCCAAGGTCGAATGGAAGAGGTGATTCTGTCTGATAGTACACACAAAGGAGTTCCTGATACATCATGATATCGAAGTCCGGAATATTTGTTAACTCCGGCCCGGAGCCCTCCCGATCCCAGACAAACAATCCTTTTATAAGGTAAGATTTCTGGATTTTTGATTCGTTTGAAACCGAAGAGTCATTATTGCAGTCGAATTTCTCTTTCATCTCATCCTCCGTACATGGGCACTGCTCTGGAATTCTGGTAGATTGTCATGGTTGTATTTCCCTTCCCCCCTACTTCTAAAGGAGGTTGTTTGTGAGATCCAAGATCGGATTCTTTCTTGCTCTGTCCGGTCTCACTCTCTTCGCCGGATGTGCGACGATCGGGTCAGGATGTCGAGACGTTTCCAGAGCCGACCGCATCCTCTTTTCCTTCAAAGAGGTGATTGGATCGACCGTTGTCTTTAAAAATTCACCATTGGTATCCGGAGCTTTTGGTTCTTCTCCAAAAGGATTGCCTCAAGGATTCCAGTGGCCTTCAAGTTCGATCATGGTGAATGTCGGCAGCACTTCCTTCGTCATGTACCACGTCGAAAAGTGTAGAAACGAGATCAAATATGCCGGACGCCTTTCTTATGATGGACAATCTTTCCCTGAGTTTCATGGAACATTGCAGATCGATCGCTGGTCGGTGATATTCAGGGATCCTTCCAAAAACCTGCAAATGCTCATCAAGGCGAATCGGTTGAAAACTTGACGATGCATTTATAGGAATCTTTCACACAGTCCAGCATTCCGCGAAAGTGTTCCGGTTGAGCATAAAAATCTTTTTTTGTACGGATAAAATAATGGAGACCATCCTTTTCCACCTTCACCCATCCACGAACTCCTGACCAATGGGGACCAATCTTGAACGGCATGCTGGGTGAAGTTTCAGTCGATAAAACGGAGACGGAATCAAAAGACGTTTTCTTGTCGAGTTTTGTCGAAATCAACATGTGCCATGGAGTTCCATAGACGATCCCATCAATGTGAATCCTGTAGATCCCCGGATTCCATCCCATTCCGGCTGACATCGCCAGATCGGGAAGAAAGCCGACGAGTCCCATGAGCGCCAAAGAGATTGCCAAGTTTTTTTTCATTCGCTCTCTCCCAGTCTCAGTAACCAAGCCACTGAGCGGGCTTCGTTGCAAACGGCAATCGATCCGTAATGTCTGACCACAATTGAGGGATCATCAATCCAGGAGAATCGTTCCGGTTCCTTGGAATCCATCTATAAATTCCTCATGATTTGGAAAATCCTGTTATGAGCACCATTTTTCACTCTAATCCTCCGAAAAAAGGTTATAATCCCACGAATTATTCAGGCGGAGTGAGAACGTAAAGATGGCTGATTCATTTATTGCCACTTTGCCGAGGATTCTCCCGCCGCCCCTTGTCGCTATTTCGGCGCAACACACCTCTTCTGTCCTCGGCTACCCCGGACATTTCAGGGGGCTTTGTGGAAATGGGTTCGGGCACAATGGGAGTTGTGATTTCAGCGACTTCTCCAATACCGGTCAGATGGATGATTTCATTAAACAAGATCTTTCCTTCCGTTAGCCGCTCAATCTGGATCGCTCGCCTCACTGGAAGATGATTGGTGGAGACCCAGCGCTGAATAGCCTGCGGGCTAATGGACAGTCGACGGGCCATCTCTGATTGGTTTCCAAAATAGGAAATGATTTCTTGGACAGAAGAGAGGGTTTTCATGGATGAAAACATACAACAAAATGTTAAACTAAGTCAACAAGGAGTTGAATTGTTCGATTCAACATTTGGCTGTAACATGCTAATTATGGAATTTAAAGATAGACTTCGTGAAGCAATGAAAAAGGCTGGGATTGAACAGAAAGCCTTAAAGGGTAAGATGGGGGTGAGTATTACCACCATCCAGTACTGGCTTACTGGGCGAAATAAACCGTCACGAGATAAGATAAAAAGACTGGCCGAAGAAATTAAGTGCTCTCCAGAATGGCTCGAATTTGGAGCTTCCGTGGAATTATCAGGACTCTCCCAAAAAGATTCGAATGTTGTCTCCTTAGTTATCCCCACTGAAATTAAAACTGTCCCGCTCATCTCTTGGGTGCAGGCAGGAAATTGGTGTGCAATTCCAGACAACTACCCTCCCGGGCATGCTGAAGAAATGATTCCGTGCCCGTCTAAATGCGGGCCTCATTCCTTCGCCCTTCGGGTCAAGGGAGATTCGATGGATCCCGACTATCCAGATGGATCCATCGTCATCGTGGATCCGGATAAGGAACCCAGGCATAACTCAGATGTTGTGGTCCGCTTGAATGGCGAGATGGAGGCAACCTTCAAACGGCTCAAGATCGATGGTCCGCGCTGGTTTCTTCATCCTGTCAACGATCGCTATCCCGTTCTTCCTCTGGAAGGAAAGGACTTCACGATCTGTGGAGTGGTCGTTTGGGTCGGAAGGGAGGTCGGTTGAGGTTGACAAAGAGTGCAAGAGCGATACGGATAAATTAGTTTCAGGGATATAACGCAGCATCTCAGAACTCACAGTATTTCGTCTCTGCCAACCTCCGGCTGGTTAAATCATAATTTGGAGTCAATGGGGGATGTCTAATCGGAAGAGTGGGGATTTTGAAAAAAAGTCCGATGTTTTATCGAGGGAATTCTGTTGCTGGCATTTGTTGACGAAACTGGAGACACGGGCCTTAAAACAGACCGGGGGTCAAGCCTCTATTTCACCGTTGCATTGGTTCTTTTTGAAGAGCATTCCGAGGCTGAAAGCTGTGATCAAAGAATTAATCAGCTCAGAGCAGAACTGAATTTGCCTTCCACATATGAGTTTCACTTTCAATCCAACTCAGACCGAATCCGCCGGAAGTTTCTTGAAGCTACTGCCTCCTACAATTTCCAATATCTTGGATTTTCCCTGAATAAATCCTCTCCGAACCTTTGGGGGCCAGGGTTCCAAGTGAAATCCTCCCTCTACAAATTTACATGCGGGACGGTATTTGAGAACTCCAAACCGTATTTATCGGATACGATTGTTGTAATCGATGCGTGTGGCTCAGATACATTCCAATGTGAACTTGCAAAATATCTCAAACGGAAGATAACAGATCCTGACCACCGGCTGATTAAAAAAGTGAAGATGCAGTCGTCAAAATCCAATAATTTACTACAGCTTGTGGACTACGTGGCAGGAGTAATCAATAGAAAGGTCCAGAATAAAAAAGACGCCAGCGACTATTACCGATATATTGCCGCAAAAGAAACAGATCTTCGCGTGTGGCCCCAATAAAAACCCAACCCCTACTCCTTAAATAAGGAGACGCACACCATCAAGGTGACTAATCAGGATTGGGCCAATTCCAATTGTCATTTTCCTACACCTTCTGACACTTGTCAATCCTAATTTTCTCAGCAATTCAAAATTTGGAATATGATTTTAAAATAATCATTTACATATGAAGATACTGGACACATCGCGGATTTTCTGGGATTCTTGAGAGATGGAACCTCTTCGGATTCGGAACACCACTCCGAATGCTCTTCCCATCAAGGCCCAAGGTCTTGTCGACTGGATTCCGCCGCTTTCCTCGTCCTTTTCGATCCAGACAGGATAAACATCTTCATTTGATCCCAGCCTCCTTTAATATCTGTTCTACTTCCTCTTTCTGCTGAGCTGTCAGGAGATCCGAATTTCCCGCAGTAAACTCATGTTCAACGATTTCCTCATTTCCTGGATGGTTCCTTTCCCATTCTTGCCGTCGGCTCCTATTTTTTGTTGTATGTGGGCTCCCTGCATAAAAAAGATGGACTACAAACCTTCTTCCTGAATTTTCGGGGTCCCACACTTTCAATTGATGTGCAATAGCCTCCATCGGGGGACTCTGTGTAACATCAATGACACCGTTTCTGGTGTTTTCAATTTCTTTTTCGGAATTCCACGGCTTAATGAATAAACCTGCCTCTCTGGCAATTTTTTCAAGATTTCTTTGGATGTTCAATGGTAACATTGGTCCCATTAGCTCAAGACAATAGGCTGTAACATTGTTGAAATCATAAATAGTCAACATTTTCTTCTCCATCGAAAAATTTTTTTCGGGAATCCATTCTTGCGTTCTCCACGAATTTACCGATTCACAAAAATTATAGAAAAATTTTAAGGATTTATTCCTTTCCCCGGAAGGATCCATACCCCCTTCAGTTATCAGACGGAAGCATCATTGTTTCGACTTCGGCTCCCTTCCGATAGGCGATGTTTGTTGCTCCGGCCAGATACCCCAACAGAAAAACGATGCAAGACTGACGTTCAACGGAGGAGAGAGCGTCAATTTTCCCCGCAATCACCTGGGCCAAAACGTGTCCCTCAAACTTTCGCCTCGCCCTTGGCATATCCAGGGATGAATTGATTTCCATGAATTCATTAATAGCTTTTTCGAGGTCGTTTTTTCCAGGTAACGGCACAGCAACTCCATTTCTTTGAATGTATTTTTGTAGGTCACAGACTTTCGCTCCTTAACAAACAACATCATAACTGAAAAGCCTCCACTTCCCGCTTCGGCGGGTTTTTATTGCCTGAATCTGGATGTCAGCGAATGCAGACGCAGAAAAAGCGGCCAGTTTCCGGACCGCTCTCCATAATTCACCCTCCCAATAACTTCCTTTCAGAATACCCACACACGCATCCCGTGCACTGCAAGTGAGTTCTGGCCCACCTGGACGTTGAGCAAATAGCAAGCAGCTCATCTTCCTCCCAGAATTCCATTTATGATCCAGTTTTCAAAGAAAGATGTGTTTCAGAACCCCGAACCGCCGGGCTAGGGCTTGGATCTGACGGAGGTTCAGTGACCGATTTCCGGCAAGAATCTCGGAAACAACTCCCTGACTACCGACCTCCGGAAGATCCGACTGCCGAAGATTATGTTGATCCATTAAAAATCTCAACATCTCTTTCCCGGAAACCGGGGGGACGGATTCGTGTTCTTCTTCCCAGGCTTCGATCACCGTTCCTAGTGTTTCCACAAATCCGAAGAGCGGATGCGATTGATCGTCCATTACACGATCCAGAAGCATGTTCAAAATTTTCACGGCATTCTCGTACTCGTCCCGGGTCCGGATATGGAAAAGATTCTCCAGCGGTTCCCAACAGTGGACAAGGCGTTCAATATCGACGGTCGTTTTCATTTCCAGTCTCCCCGGTCATATTCGGAATGGGTCAGAACGTGCCGGACATAGGCGCGGTTTCGGTTAAAGTGGAAAACCGTGATCAGGCGGTATTTGTTTCCCCCAATATTGAAGACACATTGTCCTCCTACCCAATCGACGCTTCCAAAAACCCGCTTCAGATCCACAAACGATTCATACTGACCTTGGCGGATCAATTGAAACCACGAACGAAGTGGATTTTCGGCTTCGGGATGAACGGTCCAGAAATCCTTCAATGTTTTACGGCTGATTACATGCATTCGAAGGTCCATCCTTTGTTCTTATTGCTCCCGAACAGGATATCTCAATTCGAGATATTTTTCAAGAAAAATTCCTTTTGCCTCTCCCTCCCCGCTCCGACGGGCTTTTTGTTGTGTTGATATAGTCTGAAGCAGAGTACCCGGGAGATAACCCCAAGGCTCTCCGTCTGCTCAGACCAAGTGCTCTCCTGTTCTTTCGCATCTATCACAATGGAACGTCAGAAGATTTATTTCCGGGAGGATTGTTGATTGGATAGACAAAAAACAAATCCCTTCGACATTCTCCGTGAAAAGAATAGTTCCTTCTTTACAGGCAGGACACTCGATCTCTCTCTGCTGACTGTACTGCACGACAACCTCTTCACATTCATGAGCCGTGAATTTCATAGTTCTTCGCCTTCCTGGTAAACCGTTGGTGGAGACATGCGCTTTTCAATACGAATGGCCCTGTTTCCCCTGTGGGTTCCTGGACGGGCAAGGAAGCGTCTGACTCCCTCAACATTGACATCGATGGGGTCACTGATGTGGCGTTCCAACGCAATCACATCCCCCACCTTCCAGGACAGAACCTCCCGAACCTTTCTGGTTGTTCTGCCAAGAATGGCCTGAATATTGATCGGACTTGCTTCAATACGATCCCTAAGCCGGATCCCCCACAAACTATCCACTTCGAACTGGTCACTCTGAAATCCCGTGTACAGCTTCTCCTTGATCGGCTCGATCGTCGAATAGGGGATGCAGATGTAGACAATATTCCCTTGATCTTCAATCTCAAGCATGTAGGATAAAGTAATGACCATCTCGGTCGGAGGCACAATCGCCGCAAACTGCGGATTAACTTCCGATCGAATATAGGTGAGCGGCATACTGTAAACCGGAGCCCATGCCTTCTCAAAATCATCGATTGCCAGATCCAGGATATTTCTGGTAATTCTGGACTCGATCGAAGTAAAGTCCCGACCTTCGACCTTCACATGTCCCCGGCCATTTCCTCCCAAAATATGATCAACAATGAGGTAGACCAGACGGGCATCGATTATCAGAAGAATGTTTCTCCGAAGAGATTCAAGGCGCAAAATATTGATGTTCGATGGCATTGGAAGCTTCCGGAGGAATTCCCCGAACTTCAGCATCTCTATCCCCTTGGGGACAAACTCGATATTTTTTCGCAATGTTCCCGAAAGCGTTACCTGAAAAAAACGAGAGAAACGGTCATTAATCACCTCAAGCGTCGGCATCCTTCCCCGGATGATTCTCTCCTGACTGGCCAGATTGTAGCGATACGAGGCCCCTACCTCACCTTTTTCTTTCCCGTGCCCCTCAGTATTGATCTCTCCATCTAAAAGACCTCGCAGAAGAGAATTGACCTCATCTTGGGAAAGGATGCTTTCTGCCATGCCCAACCTCCAGGGTAATATTCCAAGCCGCCGCCAAATCTTGGCGATGCTTCTGATCTATTATCGGTAAAAGAATACCCATCGCCTGCATCATAGCACCCATGCCCTTTATATCCATGCGCCCCTCCCCTTGTCCATCTTTGTTTTCCCTTGTAAATTTGAAACAAAAAGCGGCCAGTTTCCTGGCCGATCTCTTTTTTAAACCCCAAACATAATCTTTCCCGAAATTCCTTCCTCTTTGCATTCCATCCAAAGGTAATTGAGCGTCGGACCTCCTGGCAACTGTCCCGGAAGGACCCCGTCCTCTTCTAACCACTCCATTAAAATCCGTCCGCACCTCGGACAATCGAGGGCATTCCCTTGCATGTACTTCGAACGCAACCTTTCCATTTCCAACTCCGAGAACAGATTTCCCATGATGTTTCTCCTTGATAAAGGTTGAAGGAATTGTTCAAGGGCCTATGCCCTTCATATCTATTATAGGAAGAAAATCATTTCACTCTTCCTATATTCATGAGTTTACTGCTTATTGGAAAACATCCTTGATGATCAGGCAAAATTGCCCCTTCCCAAGGGGCTTTTTTGTGCCATAATTCCCATAAAAACATATTGTTGACTAATTAAACATTTTGTTGTATAAATTGTTTCACGCCAACAAACCCTCCTGCCTTAGAGCAGCCCTTAAGACGGATATATAGGGGATCCGGAGGTTGGAATGGAAGCGGATAGAACGATCAGGAGGGGTGGCAGAGTCCGGTTGATTGCTGCTGTCTCGAAAACAGTCGGCGTAAGAAACGTCCGTGGGTTCGAATCCCACCCCCTCCGCCATCACAAACCGAAAGGATCAGAGATGCTCGTTCACGGAAAGGGATCGGCGGTGCTGGCCGCGTTCCGGCTCGAAAGGCGGATGATTGTAATGGCCTGGACTACCGGGTCGTGATGGCAAAGGTCCTCGACTGTGTGGATGTCGAAGTGGTGACAACGCTCAGGAGAGTCGCCGTTTCTCAAACGGAACTGGCCGAATCGAGAGGAAAGGGACTGAAAAAATTGTCGGAGGGCCGAAATGAGAGCTGAACAGGAAGGAATATCGTTCGAGTCCGTCTTTCAGGCGAAGACTATCATTTCCCGCGAACTTAAGAAAAGCGAAAACCATTCAAGTGATGTCATTCGCAAAGCCGAAGTAAAAGGCTATCGGGTAGCGTCTTTCGACTCTCAGAAAATACGTGAGTTTTTTCTAAAAGACTTGCTCGACGGATCAGGGATGGTTGTTAACAGGAGGTATTTGAACATGAGCATGGAAATGACGAAAGCGGCGGAAATTCTTGATTCATCGACAAAACTTGTTGAAGACAAACTAGCCAGATACATGAAAACAGCTGATCAAGCCGTGGAGAAAATCCAAAACATGGCCAAACAGTTGGCCGACCACGAAAATCATCTTTCTGAAGCCATGCAGCGGCTGAGCAAAATACTCGGAGATCCGGCAATGAGCGCCGCATTGGAAAACGCAAAACAGTTATCTGCCGCGCTTTCTTTGCTGGAACAAATGGAACCCGGCGGGGCGCTCCAACGGGTCGTAAAAGCCTTGTCCTCCTCCAGTAAAGACTGAGAAATGACGATGTCTCAGAAAAGGATGAAGTGTGCTCATTGCGGAGAAATCCTGATCCGGGAAGAGCTTGAGGATCAGGATTTTCTGGAACGGACCCGATCCATTTTCCCGGTCTGTTTCGAGTGTGCGGAGGAATTGATGCCAGAAGTTCCTTCCAAGGTTTCCGGGAGAAAACCTTGAATTCCCGGCCGACAATGGGATCCCTGTGGAGACAGCTTCATGGGCTGAAAGAGGAAACGGTCATCCATACGGAAGCGGTCAATTCCCACTCCGGATTGGGTGATTCCAACATTCTTCTTGCGGGAATCTGGGTCGTGGCGGGTTTGATCCTGGTGGGGATGGGAATAGCTCTTCACGGACATTCCGGAACGTTATTGGCCTGGATCGATAGGAGAAAAATGTGATGGATTGGACATTGACTACTTCTGATTTTTTGAGCACATGGAACAGTCTGGCCCATCCGAAAACTTGTTTGGATCTGAAATCCGCTTGGAACCGAATCCGGAACCAGGCGGAGGAGATTGACCCCAAGGGGTTGAACGAGCTTTGGGACTTCTATCTCGAAAGACTCGGTGAATTCGAATCGAAGGCGGAAACTGTCCGGCGATGAGTCAGAAAATTAAAACGATCAATGGCTGCCGTACCGATTGCGGGTCCCGATGGTGTGAAGGAGACCCATGCCCTTATCTGTTATATACCGCTCCTCATGGTCAAAGCATAGGGGAAAAACGTCCGCACTCTTATTGTACTTTGCTGAATCAGAACATTTTGATGGAACTATTACCGAATCAAGAAGAAATTTCCAACGAATAGAAGAGATTCAGATCCATTCGTCCGAAAGAATGTCCTGTAACGAAACCTAATCTTTTTAACTGGAAGGAGAAAAACCCATGAGCCTGATGGAATATTGCGATATCCGGAAGGGACGACTCGTTCCGACCTATGGAAGTTTCCCGATCCGTTGCGACTGGTGCGAGGAAGTGTCCGAGAGTGTCGCCCAGACTGGATCCTGTTGGGTCTGCCCGAACTGCATCGGGGAGATGAGAGGAGAAACAAGAGGATGAAACGAGAATCCGGTGGCTTTGTCCTCCCAGTCGCGGTCATGGCGGTTATTGTCCTCATGGCTTGCTTCTTTGTTTTTAAATCATCGCCGTCCCCCCAAGGCGCCCGGACAGTGGATCAAAATGGCGCTCCCCTGCTTTCCCCTGCTCCGCCGGATCAAAAAGTCCCTCCCGCCACCAAACCATCATATAAGCGTGCGGAGACGGAGTCGCCGATGGGCTGGAGAACTCTTTACCGGGACAACTGGGAATTTCTGTGTCCCGTTCTCGGACACCAAGTTGTCGATCCGGAAGAAGCCTGCCGTCTGATTGCGGCTCCGGCCCGGCTGGGGCCGATCGTCGTCCGCGATTCGTCGGTCAAGTATGACAAACCATTCACCGTGAAACGGAATCCATCGGTCCCATTGGTCAAATACAGCATCAAACATCCGGTGATGAGTCTCCCGGAATACGTTGGCCCCCGGTTTTACCCGGAGCGAATGATGTGTGCAAACTCTCCCGGAAAATGGATTCCGACTCATCGTCCTGTGATCGATCCGCAAGGAAGGCTGATCCGGTATGACCCGGAGCAGGTCCGGATCTTTTGCGGAGGCGTCAAATGAAGGCCGACAGATCAGGTACTTGGACAGAGCAAAAAATGTACAAGATGGGGTATCAGACATTCAAGGAGTGGACAGCCAAATCTCCACAGTGCAGAACATGCGCCAAGGCTGAAAAAGTCTGGAATGACGACAACAAAAACCTCCATTGCATGGCCGGTGATTTTGCGACTCCACCAGGAGCCGTTTGCGACGAGTACAAAAAAAGGATGGATCGGAAATGAGCCGGAAATCCGTTTCCCAAATAATGGTCAATATTTGGTCAAGGTGAACAAAGTTTCAGAATGACAAGCAGATATCGTTTGTATCACCAGCTTTTCCAGACAGTTTTTCTTCATTTCTGTGGAAAAGGAAGTCCCGGATTTAAGGAGGATCTATTTCATGGAAACACTCACACTCCCCCAGGCCGCCGAGTTCTTGCAGTTTCACCCCGATTGGGTCCGACGGGAAGCGAAAGCGGGACGAATCCCCGGTCGGAAAATCGGGAGAGAGTGGCGGTTCATGAAGGAAGACCTTGTCGTATTTATCCGGTCGGGATATCCTGAATTCCGGCAGGCACCAATTGTGGAGGTGTCATCGTGTCAATTATCAAAAGAGGAAGTACGTGGTGGATTGATTTCACAACGCCGCGCGGAAAGCGCATTAGATGCTCGGCTCAAACGGAAGACA
This sequence comes from Leptospirillum ferrooxidans C2-3, assembly GCF_000284315.1. Lineage (NCBI taxonomy): Bacteria > Pseudomonadati > Nitrospirota > Nitrospiria > Nitrospirales > Nitrospiraceae > Leptospirillum > Leptospirillum ferrooxidans. The sequence goes on along the minus strand of NC_017094.1, from coordinate 517,625 downwards.
GACAACAAGCGCAAGAACTCCATGACAAGTTGAGGGCCGAAGCCTGGAGACAGGTGAAGCTCAAAGAAAAACCGTCTTATACATGGGACGAAGCTGCACTTCGGTGGCTCGATGAAAAAAGTCACAAGAAGAGTCTGCGGGATGACGAGAGTCGGTTGATATGGCTCCAGTCTTTCTTGCGGGGGGAAAAGCTGTCAGAAATCGACCGAACCATGATCGATCGGATTATTCTGGAGAAAAAAAAGGAGCAGTCTTCTCCCGCTACGGTAAACCGCTATCTTGCGCTCGTCCGGGCGATATTGAAAAAAGCGGTCAAATGGGGGATGGTTGAGAGCGTTCCATCCGTTCAACTGCTCCAGGAGCCGAAAAGAAGAATTCGGTGGCTTACACGGGAAGAGGCCAACAGACTTCTCCGAACGCTCCCAGAACATCAGGCAGAACTGGCCAGATTCGCTTTGGCCACCGGGCTGAGACAAGGCAACATATTGACACTTGAGTGGGCGCAGATTGATCTTCAGAGGGCTATATGCTGGATTCATCCGGACCAGGCGAAGGGAGGAAAAGGAATCGGCGTCCCGCTAAACACCGAGGCTCAGTCCGTATTAAAACGGCAAGCCGGCAAGCATGAACGCCGAGTCTTTGTTTATGAAGGAAAGCCGATCAACCAGGTCAACACATTGGCCTGGAGAAAAGCCCTCGTCAAGGCAGGGATTGAAAACTTTCGATGGCACGACCTTCGGCATACCTGGGCATCATGGCATGTTCAGGAAGGAACCCCGATCCACGTGCTTCAAGAGCTCGGAGGCTGGGAATCCAGCGAGATGGTCAGAAGGTATGCTCACCTATCTCCAGATCATCTATCCAAATGGGCAGAAAATTCATCTCGCGTCACAAATACGTCACAAGGACAGTTACAGCTAGTCGTGTAAACACCTTGAAAACGGCTCCAGTATTGGTGGGCCGAGGGAGGATCGAACTCCCAACCCGCTGATTAAGAGTCAGCTGCTCTGCCAATTGAGCTATCGGCCCGAAGAATTAATAGCAGGTATCAGCTAGAAATTCAAGGGGAAGGAGAAGATTCCTTCCCTCTTCGGGCCAATTTTTAGTCCTGATCCTGTTCTTCCCCTTCAACAATTCCCTCGGGAATCCACTCACTTGACCTGCGAACCGAAAACAGTCGCTCCCCTTCAGGAGCCATCGGGCAGACCCCGGCAGGACAAATATGCTTCTCTACATGAGACATCCATTCTTCCTTGAAATACTCAAGAGAACTGAGAGGCACACTTGGAGCGCTCTTTCCAAGGCCGCAAATGGATGACTCCATCATGTAATCCCCGATCCGGACCAGAAGGTCAAACATCTCAGGTTTCCCCTGCCCGTGAACGATCTGGTCCAGAATCTCATAGTAGTCCTCTGTTCCGTCACGACATGGAGTGCACTGGCCACAAGACTCATGATGGCTGAAAGCGGACATCCAGTAGGCAAGATCCACCATGCAGGTCGAGTCGTCCAGCACAATAACCGAGGCGGAGCCCAAAAAAGAGCCCGTCAAGGCAACAGAAGGATAATCGAGAGAGATATCGAGATGCTCCGGAAGGAGAAGCCGGCTTGCCGAGCCCGCAGGAAGGATCGCCTTCAGCTTGCGGCCGTTGGGAATCCCTCCCCCCAAAACCATGATCACCTCACGAAGGCTCATTCCGAAGGGAACCTCATAGAGTCCCGGCTTCGCGATGTGCCCCGACAGACAAAATAGCTTTGTCCCCGGAGTGGCTTCGTCACCAAGGGACTTATACCATTCCCCCCCCTTCAGAATAATGGAAGGGATGTTGGCAAGGGTTTCGACATTCTGAACATCTGTAGGCCTTCCCCAAAGCCCCACATCGGTAATCCTGGGCGGTTTGTTCCTGGGCAATCCGCGACGCCCCTCAAGGCTATTGATCAGCGAGCTTTCCTCGCCGCAGATATAAGCGCCTGCCCCCCGATACAGCCGGATATCGTAAGAAAATCCCGACCCCAGAATGTGTTCTCCCAGGAATCCCCGCTGGCGGGCTTCCTCAATCGCCTTTTCAAGGATCCGCCAGGAACCGGGATATTCTGCCCGAAGATAGATATAACCGAGATTCGCCCCAACAGCATAACCTGCCAGAATGATCCCCTCGATCAGGCTATGGGGATCACGCTCCATGATGTAGCGGTCCTTGAAGGTCCCTGGCTCGCCCTCGTCCGCATTGGCTACAACATACTTCACACCTTCATGTTTTTTCACCGCAGCAAGCTTCGCGCCGGTCGAATAGTCCGCACCTCCCCGACCTCCCAGGCCAGATAGCCGGATCTCGTCGATGACCGCATCCGGAGACATTGATGACAGAGCCTTCTTCAGGGCATTGTACCCACCCTTCTCGAGATAGGAGTCCATCTCAACTGTTACAGGAGAGGCCAGATCGTTAAAAACCACCGTTTTTCCCTTGATGGGTTCTCCGATAGGAGTTGGAACAGGACAAATCGTGGGACCGCTGCTCTTGTATCTTGAAAGGATTTCAGGGAGGGACTCAGGAGTGACATTCAGGTACACATCCTCATCAATCATGAGCGAAGGTCCTTCCGCACACTGTCCAAGACACTGGGCCGGCCTCAGCGTGAAAAGGCCATCGGATGTCGTTTCCTCAATTCCGATCCCGAGATTCCTGGAAAGGGCCCGGAAGAGCTTCTTCCCTCCATTGTTCAGACAGGGATTCGTAAGACAGGGGCGAATGACATGGTGGCCAGAAGGATGAAATGAAAAAAACTGGTAGAATGTCCCGATTCCCAAAACATCGGAAGGAGAAAGGGATGTCTTCCTGGCAATTTCCCTGACCTCCTCTTCCCGGATATAGTTGGACCGTCCCATTGCGTCGTGGAGAAGTGGCAAGACAGCCTGTTCTGGTCGCTCCCAGGATGCGGAGGAATCAGAACAAGCGGTCTCTTTGAAGGATGCGTCACCCGATATACGATCTGAGTCCAAGATTGACCTCCTTTTACATGATTGCCTTCACCTTGTCATTTCTGGGAAAATAAACGACATTACAGGATGTTCCCTCTAATGGGTTCACCCATTGAACTACACCCTAACATCCTGCCATAACGGGGAGATAAAATGAACAGGTTGAAAGAGCGTCAATCATTTTCCGGGAAGATCAGACTGTTGCTGTTTTTTTTACTGATCGCGAACGTTTCCCTGCCCGCCTGCTCAACAAACCCGGTGGAACTGCACCCCTACCAGAAAAACACAACCATTCCAGCCACACCTGAAGAGTCCAGAGCCATTCTTGAATCCATTGAAAAAACCCATCCGGGAATCCATATCGAAGCCTCGCTCTCCCCCGCCGGAACAGCGACCAATGCCAAGATTACGGTGCGAACCTCCCGCAAGGAACATCTCGTCAACAAGGGATTCCAGAAAATTGAGGGCAAAACCGAGATTTACCCCGCCTGCCAGCACTGGTTCTATCTGACAAGGAACTTCGATCCGGCTTGTGGGGGCGGGAAACTATGGGGAACAGCCTCTGCTATTTTTGTCGATGGAGTCGGGATAGGAGCTCTTTTTGATCTCGTTCAGCTTGGGCGATACCCGTTTACTTGGACCAAGACCGATCTCTCAAACCCGCAAATGACCGATGAAGTGGCCGATCTGGCGAAGAAAATGGCTTTGTCGGCCAAAAACAAAGCGACTCTTTCAGCTCCAAGGTGAAGGAACTGAAAGAGCACTCTCTGTGGAATATTGTTCAGGATCTGCGTCTTGCGCGGCGTCCTGTCGATGAAACAACCCTCACCGGTTGCAGCTCTGACCTGCGGGAGTGTGCAAGAAGCTTGGACAGAAAAACAACCGGAACCAAAACAAAAAGAGTGATCAGCAAAGAACCAAGCATCTTCCCACCTTCTTTCATCACCAGAAAAAATGATCCGGTCAAAGGGAAGGCCGGACAAAAAACCGACCACCTCCCCGGAACGCTCCCTCAAGGTCGAATCTTTCCAACAGGAGCTCCAATGGTTTCAATATATTCCCTCACCGGAGCCTCGTCAACCTTTTTGACCGCCCAATCCAGTGATTTGGCACACGGTTTGGCCACATTGCGGCTTTTTTCAAAGGCTTCCGGAAAAAGAAGCTCGTTCATGACACCAACGGCAATCGACTTGCAACATTATCGGAACAGCCATCACCTCATTCAAGACCGAGTCGGCCCAACATGTCAGGTGTAATCTGGACAGGAATGGAAGAAGCCCTCAATGAGCTGAAAGCCCCATTTGAAGGATCCATCTCCGAAGATACGGATTACTGCAAAAATGTCCCTGATCCCATTCACAAGCTTTATACGGGGAATAACCTTCCCATCTTGAAATACCTGCTTGGAGAGATCTCCGGGGAGGTCAAGGTGATTTATATTGACCCGCCCTACAACACCGGGAGCATTCTGAACTATCACGACCGCTTTTCGGTTTCATACAAAAAAAACTCTCCCCTCAAACGGGCCGAAGATTTCGATGAATGGCTCAGCAAACCCTCGGCGGACCATAGCCCCTGGATGAGCTTCATGTTTCCAAGACTTGCACTAGCCAGGAAGCTTCTCCGCCCGGATGGCGTGATTTTTATCAGCATCGATGATCGGGAGCTCCCGAGGCTCAGGCTTTTGATGGATTGGATCATGGGGGAAAAGAACCATATCGGAACAGTTGTCTGGAGAAAGAAGGTGGTACGGGGCAGAGGGAACCGGCATATCATCCCCCAAACCGAATATATCGTTTGTTATGCGAAGGACATTTCCATTCTCCCCCCCTTTCAGGAGCCCTTGACCGATGACATGATCGGTGCCTACACCAAAAAAGATGAAATGGGGGCCTATAAGGAGATTCCCCTCGCCAAATCCGGAACAGCCCATTCTCCCCGCCCCAATCTTGTCTACCCGATTATCGCTCCCGACGGAACAACCATTCACTGTCCTACCCATCAGTGGAGATGGAGCGAGAAAACATTCAGGGAGCGTCAACAGGAAATTCTCTTCCGGAAAACGAAAAAGGGGGTCTGGAGGATTTTGACAAAACAATATCTGGAAACAGCCGATGGACTGCGCTACAGAACGCCCACATCACTCTACGACAAGGTCACCACCACCGATGGCACGAAAGAGCTGCAAGCCATTTCCGGAAACGGGAACTTTGACTTTCCAAAGCCATCAAGACTGATCCGGGACCTGATTTCCTGGGCAACAACCGGCTCTCCCCAACCGGACAGACCGGAGATCATCCTCGATTTTTTTGCGGGAACGGCTCCAACAGCCCAGGCGGTGATCGACCTCAACAGGGAAGATCACCGGAGAAGAATCTGTTATCTCGTCCAGGACCGGATCGAGGATCCCCGCCACACAGACAAAATCCTTGAACTGGCAAAAATCAGGATTCAAAAAGCCCGTGAATCCCCATCGGATGGATCTATGGAAGATCAGGCCATTTTTCCGCAAGGATTTCGACTATTCCATTATCTCCCACCAGCATAGCCTAGGGAGTCTGCACAAGCCGGGACAAGTTCAGGACCTCCCTTTGGGGACTCCATGACCAGCCGGCAAATGCCAACGGCTCTTTCCCGGAAAAAACCGGTCCATTTTCTGATTGTCGAACAACCGCCGGCATCACTCCGCTCCAATCCACCGAAGTCGATTGTCCAGCCACCTTTCCGGTGAAATGGTTTGTGACCGACAAAAAGAGAATCGGAGTGATCACGATCAGGAGGGGAAAGATCTCACGGGCAAGTCCCCTTGAGTACTTTTGTCTCAGGAAAAGCCCCACCAGCCATCCATTGAAAATCAAAAGCAAAACAGGCGGAACAGCCGGAAGGGAAATCTGTCCGAGCCTTATTCCCGAAAAGAAAGTGGCAAGAGCAATCACCGCCCGGGAACAGACACTCAAGACATTCTCCAGATATAAAGGCACCCAGCCCAAAAAGAGGGCCAGCCCCAGATAGGCAAATCCCGCAGGCAAAAGAACCTCTCCGGCCAAAGGAACGATGACAGGGTTCGAGACGATGCCCACAAAGTCACCGATATGGAAGACCCCCCATAAAAGCGGGGTGGTAAAAAGTGTTACCCAAAGTCCTGTCTTTACTGTTTCAGCAGAAAACAGAGCGGAAGGAACACTAGTGCCGGAGTGGTCCTCTTTCCTCAGGGCGGCCAGGACACCCAGAACAGCCATCAGGGAAAGATCCATGCTCGTGGAACGGGGAAGATCAGGGATAAGGATCATCATGGCCATCAGGGAGATGCCAAAAAGATCCTCACGATGGATGGAGACCCCCCATCCTCTCGATACAAGAACAAAAATGGCCGCAAGGAGTGCTCGTCCGGCGGGAGGAGGCATCCCGATCAAACTGGCGTAGGCGATCAGGATGGGGATCACCAGAATGGCCGACAAGCGGTTCACATAAATACGGGCAAGAATTTGACGAAGGAATGCCAATGGCATCCATCGGAGGGCGACAAGGAACGACCCCGAAAGAAATGCGGCAAGGAGTCCCATATGCTCCCCCGAGACCGATAAAAGATGGTACACCCCGGAACCGAGAAAGACATTGTTGATCTCGGGAGACATATGGGTTGTATCAGAGAGAACCATGGCTTCAATCAGTCCGGAAACATCGGGAGGCAAGCGGGATTCGAGAAAAAGCTCGAGGGAATGAATCCTTCTTGGAGCCCACCCCGAAAAGGATCCCTCACCGTTTTCATCGATCATTTCCCGATCCGGAACAAAAACGTTCCAGGGACGAATCTCTCCCTGAAGAGATCCATTGTCCAGAAATGACAAAAAACCATGTTGGGAAAGAAACTTGTCCGGGTGATCCGATAAGGACACATCGCCAGAAAAACACTCTCCCGCTTCTGGAGCCTGACGAACCCTCGCCGAGGGAATCAAAAGATGAATCCCCTCTTTTCTGCCATCGTCCAATGTGGCCATCAACACGGCTGAAAACGTTTTTTCCCCCTGGCTCTTGACCTTTTCAAGGCAACCATGAAAAACCGTATTTCCAGACGGAATCGTATGAGAATAGGGAATGGACAGATGGAAAATGGACCAGAAAAACCCGAGGGATACCCAGCTCCATGGTGAAACGATTCCGGGAGGGGCGGACAGGAATTCACGGTAGAGGAATAAGGAAAGGGATATCAGAAGGATGAGCACAAAAAGGGGAGCCAAAGGAAAGAAGACTCCCCCCAGGATCCCCAGAAAAGCGGCGATTGCCGCAACCAGCCACCCAACCGGAAAAATCAGTTCGCCATGACCTCAAAGTCCTTGAGGACGGCCCTTTCAAGCTCCTCCACCAGATAGGCGATCCGATCGTGGTTCTCGCCTTCCAGCATGATTCTGAGTGCGGATTCCGTTCCGGAGTAGCGGAGCAAGAGCCTTCCCCGACCACCGGACAGCTCCTCCTCGACAACATGGGACATTCGCTGGAGGTGGGCGAGTGTTTCAATCGGAACTTTCTTGAAGACCGGAACCGTTCGCAAGACCTGGGGAAATGGCTGATAGACAGAAGCCATCTCGGAAAGGGAAATCCCTTTTTCAACCAGTGTCGACACCAGCTGCACCGTTGACATCAGGCCGTCACCTGTCGAATGGAGATCGCGAAAGATCAGATGGCCCGATTGTTCTCCCCCGAATGACAGGTTCTCCGCTTCGAGCGCTTCCAGAATATATCGGTCCCCAACCTTGGTCTTAAGCACCCGTATGCCATTTCTTTTCATCAGGATATCCAGGGCCAGATTGCTCATGACCGTGGTGACAAGCGTCGAGTTCCTGAGCGTCCCCTTCTCATTCATCGTCAAGGCCATCATGGCCATGATGGCATCACCGTCAAGGATTCGTCCCGTTCCGGTGACAAAAACCGCCCGATCGGCATCCCCGTCAAGAGCCACGCCAAAATCCGCACCAACCTCCAGAACCTTTTCGGCAAGCTTCTCCGGGTAGAGTGCGCCACAGTGATCATTAATGTTGACCCCGTCCGGCTGGTTGCCGATGGCAGTCACCTTTGCCCCCAGTTCACGAAGGGCCATGGGGGCCACGTTATAACCGCCTCCATTGGCCAGGTCCATCACGATATGAATACCGTCGAACTTCATAGAGCGAGGGGTGGTGTTCTTGATGAACTCAATATATCTCCCATCGGGGCCGGCAAGCCTTGCCACCTTGCCGATTCCGGGCCCTGTGGGGCGAATCTTGTCGATTTCATCCCCCACAACCAGAGACTCTATCCTGGCTTCAATCTCATCGGGAAGTTTCGATCCATCCGAGGAGAAAAACTTGATCCCGTTATCCTGGTAGGGGTTATGGCTTGCGGAAATCATGATGCCCGCATCGGCCCTGAGCGCCCGGGTCAAAAAGGCGATTCCCGGGGTGGTAAAAGGACCGACGACAATGACATTGACCCCCATGGAGGTGATTCCGCTCGTCAGGGCGTTTTCAATCATGTAGCCGGAAATGCGCGTATCTTTTCCGATAACAACATGATGGCCTCCCTCATATTTTCGGAACAGATAGGCGGCAGCCCGGCCAAGACGAAAACAGGTCTCTCCTGTGATTGGTTCAACATTGGCCACACCGCGAATACCATCGGTACCAAAAAGAGATCGATTCATCATTCTCCTCCGAAAATTTTTAGACGGCCACAGGAATCGCCCGGACTCAGACAGGTCATTCTGGTCGATAAAATCTTAAAAGATCAAAAACCATGAGAACAAAAGACTCATAAAGGAAACCAGAAAAGAGGCAATAAAAGCACTTCCAAAAGAATCGATCGAAAAACCCGGTACAAACCATGTCACAGACCAGAAGACCAGAGCATTGAGAACAAAGGTAAAAAGACCAAGAGAAAGAATGTTGATCGGCAATGTCAGTAAAAAAAGGATCGGCCGTATCAGCGCATTCAGGATTCCCAGCACAACGGCGACCAGGATCGCTGTTCCGAAGTCCTTCAGGTGAATTCCCCTGATCCAATGCGCCACAAAAAACACGATCAGTGCGTTCAAAAGGATTCTTAATACCAGTCCCATCGGCGTATTCCTTTCACTCCATTACCAAAGGCAATCATGATGCATTCAAACATGCGATCAGTCCACTCGATCTATCCTACAGGATTTCCTCAACCTTGGAACGCATTCGTCCGATAAGGAACAACACCCAATGCTCTTCATCCAAAAAAACCATGATTGATTCTTTTGATCGTCGATGGAGGAAAAAAAACGATTTGATTTATTAAACCAAAAAACATAAGATTCGCTCAACCAAAAACACATCTTTTCAAAAAAACGAAAAAAATTTTTAATCGTCTTTTTTGATAATCATACACATACCCGAATTGGCACCAGCTGCCCAAAAAGGAGTATCGGATGTCTCTGAAGAAAAAACTTCTGGGACTTATCTTTTCCCAGATAGTCCTATCGTTCATTGCTGTTATGGTGATCGTCCATGGAATCAACTCCATCGACAAGGAGTCTGCCCATATCAACACGCTTTCCCGGGAGACCGACGACATCTCCCAGAAGATGGAATCGATGCTCATTCAGCACCAGAGCGCGATGCGGATTGTTTTATCCGGAGGACTTCGTGGAAGCTTTGTGGAAAAAGCGGTGCTTCTTCAGGGAGAATCCCTTTTTCCCTACCTTGTCAAAAAACTGGGGATCAATCCAACAACACAAAAGATTCAATCGTTATTGGCATTGACGGTGAGCCTCGATCATGCCTCCCGGGCAATCGGACGGCCGGAGATCTCTCTGCTAAGGTTCAACAAGGTCATTCTCCCCAAATACAGCATGCTCATGAGTCTTGTGGAAAAAAATAAAAAAGAGACTCTCTCAGCTCTCTCCAAGAATCTTCTCCGAAAGACTTCTCAGATCAGGATGCAGGTTCTGACAGTCATCATCATCGACATGGTCCTGAGCATGTCCCTTCTGACAATGATCACCATCTCCCTGTTGAAGAAGATTTCGATTATTTTCAATGTCTCGGAGCAACTTGCCAACAAGGACTTTACGGCGTCGATGCCTTCTTTGGGGAAAGATGAACTTGGCAAGATCGCCTCTGAAATACAGACCCTCTCAACGGATCTCCAGAAAACCGTCAAAGATGTCAGCAGCTATGCAAACACCATCTTCAAGGAAACATCGACCATCCTGGTCTCAATGAAGGATCTGAATTCCAACGCTACAAACATGAATTCGGAAATTACCCATTCAGTCTCTTCCATGGATGAGCTCGATACAACGATCAACTCCTTTCGCGGAATTGTCCAGGAAGGAATCAACTCGACGCAGGCAACCCGGAAACAGGCCCAGTGCGGCCTTGAAATCGGAGAGCAGGCCTCACAATCCCTTGCATCACTTTCCAAGGATGTTTCCAGAACATCCCAGCAGATCAATCTTCTGGCGGGAACGATTGAAAAAGTCACTGAAGCCACTGCCGGGATCCAGAATATTTCAAGCCAGACAAACCTTCTGGCTCTGAACGCCGCGATTGAGGCCGCAAGAGCCGGAGAGCAGGGACGCGGATTTGCGGTGGTCGCCGATGAAGTCCGGAAGCTTTCAAGCCTCACATCGGGTCACGTCAAGAACATCGAAGAAATCGTTGCCGATGCCAGTCGGGTCATGAGGGAAACGATCGATATTTCCGAGGGCATGGTCCAGGGGATGTCCCAGAACATGCAGGATGGCCAAAAAGTCCAGGAAGCACTGACACTCATCAGCCAGCGGCTTGAAAGCATGGAGAAGACCATTCAGAGCCTCGGAACAACCATCTCGGTCGTCAGCAAGGTGGAGGACCAACTCAGGGGAACCCTTCTTGCCAACGAGAAAATGGCTAAAAATACGCTTTCCATTGCCGCAGGAACGCTTCGTGAAGCCGAAACCGTCTCAAGGACGATTGAAGAGCTCTCTGCCCTGTTTGCAAAATAAATCCTCGGGAGCCTGTAAAAGGCTCCCTGCCTTACCCGCCACCGGAAGCATTTTCCTTTCAGTTGAACCTCATGGGGTTTTTCCCGCCACCCCAATGCAGTATGCTGTCTTATCGGACTCACCACACATCCCGTTCCGTCAAATGAACCCGGATCGACAAAACCCATCAAAAAAGTCCATTTTTCCAAGTTCGGAAAGGAGTCTTCATGCGAAGAAATTTTTCTTCCTTATATGGGAAAACCCTATCGGAAAAAGCGCAGATACTTGAATTTTCCGATTATCTCGCCATCGACAGAACCGTCATGGCCAATGAGCGAACCCTTCTTGCCTATATAAGAACCGGGGTGGGACTCCTGATCGCGGGACTCGCTCTTATCCGATTTTTCAAACAGACCCATTTTGACTATTACGAGATCGCTGGAATATTGTCCATCGTTGCCGCCATTTCAGTGACCATTTTGGGCATACGGGATTTTTTCCACATGAGAGGCTTTTATGCCGAGGTGCTCGAGCAACAATTCATGGAAAAACAATCAGGAAAGTCGGAACAACGACAAAACCAGCAAAAGTCATCTGCAAGATCATGATGGAGCTACCGAATACAAAGCATCAAAAAACCTTTATGGAATCGATACATATGTCACAGCGGTTGATGGGCTCGCTCCGGCAAGGATTTCATTCGCTTTGACCATTGCAAGGGAAGATGCGGACTGATTCATCCAGAGGGCAACAGAGTTTCCGGAGGAATCCACATACATGGCACTTCCGTGGGGGTAGCCATAACCGACCCAACCCGATTCCAAAGCGGAAGGAGTGGCAAAGCTTCCCACAATTCCACTTCCAAAAGAAGTGAAAGGATCAGAAAGTTTTGCGACAGAATAGCTGTTTGCTCCGGTCGTTCCCCAATCCCCTCCGGCGGCCCACATGACAATATGATTGACGCTGTCAACAAAAACATTATTTTGGGGAGGAGCCGAATTAGTGAGTGTAATCGACACCACCGCTGACAGGGGCAAAGAGTAGGTCCCGAGAGAAGGCGTTAATGTAAGATCGTTCAGGTTAACTAGAATTGTAACCGGTGAAAAAACGGACGGAGACGAAGTCGTTGAAAAAGCATCATACTCGCAACCGATGATTGCTACCTGATAGGACGTATCGATCCCGATCGCATCAGCCGTGCACGAGGCATTTCTACCTGCAGAAAAATTCGATTGTGTTTGAGCATCCGGACGATAGATGATTCCTGTTTTAATATCGGCAAATTCCAAAAGGTTCCCATCACTTTTTCTGTTAAAATAAGAAACCGCCCCCGATCCGGAAAGGATCATCTTGTAGTTCTGCCCACCTACAACGAGATAAGGGTCATAGGCAAAATTTTCGACAATATCAATTCCGCCCGATAACTGATAAGAGGGGATTGATGGATATACCGTAGAAGTCACCGGGTTCGAAGGATTGGAATAATCCACAAACTGAAATCCCGAGCCGGTCTCCACAATCGCTATCTGGATGGAGGGATCCATCACCACCCCACCCACATCGGTCAACCCTGCCGAAGTATCGATTTGATCAGTGGCCGTTAGATTTGTATAGGGATTACAATTACTGACATTACTACCCGTCGAAAACTGAAAAAACTCCAACTGATAACTATTAATATCAAAGGCCACGCCGACAGAATGCTGAGTATCGAGATTGACTCCGCTAATAGAAAATGAACTGGTATTACATTGTATTTGTGTATAAGAAGGAGTTGGATTCTGGGCACTCGGAAGAGTAATCAAGTATGCAGTATTCGTAGAAGAGGTAGTACCTGAATTCCCTGAAGAACTGCCACTGGTCGAAGCCCCCGAAGGCGCCGCCACCGTCGCATTCCCATTGGAGATAAAGACCCCCAAGGAACCGGAGGAAGCCTCCGTGCTATTGGAAACCGCCGTTGAAGAAGTTGCTCCGCCACCTGCTCCTCCTCCTCCGCCGCCGCCACCACCACAGGAAGTGAATCCCAAAAGAAAAATTGCGCCGAACAAATATCTTGCAGCGGATCCCGCGGGTTTATTCACGGAAGACTCCTTTTTGGTGGCTTTGACTACTGAATCGGACCATACCCCGGGAAAACAGCTCCATTTTGAGTCAGGGGAGGATTCACAAGCCCCATCTCGTTTAAAGATGGTCCCCAACTTCTTCCGGTAGGAGGTCCACCCCGGGAGACCCAAACCGATAAAACACCATTGGAATAAGAAGACATCGGAAGCTCTGTCGTTGCCGATGTCCCGACATTTTGGGGAACGGCCACCGTCAAAAGGGCCCCCTGGCCGCTCACAGAGGCCTGGGCAACGGTAATCGGAGTTGTGCCATCCCAGGCGGAAACAGGAGTCGAAGCCAAAAAACCGGCGTTGACCACAGGAGCCCAACCCGTTGGCCATCCGATACAGGCGCCCACCGATGAGGAACCCCAGGGACAGGCCCACTCCTCATAATTGGAAACCGTGCGGGAAAGACCGCGAAGCTCTTTGACCAGAGCAATCTGCCTCGCGGTCACAATCCACCCGTAGCTTCCCGCCGCAATAATCGACGAAATCACCGCTCCCAGAAGGATCGAGAGCAGAAATTCGAAATTCATTTGATGAAATTTCTGGTTTGACGACCATTCCCCATCGTCGTCGGATTTAAAGTCGCCGAAGCGGGACCACCCACCACCGGAGCCGAGCCCCCCGAGCTTGAAGACGGATCCGTCTGGCTCTGCTGACAATCCTTCCCCTGAACATCGGAATTACAATTTGCGACCTGATGGGCTTGTTCCGAAGCATTTACATCCCCTTGACCGGGATTCGTATTCGTCGAGGAAAACCCTCCGCTTTCAGACGGTGTCGTCTGGGAACAACTGGTCGAGGAAGTTGTCGAGCTTGTGCAGCTGGTCGAAGGATCGGAATAGCCATCGGCCGGAGTCGACCCGGAGGATGAAGAGGCATTGTTGTTTGAACTTGCGGCAACGGATATGCCGGAACACGCCAAAACGACGAACAAACCAAGGAAAATCCCCTTGATCAATGAAAGGGATCCTTTATACACATTGCTTTTCATGGCAAACTCCTCTCCCTACCTGGAGAAATTGAAGAAAATGTGCCTGTCAAAATCCCCCTTCCCGACCGTTCAGGAAAGGATGCGTTTCTAACAATAACGTCCACCGGCGGCAGTAATAAGACATCCCTGGATCAGGATATTCCCGGAACCCAGAAGATCACCACCTGTGATTGAAAGGCCAACCGGCTGGCCTTGGCTGTCACGCACCCCTTCTGCGATCGAAACGGCCGTACCCAGGGCAGAATTCGAAAAAAGGGCGGCGCTTCCCTGAGACAGGGAGGATCCTCCGGGAACGGCCACTGAGACCGGGGCATTCGTCGCAATCCCCAGACCTCCGTTTGATGCTCCGCTCAAAAGAGAAAGATAGGATCCTGAATTGACATCCGAAAAATATCCAACGACACCTGTCCCCGCGGGGTCCTGAATCGTTGCAACCATCGCCGCGGACGCATTGGTTGTTCCCGTCGCCAGAGTCACCTGAGATCCGCTTTGAGCGTTCACGAAAAGTCCCGCGGCGCCTCCTGCTGACGACCCCTGGTTGGCCAGGTAGCTTGCCATTCCCACCGTTCCGGAAAATCCGTAGAACTGGGCATCAGGACCGGAGGCCCCTTCAGCGAGATCAATATAGGACTGGCTGGACTGATCCTTGAAAATGGCGGCGGAACCGGTTCCGGACGGATCGTTTACATAGGAATACAAAGAAACCGGGCCGGGGGTGATCTGGGTATAGACCCCCTGTGTGCCGATGGAAAGAATATTGGCGCTTTGCCCCGTGGCGTCCCAGAACCCGCCAGCATAACCCGCACCGGACGTATCGTTGACCTGGGCGTAGAGACCGACATCACCACCAAGAGAGTCAGGGCCGTTTGTCCCCTCCGCCATGCCGACATAAGCCCCGTTGCTTTTATTCTCGAAGGTCCCCGCAGCCTGGGCGGCTCCAGATCCGTTGACTGACAGAGCCGGCGTCGTGTCCCCGGTCGCAATGTCCTGAACGATCAGCGGAGCGCCATTTTGATCCACCGTCTGGGTAATGTTGGGTGGAGGCTGATCCATGACAAAGTTCCCCTGAGGAACCGGCTGGCTCCAATTGATCGTCGTGGGGGAAGTCGCCGTTGAAAGGGGAAGGCTCCGTTCCAGAAAACCGAACATCGGAGAGAGCGATGCCGGCACCACAAGCTGGAGCTGATAGTCGTAAGGGGAGCCAGGAGAAGCCGTAACCAGGGAAATGGAGACTCCGTCGGGAGTGGTGACCGTCCCGCCACCCGGACAGGAGACACAGACACCCGTTCCGGTCGTGGGCAAATACCCCCCTGACACAAGAGAGGAAACGGTCGGGGCCTGTCCATTTTTCAACCAGTAGAGATTGGCCGTATTCGAGATCATGCGGACCGCCTCGAGGTCGATATTGGCGTTCTTGAGCATGACGACCGAAGACACTTTCCCCGCGACAACCGAAGCAACGATGGCGAGGATCAGAAGAGAGATCGACAAGGAAAGCATGTTGATAAAACCGCCATCATTTGGCTTTCCCAATGGTCTTTTCATGATCAGGCACCTCCCATGAAGGAGTTGACAATGCCAAAGATCGGCCCATAGAGCGCCGCAAATGCCAGCAGAACCATCACCGACATTGCGACCACCATGATCGGACTCACGACCGCCTTCACCGCCTCGAGCTTTTTCGCCACAAGCTCTTCATAAACGCTTTCCATCTTGATCAGCTCATCATGGAGATTTCCGGAATCCGCGGCGATTCCGATCCAGTCGGAAAAACCGCCGGAAAAAAGATCCGATCCCGAAAGAACCTGAGCCAAGGGAACTCCCTCATCTTCCATTTTTCTCTTCATCTCGAGAACCTTTTCAGAAAGATCCTTCGAACCAAGCGATCGGGCAATCTCCGCCAAAGCGTCGTTTCTGGTAAATCCCGCCCCGATGAGCATCTCGAAACTGATCACGAACTTGTAAGTCAAAAGCACCCTGAAAATTGAATCTATAAATTTTATTTTTCTAATAATTTTTATAACGAACCTTTTTCCGAACCGACTCAATAATACCACATAAAGAAAAATCATCAAGAAAAGCGAAAATAGTCCAATCAAGTATTTTATGTTATCGACAAAAAAGGTATCGAGAGCAAAAATATCCGACACGAACGCCGAAAGCTGGAGTTTGGGGAGCTGGACCACAAGTGCGTGGAACCTCGGCAGAACATCGAAAAAAAGAACATACCCAAAAAGGACCATGACAACGATATTGATGGCAGGCATGATCAGGGCATTTCTGAGATCCTGCCGCATCTTGGCCATTTGTTTGAGACTCTTGGCCGCTTTTTTCAGAACCTGCCCAAGCGTTCCGGTTTTTTCTCCTGTCTGGATGACCGGCAAAAACTCGCGGGGGAATCCTGCAACGCCAAATGCCCGCGAGAGCGGAATTCCCTGCTCGATCAGAACCAGAACCCGGTCAATGATTTTCTGGACACCCCGCGCCTCGAGATTCGCCCGGACAAACTTCAGGGATTGTTCGACAGGAAGACCGTTTTCAATAAAAAGGGAGAGACGGTCACAGATGTCAGAGGCCGTTTTGGTCGAGATTCCTCCGTTGTTTTCCGGAGAAATCCAGAACAGGACGGTCTTCCCCCAATCGGGAAGAAGGGCAGAGATCTTCCCGTAGGGGAAGTTTCCCCTGATTTCAGAAATCGCCTCTTCAATATCCCTGGCCTTGATCGATCCGCTTGAAAGCTTTTCGTTGACGATCACTTCGTAGTTGTAGATCACTTAAAGCACTCCGGCGTTTCTGAGGACCTCTCCAAAAGAGGTTTTTCCAGTGGAAGAGTCCCTCAGCGCTTTTTCCGCCAATGACATCCACTCCGGATGGAACGACTCATAGGCTCTTTTCAGGACGACAGAGTTGGAGGACTTCTGATCTGCCAGAAATCCCCTGGTTTCCCTGTTCATGAACAAGATCTCGGCCAGGGCGTAACGCCCCACGAAACCGCCACCATTGCAGCGGTCACACCCGTAGGGATCATAAACGGTATCGATTCCGGCACGGCCGATAAGAATTCCGAGATCCCCCACCAGATCTCCGGGAGCAATAGGCCTGGGACGGGCGCACGAGCAAAGTTTTTTCAACAGGCGCTGGTTCATGACCACTTTTGTCACCGAGAGAATATCGAGGTAGGAAATGCCAAAGTCGAGAAGTCTCTCGAAAATCTCAAAAACCGAGGTCACATGAAGGGTCGTCAGGATCAGATGTCCTGTCCTTGCCGCCTGGACGCTGACCCTTGCCGATTCGCCATCGCGGATTTCCCCGATCATGATGATATCCGGATCGTGGCGAAGGGAGGATCTCAACGCATCGACGTAGTCCCATTTTTCATTTTCGGCGTTCCAGACCTGCACCTGGATGCCGAAAGGTCTTCTGTACTCAATCGGGTCTCCGATATCAATCATTTTTCTGGTGTTCAGATCCATCTCGGAGATGACCGCATGAAGAGAGGTGTTCTTTCCCGAACCGGTTGGCCCCGTGACAAAGACCATTCCGTTTGAAAGGTTCGAGAGGATCGACTTCATTTGAGAAATCTCGTCTTCCGGGTAACCGAGACTCGAAAGCCGTATCGTGGCCTTTTGCGATCCCAGGATTCTCAGGACAACCGAAAACGCATTATGAATGGTTGGAATAAAAGAGGCCCGGATCTGGACATCCCTGTGATCGATCGATACCGTAAAGTGGCCATCATGGCTCTTGTTCGACTGCGGGTTCAGAACACGGCTTTTGGTGACCAGAGCCATCGTGACGGTTTCATAGACCGCGCGTGGAATAAAGGCAACGGTGGAAAGGTCGCCATTCAGCCGGAAAAGAACCCTGACCACTTTCTGCTGGGGCTCAAAATGAATATCCGAGGCATTCATCCGGTATGCCCTGTTGACGATGAACTCCATCATCTCCGAAGGCTGCGCGACAAGAGCCATCACCTCTTTTGAAAACTGGGCGGGATGGATGATGCCCATTCCCATGATTTCGTTCTGTTTCCAGAAGATGGAGCTTTTTTCAAGGAGCAGGAAGTTCGCCAGACCAAATCGTTCGACGACCCCTTCTCCGATCAACTGTTTTTCAAAATCATGGATCCTGGAAGGGTCCGAGATGACAAAGCGGTTCTCCGTCAGCGGAATCACCGCCCAGGAGATAAAGAGCTTTTCATATCGGCGAAAAAGACTCTGGTCGAGCTGATCCCCGACCGACTCGAGGGCAATTTTGGGGATTCCTGTCTGAATGGACAAGGCCTCCAGAATCTTTTCCTCCGAGGTATACCCATTCTCGAGAGCCATCTCGCCCACACGTCGACCGGAGGCCTGCGACTCGGTCAGGAGACCTTCCCTGATCGTGGGATCGATCCCTCCGATCTCTTCTAGAATCTCGAGAATGGGTCTTGGAGACCGGATTTGCATTACATCTGCCCCGCTGTGATATGCGTCGATTCCTTTTGCGGAATGGTTCTCAATGGAGCCTGTTCTGGCTTCAGGTGCAAAAGGGTTCGGGTTGTGGGTTCGGGAACGGCAAAACCATCGGAGACAATGGGCGTAATGATAAAGACCATCTCGTCGACTGTCCGGACATCGTTATATCCTGAAAACAGGTATTTGAGACCCGGAATGGCTCCCAAAAACGGGATCGTGTACTCCTGCTTTGAAATGGTGTTTGAGATCAGTCCTCCCATAATGACCGTGTTGTTGGACCGGGTCAGGATATCCGAGGACAAGGCCCGGGAAGCAATCTCCGGCTCCTGGAAGGTCCCCACCCCCTGAACGGCGATCGAGACAAATTGTGTCAGGGTATTCAGGACCGGAACAACATGGAGCCTGATGGAATCATGGTCGATCACCGCGGTGATCTCGAGATTCAATCCGACGGTCGCGTAAGAGATCTGGGGAATGACCAGGGAAGAAGAGTTGAGCCCACCGAAAGCAAACGGCATTTCACTCTGGAGATAAGGAATATTGGTCGTCGCATTGATCGTCGTCGGAAGTCCGGACAACGTCAGGATCCTGGGCTGGCTGACCAGGTGAACATGTCCGATCTGGTCAAGCGCCTGCAAAATGGCGGTACTCGTTCCATTCGGACTCGTCACTCCTATTGAATAGGGTGCGAACTGGGAGCCTGTCGCCGCGAGACCCGCATTCTGGGCACCGGCTCCAATCGTGGTGAACTGTGCGCCGACCCCCTTCAGAAGAGCGTTCCAGTTCACACCGAAAGAGTTGTTCTGGTTGAGCTGGATCTCGGCAATCTCCACTTTCAGGTAAACCTGCTTCCGGAGCGCATTCCGGACTCGGTTGAGATAATCCCTGATATCCGAAGTCCGGTCCACCTGGTCATGGACATAGACATACCCGGACTCGGTATCCACACGGACCACTCCGTGAGGTCCCTTCATTCCGTCCAGGGTCTTTTTGAGCGAATCCCAGAAAGTGACAAGACCGCTCGACATATTGACGGTAACATTTCCTGAGGTCTGGGTCCCCTGATTGGCACCCATGCCACCACCCATCCCTCCCGTCATACCGCCAAGGCCGCCGCCCATGCCGCCGCCCATTCCTCCTGCCATACCTCCACCCATGCCTCCTGCCATGCCGCCGCCCATGCCACCGCCGGAGCTTCCCGAGCCTCCCCCCGGAGTGGTGGGGTTGGATCCCACAGACCCCATCAGGATGGTCCTGATGTTCGGAACGGGAAGCCTGAAAAGAATGGTTTCATGGCGGGTGACCCTGATATGGTCCGGCGCTGGAAGAAAGGCGGCTCCCATCGGTTTCAGGATCAGGTCAAGGGCTTGCCTCAGTGTTTTTTTTCGGATGGAAATGAAAACATGCTCCGACGGGTTCATGTCCCCCCACACAACCGTGATGCCTTCTGGCATGATCAGCTCGAGCGTGTCGGATAGCCTTGTTCCCCTGAAATCACCGCTGACCACCTTGTTCAAATAATCATAATCCCGAACATGAGCCTCCTTTTGAGGAAGGGGCAGAATCACCTGAGGTAAGGATGGATCGATCTTTCCTGCCTTTTTGTCATAGACCGGATGCAGATCAGACAAGGTTCCCTTCTTGGCGACCGGTGCGCTTTGACATGCGCCCAGAACCAGCATCAGGGCAAGCATGGGGAACAGGAAAGACTGTCTTTTCTTCATTTGATGGCTCCCGTTCCAAAGGGTTTATGGCGGCCCTGCACCTGAGAAACATCCCCGCCGGAAAGGGCAAACGTCTCTATCCGTCCGGTTTTTGTATTCCGGACCGTAACCGACTTTGCGCCGATGCCGCGAATTTCAAGCGTCCCCAAAACATCCCCGACCGAAACAACCCGATCCAGCCCCCGAAAAAAGACAACGGCATGATGGCCGGAGACCGCCCGAACGGTCAGACGATCCATGGGAGGGCCGGTTTTTTTTTGAGAAAAATGTCTCATGGCCGGACCGGAATACCCCATCTTTTTCTGAAGCTCCCATTTTTCCACCTCAAGCTTCTCGGTAAGAATCTCTTTTTTCAGCTTGATCAGATTGTTGTAATAGGCTTTGTCCTGATCCGACAGTTCAAAGATCGGAGCTGGCACCGACGGAGAAGAGGGAGATCCCTCCGGCGGGAAAGCCGCCGCCACTCCCCTGTCGGAAACGATCAGGAGCAAACAGCCTATCGTAGCCGCAAGAAGCGAAAAGGAATTGCCATGGACTCTATTCATTCATTCGACCTTTCCATCCATCCGTTAACAATCTACCGTTGGGGACTTTTTGGGGGAAGATTCTTTTGCTTCATCGCCGCAAGGGCGTCCTGAAGCCGTTGCCTTTTGATCAACGCTCCTTCAAGAAGTGACGCCTGATGGGGGGGAATGCCTTCAAAACGGACCAGAAGGTCAAGCATCCCCGGAGTATCCTTCTCCGCAAGATCCCCTGAAACACCCGCATTCGAGAGGTACTTCACCCGGCTGACGAGCGCCTTGTCTTTTTGGGCGAGATACTCAAGATAAGGCATCAGGAAAAGAACCGTGCTGAGACTTGCGGGCACCGAAAGTTTCCAGGTGCTCTCCCACACTCTGCCATTCAATCCCCCGACCCCGACCACAGGCTTCATGTCCCCAAGCTCCGTCGGACCATGGCCATCTAGCGGTTCAAAGCGGATCGGGATGCCCCATATCGACCGCAAGGCGCCGAAATCCGCAATACCGGACTCCAGATTGTCATCGATTCCTCCAAGGAGAAATTCATCGTGGCGGATCATCGTCCGGATCCTCAGAAGCTCCCGGGCAAGAAGCGGGTCGCCTTTTGCCAAATCTTCCATTTTCACAAGCTTCGCGTGATCCTGATAAAAGGAGAGCAAAGACCATCCAAGGGAACACAATCCTATGAAGAGAATGGAAAAAAGACCCACCGTTGCCAGAAGGAAAGGAGGAATCTTGTTCATTTTCCCTCCTCCTCTTTCCTGAGCAGACCATTCCATTGCCCCTGAAACAGAAAGGAGGGTGAAAGATCTTCCACCGGAAGATAAATCGGCCGTGGATTTGTGAGAAGAAGGTGCTGCGCTGCGATCCGTTCCTTTGTCCTTCCGACCAGTGTATCCAGAAGAATTCGTGATGGAGCCCGACCCTCTATGAACCAGTTGTATTTTGCCGCTCCTGCCCGGAAGAGAATCAGCTCCCTCGATGTCAGCGGGCTGCTTGCGATATCAAGCCGTGTCAACCCCCAGGAAAGGTCCATCTGCGAAGAGAGATCGGCGTTCACATCGGACAAGAGGATGTGAACCATTCTCGCATTGGTCAGTCTGGCCAGAAGCAGTTCATGACGGGCTTTCAGGATACGGGTTCGTTCGATCGCCAGGTGGTCGAAGTGCCTTACAAAAAACAAGGCGATCAGAAATAAAAGCATTCCCAGAAGCGATCCCGGAAGGACCTTTAAAAAGATCGATCGCCAACTGGCATTTTTGGCAGAGAGAGACTCATGGACAAACGGGGGATCCTTAAGTGCGTCACCCAGCAGGTCAAAGGGAATATCCTGGATTGTCCCAGCCACCTGGTTCCAGTCCAGGGCTGTCCTGTTCCGGGAATCCCTGATCCAGGAAATTTCCTCCTTTGGAGCCGGCCCTTCTTCCTGTGATATTGTTTGAAGCAAATGATCCAGGAAGGAAGAAATGCCAAGGAGAAAGGACTGTGGATTCGAGACGGTCGCCATGGAGATCACATTCGACTCCATCACACCGCCTGACTGAAGGATCACCACAAAGCCGGAGACAGAGTCCGGATTTCCCTCCGCCATCACCGGAAACAGATAGCCGTACACGCCGAGTGGATCGGTCGCAATCGCCCCCATCGGGCGAATAAAAGCCGGCAATCCCAAAAAGACCGGAAGTGACTGATTGACCGCTTCCCATCCTGGCGGAGAAACAAACCACCAGAATCCCTCCGGAGCATTCCATGTCAAAACATTCCGTGGGGAAAGACCAAGACCTCCGGCGATCAGCTTTCTGGAATCGGCGATGGACATTTTTCGGGAACCCTGAGCCGCACGGGAACTTCGAAAAACAAGGGTCAGTCCAGCAGGAAAATAGAGGACACAGTCTGATCTTTGAGGCACATCGGGGATCGTTCCGGAGGTTATGACCTGATCCCCGCTGAAGCGGACAGGTCTCAGTGGCATATGCCCTGATTTGAAGCGAAGCGAAAAGGGTTTCAACATTCTACTCTTCCTGGGCTCTCATCTGACAAAACACCTTTGATCCTGACACACAACGCCGGGCAAGCATCCCTCTTGAAACCCAAAAGAACGAATGAGAATAGCAGGAAAAAATAACGATTTATAATGATTCATGACCCGGGAAAATCTCTTGGACGGGTCGCAAACTGACGTGCCGTCTCAAGGGTGATCTGCCCCCTGGAAACAAGACGCTTGAAGCTTCCCGTAAAGGTCCGGAAATGCGTATCCCCCTGCTTCTCCATCGATTCGATTTCGGGATAGAGAAGATGGAGCTTGTCTTCCCGGCTTCGGATGATATTCCTGATGGCCTCATTTAAAAACGCAAACTCCTGTGCCACGGCCCGGTCTCCATTGACCGTGGGAACCAGCACCTGGCTGACGACCGCCTGGATGACCATCGAACACTGCGCCCGGATAATCGGCTGCTTGTGGGCCGGAAAACTGTCAAGGATCCTGTGAAAGGTCTGGGCAACGTCAATCGAATGGAGTGTCGTAAAGACAAGCTTTCCCGTTTCAGCAAGCGTCATCACCGCTTCAAGCGCTTCCGGGTCCCGAGTCTCCCCTACCAGGACGACGTCAGGATCCTCTCTGAGTGCGTCTCTGATCGCTTGCGGATAAGTACTGACTCCCCCTCCGATTTCCCTTTGGGAAAAGCGGGCCTTGATCGGGTTATAGATCAGTTCGACAGGATCCTCGATCGTAATGATATTGACCGGACGAACTTCGTTGATGGCCTGGATCAGCGAGCCCAGGGTGGTTGTCTTGCCCGATCCGACCGCTCCGGTCACCAGGACAAGCCCCCTCTTGAGCTGGATCAGCTCCGAAAAAACAGGAGGCAGACCAAGCTGTTCAAGGGGAGGGATCCGTCGGGGAAGAACCCTGACCGCCATGTCATATCCGTTGATCGATCCCAGGATATGCATTCGGATCCGAACATCATCAAAGCCGAAGGAAGCGTCCTGTCCATAGGTTTCCAGAAGCCACTGGACAAAACTCTGGGACACGGTGATATCGGTATCCTCGATCACCCCGCGGCGACGGACATAACATCCCTCTCCCTTGATATGAACGTCGGTAATCATCTCGTCTTCGAAGAGGGGCCTTATCCAGCGCCAGCCATCCTGCAAAGGTCCGTTATCATTCCATGACAGGCTTTTCATTGCACATTCCTCTGATGATCCCTCGAGAAGGAAGGGATTCGATTAAAAGGCACTTCTCAAAAAACAAGCGTCAACGTGCCGGACGAGGGGCTGCACTGGGTTGCCTGTGCTTGAAACTGGTTGCAAATCGCCTCAAAGTCCGTATCGGTGAAATAGCTTGAAAGGATTACAATCGAAAACTGGTATGGAGTGGCTCCCGCAGCAACAGAAACGGAAGTCTGCGGGATAGAAAGAGAAAAAGAAGGACCGTTGCAGCCTGAGGGAGGCCAGATCCCGGAAGCGGAAAGAGCCGGACAGGAAAGCCCCGAATAGGAGCTGTTGATCTGAATATACTGATGGGATGCCGTTCTGACATTTCTGATCACCTGGGACAGTGCCGATATGTTCGCCCCGTGGATATAAGAACGGTAACCGATCAGAGAGGCCGATGTGACAAGCGCCATGACAAAAAGGACGACTGTCAGCTCCATCATGGTAAATCCGCCATCCCTTGCATGACGAACCTTGTCCATCGACCCATCCCTAATCAAACAGAATTCAGTTCATTGTCAACGAGAGAGTTCCACCAGCGCAGGTTCCCGTCCCGTGAGAGGAATAAGCATTCAGGATAGCCGTACAACCATCTGTGCTCAGACCGGTCTCAGACAAGGTGAACTGGTTGGTATTGGTCCCTGTCGCGATCGTTCCGTATCCGCCATAGGGATTCAGGACGCCCTGGGTCGTATAGGAAGACGGGAGCATTGTGGTGGAACCGGCCACATATCCCCCCGATGCGTATGCGGTCAGGCCATTATAGGTTCCCCCCACCTGGCCGGCATTGGCCTGGGCATAGTTGTGGGCGGTTTCTATAAGCTTTTCAATTTCCGTTTTGGTTGCGGCGATCTTGCCACCATTCACAAACGAGTTGTAGCCCAACAATGCCGCAGCCACCAGAATACCGATCACCAACAGGACCACAGACAGTTCAATCATTGTAAAACCGGAATCATTGACCCCTTTCGCCTCGATGGAACTTTCCGACCCTGAATCCAACGCTTCAACCTGTGTCTCTAACATGCTTTCCATGATAAATCCTCCTCTGACAATCCCCAAGACCAACCCAAGCGAACCAACTCCTTACACAAATGAAGGGGTTTCCCGAACCATTCATTAAGGAGAAAGTGACCCGCAGAAATCATACCACAAAAAATACCAAAGTAAAATTTTTAAGATAAAAATAAATTATCAAACAACACATAAACAGAAAAGTACTTTAAACGAAAGGATTTAATATTGATATTCAAAAAAATAAAAATGAAAATCAATATTTACATGACTTATCGGTAAATAAAAAAAATTGAATGAACAGTATTGGATAAGGAGGGCTCAATTGACATCATCAAGAACCACAAAACAAAAAAAAGGGTGGGAAAAATCCCACCCTCTCGAAAAAACCATTGGTCGGCAAAAGAAATGTCAATTTTTGACGGGGCTCGACTCCTGTTTTTGTGTAACGGGAGAATGATCAAAGCGGATCGGGATCCCCTTCACCGTCGTGCATGTCAGTGTATAGACGTCATACAAAGGCAAGAACCCATACAGGGAGGTCTCCGTTGTGACATGAACCAGTCCATCCGCATTGAGCGAGGGATGGGCCTGGAGGGCATGACGCAACGCCGTTTCCACATCGGAGTCCCCCCAAGGAATGATGCCGAGAATAAAATGGCGACAGGCGGTTCCCGTAATTTCCGTTCCCACTCGGTGGAACCGGTGGGAATCGTGGGGACCAAGATCCGCCTCGGTTTCACTGTTTGTCAGCAATCCTAGGCTTCCGGTCGATGTACAGGACGACAAAACAATCATTAAAAATAATGATGCCATCAAAAGAAAGGATCGACAGAATTTTAACCTTTTCATATTTGACTCCTCCTGGGGTGAAATCCCGTGAACGTATTGGTTACTTGTGACCACCCTTTTTCGCAATTCCCTTGATAGAACCATGATTTGCTGAAACGTTTGGCAGTGGACCTGTCGTATCATGGAGCATGGCGGCCGAAACCGGAATATTGGATTTGGCAGTGGCGTGATAGGAATAAGGAGTATAATAGTTTGAACAGCAACAGGTGCACTCAGGCACATAGGCCGGGCCATACACTCCCCCACCAGCGCCGCAGCTTCCAAGAAGGGATCCCACCAAAAGGATCCCTCCCCCATAAATCCAGCGGGACACCCTTCCGTTCGAGACGTGTCTTTTATCCATCAGTGCACATCCTTGGTCATATGGTCGGCACGCCATCCAAAAGACTGGAGACGAACCGCAGATGGAATCCGGTCAGACCGTTTACGGTATTGTTTGATGCTCCCAGAAAACGGATCGAACCGATTTCATGAGAAAACAATTCCACAAAAGGACTGCGTTATCTCCAATTAAAACCAAGCACAAGCCCTTTTACCTTTTTTGATCGATCCCGTCAAGCCATTTTGGACCCATCGATCATGCGTTTCACAAGACTTTACCCGGTGGAGATTCTCCTTCAGAATAAAACGGTCATAAAAACAACCCCTTGAACAATGGGCCATACCGGCCCTTCATTATGGAGAAAAAAGACCCGATGGATCAAACAAAAGAGATCGCTGACCTGAAAGACAAAATCAAAGCGCATTCCCAGGGGACAACAACCCTGAATCTTTCTTTCATTGGAATCGTCAATGGACTTTTTGAATCCCTGGGACAGAACCCTGCAACATCCGGGGAACTTGCCATGAAAACCGGAATGGATCCCGAATATGTGGAAAGATGGTGCGATGCGGCTTACGCTTTTGGGCTCCTTGATGGCCAGGACCATCAATTCCGTCTTTCGTCCCTTGGTGAAATCATGAGGCCTTCTCACCCCCAGACATCCATGCCGCAGGTGATCCAATCCGTTCTCGGAACACATATGTCCGAAAGGATTGCCGGCCTCATGCGGACAGGAGAACGTCCTGGAGAGGTCATTCTTGGAGAGAGAGAGACCGTTCTTCCCTGGTTTGGCCCCATGCTCGAGACCACATTCGGCCCGATATTTGAAAAACAGATTTTCCCTGCCATTCCTTTCTTCAGGGAGATCGATCGCAACGATGCCCTGGCCATCGATCTTGGCTGTGGGAATGGCTGGTACCTGAGAGCCCTGGCAAAACACAGCCCCAAACTTTCCGGGCTGGGAGTGGACGGTTTCCGGGAAAACATCCGGCAAGCAAGCCTTCGTGCTGAAGAGGAAGGGTTCGGAAACCGGCTAAAGTTCACCCAAGGCGACATTTTTTCCCTCAAACTGGACCGGAAGGCGGATATGATCGCAATGAACAGGGCCCTCCATCATGTCTGGAGTGACAAGGAGAGACTGTTCCCGATGCTCCGATCATATCTCGCACCCGGTGGAGCCCTTGTCTTGTGGGAGCCCTTCTGGCCCAAACAACGCGAAGAGTTGAGATCAAACGGAAAACGTCCGCTCTCTTTCCAGAATCTTGGGGAGCATGCTCAGGGCAACAGGTTGCTTAACCCTGAGGAAATTGCCGAAGAATGCCAAAAAGTTGGTCTTAAGACAACAATTTCCCTTTTTGCAGAGGGAAATGAATCGGTTGTCGTTGCAGTGAACACTCCCTAGAAACGATCTCTCGGTCTGACATCTCCATGAATCAGGAGAGCGCTTCTCCGGTTGTCTTTTTTCCAGGCAAAAGAGCCATGACTGACCGGAGAAGCGTATCCCTGACCTCTTGCTCCACAAGCTCTCCTGCGGGAAATCTCACCTGATAACTGACCGTCGAGCTGGAAAAGTCCACAAGACGGAGCGTGATCTCCGCTGGAGAAAGGGCATATCGACCGGTCAGGCATTCAAGGATCCTTTTTTCGATGGCCTCCGTACTCACACCCGAAGGAATATCCATCCGGATGGAAATCCGCTCATCTGAAAAGCTTCTCTCAAATAACAATGCCTGAAGAAGGATACTGTTTGGCAACATGAACGTTTTTCCATCCTCCCCCCTCAGGTGGGTATAGATCATTCCCAGGGACAGAACCGTTCCCCTGTACTCCGGAGCCAGTGTTTCATGCGGATAGGTCGAAGCCAGCCTGGCGTATTGCCAGGTGACTATACCGATTGTCTCTCCGACTTTGAACGGTTGGGTAAAGGCCAGTACGAATCCCGAAAAAAAGTTTGTCAGACTGCTTTGCGCTGCAATACCGATGACAATCGAAAGGACCGTGCCTCCAAGGGCCAGATTTTCAAAGCCTTTTCCCAGAAGGCTGAGGACAATAAAAACCCCTGACGCGATAAAAAGGAAATCGATAAAATATCGGGCAGAATTGGCTTTCTCCTTCCCGATCCGCTCTGCCAGAAAAGGAACAAGATCCGAGACCAGTGTCCTGTACAGGGTAAACAGAATCAGAAGGATTCCCGAGATTTCCATCAGGTTGATAGCCTCGGGATAGCTCTTGTAATGCCTCCCGATGGCATGAACCCCCATCAAGAACAGTGGAATGGAGAGAAAAATAAAGATGAACCGGAAAGAAATGAAATGGGTTTTCTCTTTTGCTCCGTCTGCTGGAGAGTTCCCTGTTAATGGCATAAGCGGTATCCTCCTTCGTGACCTGATCCATCAAAAATGAAAAATACTCCCTGTTTCGCCCTTTCATAGAATGAGTCAAAGCGAAAGTCAAAAACCAGAATTGTATCCCGAACCCGGATAAGGAAACCCTTACAGGGTCAGAACCACCCGAAAGCGGGCCTTGTTTGAGATCATGACCTGATAGGCCTTTTCTGCCTCTTCAAGGGGATACGTCTCCACCATTGGGCGGACACCCGCCTGATGGGCAAAACGAAGCGTCTCTTCTGAATCTTTTGCATCTCCGGATGGCCAACCCGAAATCCTTTTTCGTCCCCCGATCAATTGAAGCGGCGAGACGGAAAGAGGATTGGCATCGACCCCGACAAGAACCATGTTGCCATTCGGCGACAGTCCGTCGACCAGCCGCGAGGCCAGTTCACTGTTGGGTGCTGTCACAAGAATCACTTTGGCCCCGCCCATTTTATTAAGGGCGGTCACAGCATCGCCAGAAGAAAGGTCGATATAGTCATGGGCCCCAAGAGACCGCGCCAAAGCCTCTTTCTCTTTTCCGGAAGACAGTGCCACCGTATGAAGCCCCATCTTGGAGGCAAACTGGATACCGAGATGTCCAAGCCCACCGATTCCCGAAATGGCCACGAGATCGCCAGCCACCGCTCCGGAATGGCGTAGGGCATTGAAGGTGGTCACCCCGGCACACAAAAGGGGAGCCGCCAGCTCTTTGGCCATCCCGTCCGGAACTCTCGCAAGGGCCTCTTCAGGAGATACCATGTATTCGGCATAGCCTCCATCGAAGGAAATCCCTGTCACTCTGGAATGTTCGCACAGGATAAAATCTCCCTTCCTGCAGGAATCACACTCGAAGCAGTGTCCGCCATGCCATCCGACACCAACAATATCGCCAACCTTCCAAGCCAAAACAGCTTCCCCCGTTTTTTCAATGACACCCACAACTTCATGTCCTGGAACTCTTGGATACGAAAGACCGGGAAAAAGTCCATCCCGGACAAAAACATCGCTATGACAGATGCCGCATGCCGACACCCTGATCAATACCTGTTTTTTTCCGGGAGCGGGTCGATCGGTATTCGATACGAGAAAGGGCATTCCTGGTTGACTGACCTGAACAGATCTCATCGAAGCCTCCTTTTACAATCCGGTCCAATTGATCGCAGAAGACATTGACTCCAATAAAGAAACAGTCCTCTCTCCATAATGGAGAGAGATTGGACTCCGATCAAGTGCGCGCTTAAAATCAGGTGGAGACAAGAGGGATTCATGGGCAAAGCACTTGAAGTCATGCGTTCGAAAGGGAGGACATATTGGAACATATTGTTTCTGGAGAAAAAAGCCTTGCAACATTTGGAGGCGGTTGTTTCTGGTGCCTTGATTCTGTCTTCAGGGATACGAAGGGTGTTTTATCCGTGGAATCCGGTTATATGGGCGGAACGGTCGATCATCCCACATACCATATGGTCTGCTCCGGCCGAACCGGCCATGCGGAGGTCGTCCGGCTGGAGTTCGACCCGCAGGTGATCTCCTATGAGGAGTTGCTGGAGATTTTTTTTACCATCCATGACCCGACCACACTGAACCGACAGGGACACGACATCGGAACACAATACAGATCGGTCATCTTTTCTCACGACAAGAGACAGGAACTCTCTGCAAAGACAATCATCAAGAACCTTGCTTCGGCCTATCCAAACCCCATCGTGACCGAAGTGGTTCCCCTGTCAGTCTTTTACCCGGCGGAGTCCTATCATCAGGACTATTTTTCTGACAACCCGGATCAACCTTATTGTCAGGCTGTCGTAAGGCCCAAGCTGGAAAAATTCCGGAAGGTGTTCCCTCAAAAATCCTTACAAAAAGGCGTTTGACCATAAAAACAATGGACTCCCGTCAGGAAATAATCTTATCGTGGCCAGCGATATTCAAGGAGTGATGGATCCGGCTCGGCTTTTCAAGACCCAATCGACAAACGATCCGGAAGGAATCGCCGGGCTGGAAAGATATCCCTGATAGCTCCCCACGCCAAATTCCCGAAGATAGCTCAATTCCAGCTCGCTCTCCACCCCCTCGGCGCAGACTTCAAGGCTGAGGGCACGGGCCAAAAGGGTGATCAGACGAACAATCTCTGAATCCTCTCCCATTTCTCCGATCTGCCGGACAAAGGAACGATCGATCTTGAGAACATCCACCGGAAAGCGCCTCAGGTAGCTTAAGGAAGAATATCCCGTACCAAAGTCGTCAATCGCTATCTTTATCCGATGGGCTTTTAATGCGCCCAGGAGATCGATCGATTCCTGTGCTTTGCGCATGACAACCGTCTCGGTCATTTCAATCATGACCTGTTCAGGATTTTCTCCGGAATGGGACAACATCTGAAGAAAATTGAGCAGAAAATCCGGCTCCTGGAGTTGTCGGGCAGACAGGTTGATGCTGATCCGGAGATGATCCAGTCCATAGCCCCGCCAAACCGACAGCTCGTTGAGGGCTGTCTTCACAACCCACTGTCCGATAGGAACAATCATCCCGTTTTCTTCCGCAAGGGGAATAAACTGATCCGGATGGATCGGCGTGCCATCTTCGCCGATCCATCGGATAAGCGCTTCCGCACCCGTTGTTCTCCCGGTCACCATATCGATCATTGGCTGGTAATAAAGACGGAATTCATTTCGTTCGAGCGCCTTGAACAACCTCTTTTCCATCGAATACCGGACAGTCTGCCGTTCCCTCGCCTCCGCGCTGAAGAACTGGACCTGGAAACGACCCTGCTCTTTTGACTGGGAAAGCGCCATGTCGGCATTACTGATCAATGTTTCAAAATCCTCGCCATCTTCGGGCATGATCGTTGCCCCGATACTCGCCGTCAAAAAATATTCCTGACCATCAATCGTGTATGGCATCGAAATCGACTGCAGGATTTCCGATGCCACTTTCTCGGCCGCCTTTCTGGACTGGATCCCCGAAAAGGCCAAGGCAAACTCATCCCCTCCCAGTCTCGCAACGAGATCATTTTTTCGGACCACCTTCAACAGTCTTTCGGAAACAGCTTTTAAAACACGATCTCCCATCGTATGTCCGGAGATATCGTTCGTCACCTGAAAACGATCGAGATCCATGACGAGAAGAAGCAGGCATCCATCTTGTAGCGTGATCTGGTGTGTGACAGCACGAAAAAATTTTTGGTAGAAGGATGTCCTGTCATAGAGACCGGTGAGGTTGTCCATCGACTCTCCTTCAAAAGAGTCCCCGGGATCCCTCTCGACCGCTCTCTTGTCTCCTGAGATTACGACCCGGAATGGACCGGATGCGCCGTCCGGGAGAGAAAAACGGAGCACCTCTTCCAGCTCGGAAAGGATCCCGATCTCATGACCTTGAACCCTTTCTTGCCATAGGATGTTACTGGCGATCTGATTTCCCCCACCGTCAAATACAGAAGCGCCAATACCATGACTGGAGAGAACGATCTCCTTGCCACCGGAATGATTCCGCCCCTCAAGCTTCGTATCTTGAGCCTGAAAGGCTCTTCTCTCGCGTTTGTTTTCATACATTCGGCTATCCGCTTTTCTCAAGATAGTGGCCAGATCCTTGTCTCCCCGGGGGTAAAGGCAATACCCGATGCTTGCAGATATCTCATAGTCACAACCACAAATTTTGTAGGGACTCTTGAGATGCTCCATGAACTGTCCAATCCACATCGGAATCTCTGATTTTTGAGAGAGTCCCCGGACCAGGATTCCGAATTCGTCTCCTCCGAGTCTCGCGACCAGGTCTTGCGAACGAACGGAGAGAAGAAGCCGGTCGGAGAACTCGTTCAGCAGACGATCCCCCTCCTGATGTCCATACTTGTCATTGACTTCCTTGAAGCGGTCCATATCAAGATAAAAAATCGCCCCTCTTGCCCCCTCTCCCAGTTCCCGTTCCAGTTCCGACATAAACAGGATCCTGTTGGGAAGCCCCGTCAGGGGATCATGATGGGCCATATACGAAAAGAGCTCCTCTCTTCGTCCGGAGAGACATTTCATCAACATTTGCCATGTACCGATACCGGCAAATCGCTCTCCGTCAACCACCAAAAAACCATCATCCATCGCCCTGGGGAGGGTATCCCCCTGAAATCTTTTGCCTATCTCATCAATATCACTTGAAATCTGGACGGTGACAGGAAGGGGATCCATAAACTCCGTGATGGGTTTTGGACCAAACAATTCATGGGAATAACGAAACGAAAAACGTTCAATGAGGGTGCTCCTGAAGATCAGTCCAATGGGACTCTCGTTCTTCAGGATTGCAAGCCCTGGCAGTCCTGGATCCTGCCCGAACATTCTGTAGACCTTTTCCGACGATGTCTTTTCGGAGACCCAGCTATCGGTGACGATCAGATCTTTTGCTGTATGGACAGGAAGTCTTAAACGCGGAGAAAAGGATAGGGTGTCTATGTTGGGAAGAATATCGGAAACAAGCGACTGATCGATCATGAAATCCTCCGGGATCAAACCAAAAACCCGAAACAAGCCTCCCATCATTGGGTGTAGAAAAACTAGCACCCCAAGAAAACAAAGCATCAAGAATGCGTTACAAACAGCTGACAAACATGGTCTTCTGGCTTCTCCTCAACCAGGTGAAAAAACAGTGGCTCTGATCAGCCGCCATTTTTTTGTTCTGAGACAAGCTCACGAAGACAAATATCTGACGATGAGAATCGGAAAACGGAAAAGACCAAGGCAGGAGTCCTGCGTCAAAGACTCCGGAGAAGACGGTAAGACGCGGAGTAGCAAACTCCTTCGCACAGCCTCGTCGAAAGAGGAACTTCCGAACCTCCCTCCTGCAACGTAAAGGGTTTAGATGCAAAAAAGTTCATGTGACGATTTTCTCTTCACCCACTTTTGGGCACTGGCCGTGGCATCCCACAGGGAGAAGGATTGATCGGCCTGCAGGGAAGGAAGGTCTCTCCCGGGTCACGGATATCGCGCTTGGGCCGATGCTGTTCGCGGTGATGTTTGTCGTGTCGCCCGGACTCTATCACCTGAGTTCAGACATGCTGATTATTTTGACCTCAGAAGCCTTTGGGACCAATAAGAACACCCCCCACGGCCGGGATGTTTTCTCCCTCCCGGGAGTCCTTGGATCGTATCTGGCTTATACGCTCGTTTTGGGGCAGACCATCCATTTTTCATTTGAGATTTTGCACACGGGACCTTATTGAGCCATGCGGGTTTTTGGATCGAGCCCCGGGACCCCCGGGAGAGCCGAGAGATGGGGTGTGGCGGCCAAAATGTCTTGAACTCGATGCATAGGGTTTTTTCGGGCTCCGGACGTTCCATTCCCCCCAGTTGGGGCGGAAAAGGAAGTCAGGCGTGAACGCTCAGTTTGACGCCCAGCGCGTGCATCACCTTCATGATCGTTTCGAAGCGAGGTTTGGAGCCGGGGGTCAGGGCCTTGTCAAGACTTTCTCGCCCAAGCCCCGATTTCCGCGCTATCTGAGACACCCCGCGCGCTTTGGCCACGTTGGACAGAGCCGCCAAAAGAAGATCTGGATCGTTCTCCTCAAGGGTGACGTTCAGGTATTCGGCGATGGCCTCCTCGCTGTCGAGGTAGACCGACGGATCGAAGGCCAGAATTTTTTCTTTCATGGTTTACTCCAGGGTTTTCGCCAATTCTTTGGCTCGCGAGATATCGCGGTCTTGCGTCGATTTGTCCCCACCGCAAAGCAGGAGAATCACCGTGTTCTCCTGGCAGAAGAAATACAGGCGGTATCCGGGTCCCGCATCGATCCGAATTTCCGAAGCGCCCTCTCCTACCGGCTTTACGTCACCCAAATTTCCCATCGCGATTCTGTCCAGGCGGGACAGGATCCGGACCCGTCCGGCTCGATCTTTCGAGAGAAAAGCCAATTCGCGAAGGTTTCTGTCTACTGGACGGCAATCCTGCAACAATCGTATTCAAATGGATACAATAAATCTAGCACAAATACATTAATGAGAAACAACGCATGACAAAAATCGTCAAAAACAAAAAACCGGAATGTTGGGGAATTTTGCTGATTGAGCTCGACACAGGTTGGAACGTGGTGAGCGAAAACGGGAGCTGCGAACGATATCCGGAAATCGACTTCAGTGTGATCGAGGAGACGGATCTTTTGCGGATTTCACCCCCGTCGGCGACCGAGACGACCCAACAGGAGGTTGTCGCATCGGCCTGAGTCGCACTGAGAACCTTCCAGGAAGGAGAGAGATCATGACCATATCGTCAATACGACTGACAAATCCGGGGGGAGGAGGACTCTCTCGAAAAAGATCGTGAATCCAGTCCCTCAAAAAACCTGTGCTCAGGGATGGAGTCATCGGTGCGGTCGGTGGGTTGATCGTCATTGCAATGGAGACGCAGGTGTGTTTCAGAGGTCAATAAAGACTCCCTTTACAAGCTTTGGTGCGTTCAGGAGGTCACTTTGATTTCAGTTGAAAGGGAGAAGCCCATTGTTACCCCGGGGATCGCTCCTGGTAGCTATTACCCGGCAGGAGACGATTTAGGATATGGGTTAGTCGGGACTTGATCGGACGGAATGGTATCGGCGCAAACCCCATCTTCTCCGTATACTTCGGATCCTGTCCTGTCGTCAGGACCCATTCAAGTAGCGTTTTTACATCTCTCATCGTTTCCCCCGGCAAATTCTTGTTCACCATCCAGAACTCAAAATTCGCATCCGGGTACAGGTTCTTGCCATGAAAGTGATATACAATGGAGCGATTGAAGTCTTGGGGAAAAGTCGGATCTTGTAATGCCGCTTGTCCTGCTGCCTGGATCGTTTTAATTGATCCCACCACAAATTCCCCATCCCGATTTTTTAGGGCAGCCGACTTCAGGTGATATTCAAGGATCCATCCCAGTCCCGCATATCCGATTGCTCCTGGGGTCGCCATCACTGCCGCCACTAACGAATCCGACCCGCTATAGCCCGATCCTGTTGGCCAAGAGGGCAACATATCTCGCCCAACATTTTCTTGCCAGTCTTGCGAGGTCTGATTGAGATAGTCTGTAAACACAAAAGTTGTACCAGAAGAATCAGCCCGGTGTATTACCTTAATCAGCTGATGTGGAAGTGTCACCTTGTGATTCATCACCATTATGGCTGGATCATCCCAATATTTGATTTTTCCCAGATAGATCCGCGCTATCGTTGGGCCGTCCATATTTAGCCTGATCGTCTTGTCCAATTTTGGGATATTGTAGATGATCTCCGCGTCTTCAAACGCCACGGGAATCGAGACGAGGTTGGAAAATCGGGCTCTCAGCCCTTTTGTCAGATAAGTGTCCGATGCCCCGATCATGATATTCCCATTCGCCGCATTCGTAATACCAAACCCGGAACCGGTTGATAGCACCGAGATATGTGTATTCTTATGTTGCTTCATGTACTCTTGAGACCATACTTGTTCCAGCGGAAACAGTGCCGATGATCCGGAAATCATGAGATCTGCTGCCAGGCTCTCCTGTACCCTGATACCCCCTGCCACCATAAAAAGAAGCCCAATGCATATTCCACGCTTTAATCTATCCGTCCATTTGTCATTCAGAAACATCTGAGTCCCCCATATATGCGGTCAATTTCCGCTTATAAATCACAAGTCAAGTTTTTCACCCACCATTCATATTCTCTTAGTGTGGTCCCAGAACGAATCTGTCTGAGATTGTTGGTTATGGGTTACTCTCATTCCGTTTCATCGTGTAGTCGTCCATATAATTAGCCAGTTCCGGTGACATTGGTCCTAAAAAAGAGACTGGATGAATGGCCCCTATTCCCTCAATATGCTTCTCAGTATTGACAAGGATTTCTTTTCATCATTTTTCGCGCAGGAAACCCTTCCCTGGACGGTTTATGTCAGGGAACGGGAGGAATGCGCTGCTCCTTTCTGTTGAAGGGCTGACACAGGAAATATTATTGCCTATAATGAGCTTATGAAAAAAGCATTGAAGGTCAAACTGACCCCAACCAAAGAAGAGGCCAAGTCTCTTCTGGAGACGATCGAGACGTTCAACGACGCCTGCAACTGGATTTCCAAAAAGTCCTTTGAGGCAGGAACACCGTACCAGATGAAACTCCACCATCTGGTCTATTTTGAAGCGAGGGAACAGTTTCCCGCCCTCACCTCACAGATGATCGTCCGGGCCATTGCCAAGGTTTCCGGCAGCTACAGGACGGAGAAGAAAACGCTCCACTTTTTCAAGAAACAATCGGCCATGGAGTATGACAAGCGTCTTCTGTCTTTCAAGTCCCTGTCCCATGCTTCTCTTGCGACCATCCACGGACGGATCACCGTTCCGTTGATCTTCGGCCACTACGCTCCGCTCGACCGGAACAAGATGCTCGGACAGGCGGATCTCACCCCCTCCGGCGGGAAATTCTTCCTGAATCTCGTGATCGATGTTCCGGACGGAACACCCTATGACCCCGAAGAGTTTCTCGGAGTCGATATGGGCATTGTGAATCTCTCCACCGACTCCGATGGAGAATCGTTCTCCGGAGAAGGAGTGGATCATGTCCGGGAAAAGATCCACACCCTGAAAAAAGCGCTTCAGGAGAAAGGAACGAAGAATGCCAAACGCCACCTGAAAAAAGTGTCTGGCAAAGAAGCGCGATTCAAGAAAGACACGAATCACTGTCTTTCGAAAAAGATCGTTTCCAAGGCAAAAGGCACCGGACGAGGTATCGCCCTTGAGGATCTCAAGGGATTCAACGGCCGGACAATGGTTGGAAAGAGCCAAAAGGAACGATTCGGAAAATGGGCGTTTGACCAGTTGAGACGCTTTATCACCTACAAGGCTGTTCTGGAAGGCGTTCCCGTGGTGGTCGTCGATCCACGAAACACCTCCCGCACATGCTCTGTTTGTGGACATTGCGAAAAAGACAACCGAAAGTCTCAAGAACATTTCTCCTGTTTGATCTGTAAACACACCGAACATGCGGACATCAATGCCGCACGGAACATTCGCTTCAAGGCCGCAATCAATCGGCCTATCGCAGTCTGAATCGAACGCTTGAACTGCAAACCCCCACGACAGCTTCGGCTTAGTGGCGGGTAGTTGATAAATCTTTTAGGACTTAACGGAACAGACCTCTCCTACAGATATAGCAAGCTTAAGTGCCAATTGTCCAAATTTTCCTTCGTAACACATGAGGCGTTCCTAGGAATGTCCCATCTTAGAAAAAGTAGAACCAGGACATCATTGCCCGCTGATCTGCTGCCGTTATCCCGGTGGTGTAGAGTGTATTGTAACTTCCAACTTCAAGAGACACGCGGACCGCCGGAGTGAGATCATGGGAGAGGTTTACAAAGGTGTAAGTGTTTCGTGACCAAGGAGCGAGGTATTTGTAAAGTCCATTGCTTGAAACTCCTCCTCCGAGGGTTTTCGGGCCGATGGAATTTGCGAGAGACTGTATGTTCGTTCCGATGTCGCCGGCAAAACCAACGGAAATCCATGTTTTGGCCTGATCAGGAAAGTAATACTGAAGATTCAGGTAAAAGGTTTCAAGATCCAGCGGAACGAACTCATCTCCCTGGAGGATGCCATTGCCGGCGGGGATCAGTCCCCCACTGGGAATCCCGGAAGCTCCCGCTGTTCCGGCATAAGATCCCAAGCCGAAGGTAAGATTGGGAAAGAGCCAGGCATCGCCTTGCCCATAAGTGAATTCTGCTGCCAGGGTCAGGGTATTTCCAGGATTGTCGTTCTGGATAGGAATAATGGGGAGAAGTAAATCCAAAGCATAGGCTGATGTGGATTTATTGAACGTTTGTGTACCTGCTCCGGCTGATGGAATAAAAGAACCATTATAGTTTGTTTGGACATCTGAGAACCCGATCGAAAGTGGGGAAGGTCCCTTTGCGCTGTTACCCAGCGTATCTTCTCCCATCCAGTTTGTATTGACCCATTTGATCCCTTCCACAAAAGCCGGGAAGGCGAAACTCTCGGAGGGAGGCATCATGGCGGACACTGCTATTTCTGCCTTGTTTCCGTGAGAAAAGTGGAAGATCCGATAATAGCGGATTTGTGGGAACCATGCCGTGGGGGAGCCGGGACCCGAAACGATCTGCAAAGAGTTGTACATATAATAAGGTCTCCAGCCGAATAGGGACCAATATTGCCCAATAAGCAGATTCCCCCAATTCTGGCTGCTGATATCCATAAAAGCAAGTCGGATCCGTGGAACGGGAAATTGGAACATGCCGGGTCCGGAATTCGTTCCACACGGGAAGGATCCTCCATATTGGCATTCACCGGGAGTATTGAGAAAGTCCATCTCGAGAAGGCTTCGAACCTTATACCCATTATAGTTTGGAGAAGAAATGGCAAAACCAAGTCGGGAGTTATTGGCATCGAACCCGAATGAGGGGTGATCCACTGTCTGACCGAGACTGGGATTGGTTGTCGGAGGAATCGCGTTGGTTTCCACTGTCTGGGAATTCGCGGCCCCTGAGTTGAACGGCCAATTGTTGAATGAATTCGTAGAGTCATAGATGGTATCGAGTTCGATGAACCCATAGACCATGATGAGCCATTTACTCACCATTTGGGCATACCCCGGGGGAGGTGCATCAGGGATAAGATTCAGAAAAGACCGGTGTACTTCTGATTTGAACGGAGTATCGTCTTGATTGTTGGAGCTTGAAGATCCCTGCTTCGGGCCTGTTGATGCTGAGGAGGATTGATCAGGTGTAGTTAGCGAAGAGCTCCATGCATTTGCCGTCCACGAAATTTCTCTGAAACATAGGACAAATATGATAAGGAGCAACGAAGAGCGGATCCCCAGTATTGTCATGTTCTCTCCATTGTCAAGATCAATCATGACTGCCGCTTTACAGCTCGGTATGTCGTAAGAGCCAGTGCCCTTCGCAGCTCTTAGCAAATTGTGTGCCGTGTAAAAAATGGCTGTAAATATGAAGAGTCTGTTTTGGAGTTGATTCATCGCTCCCGCCACAAACACATGATCTTTCGGTGGGGGGCATACAGCCTTCACCCCCCATGTTTGAATGGAGAGGGAGATCTTTTGCAAAAATGGCCCTTTTCCTTTTTTAAAGGGATGTTATGAGATGGATTTGTTTCTGGATGATGGAATCTTATTTCTCACGTTGATGGACAAAATTGTTATCTCTTGAACGATTAGTGATGACAATTTTGTTCATAATATTGCTGGAAAAATCGAAAAGATGAACCTTCATGCCATCATATATTCGTGGCATATTTCTTGCTTAACGATAGTTAATCATGTAGATGGGTTGTATCATTATGATGGATCAGGCAGATCAATGACGTGGAGGTCATCTATTGAAGAAACGTGAAGGGATCATTCCTCCAAAATTTGCTGACAAATTTTTCAGAATTGATTTTGAATCAGAGCCTTTACCTGTTCTTTGTCTCTATCCCATTCCGCCTGGAATCATCCTTGATGACGTCCGGCTGGAAGTGTGCGGATTAGAGGAGCACCCTCGCCTGATCCCTTGGTCTTCTCTTTCATCTCTTCCCCGGATAAAGCAGGATATTCCCATTATTTGCCAGCTCTTTAACTGGTATGAAAATGTTCAGTGGGAAGGCATCCGTCTTGTGGATTTGATCGATCATCTTCGAGTGGATGCACCCATTGATGGATATTTTGCCTTTTACTCAAGAGATGGCGTTTATTTCGAAACCTTGTCCAGAGATGAGGCGAGAGACCCGAGGGTACTACTCGCTTTCGGTCTGAATGGTGAACCTCTTCCCGAGCAGCATGGTGGTCCTCTCCGGCTGGTTGTCCCGTTTCTTCAGGGATACAAGAGCGTTAAGTGGCTCGGAGGAATACGGGTTTTTCGGAATGATCCAGTCGGAATCAAACGCCTCCTGGGACAAAGTCCCAGTGGGCAGCTAAACGATGCTTGGGTAAAGCGCCTTGGTGTTGTCGTACCTTCCGGAAAAGCCGGTGATCCACCACCTTTGGGGGCTCCCGCATCTGCAAGTGGTATTTTATCTCCGCCCAAAAAAGAGGATTTTCCAACCCATTCACTTTCTGCCCCGAGAATTGATGCACGGTTGTTGTCTGGCGAACCGTCCGGGGAGGAAGGGGTGGAAGTGGAATGGGGATCAGAGAAAGACGTCCTGTGCGAGATCATGGTCATTGTGCGCCCGGAACGTCGACAGGCAACCCAGAAAGCGCTGGAGGAGGGAGGATTTCTTTCTTACTCCACCTATGGAGTATTGGGGAGAGGTCGTCAGAAAGGGCTCAAGTTCAAAGGAGAGGAGACCTCAGAAGCGGCCATACGGTTTCTGCCACGGCAGATGTTTATGTTTGTAGTGAAGGAGTCATCCGTGAACGAAGCGGTTGAAATCATTAAAAAAGCTAACCAAAGCGGTAAAAAAGGCCAATTTGGGGATGGAAAAATTTTTGTGCTTAAAATGGAGACTGCCATTCGGATCAGCACCGGAGAAACAGGGGAGGATGCCATTTGAAGCTCATACGGGCCATCGTTCGCTCCGAAAAAGAGCCTCAGGTTCTAAAAAGTCTGGAATCCGGCGGATTCTATGCGATGACTAAATTTCCTGTTGTAGGTCGCGGACAGCAGCAGGGAATTCAGGTGGGAGATGTGAGTTACGACACTCTGTCGAAACTTGAATTTCTTGTGGTGGTTTCGGATACAGATTTGGCAGCGGTTGTTCAGTGTATCGAGGAAGCAGCTTATACGGGGCACCCCGGGGACGGAAAGATCTTTATCCAGGAGGTTCTGTCATCTCATACCATCCGAACAGGAGCCGAGGAACATGGAGAATAGTCGCAAAGGGCAACCCATCATCAGTTCTTTAAAAAGCGGTCATCCAAAAACTCTTTTGTCCGCTTTTCTCTATTTTGATGTGAGTTTTATGGTGTGGATGCTGATTGGAGCGCTGAGTGTTCTTATCGCCAAAGATCTGCATCTGTCAGCTTTTCAGAAAGGGTTTCTTGTTTCAGTTCCACTGCTGGGAGGGGCTTTCTTCCGGATTATCCTGGGACTTCTGTCAGACCGGTTCGGTCCCAAAAAAGTAGGAATGACAAGTCTTTTGGTGACGATCCTTCCCCTCGGATGGGCATGGCTTGGAGGGAAAAGCTTCTACGAGCTTTTGGTGGTCGCGTTGTTTCTGGGAATTGCCGGGGCCAGTTTTGCTGTGGCGCTTCCGTTGGCAAGCCGGTGGTACCCGCGTGAGAATCAGGGTATCGCGATGGGTATTGCCGGGGCGGGGAACAGTGGAACCCTTATTGCGGTGTTCCTGGCACCAACCCTCGCCGTTACCTATCATCTGGGTTGGCATAGAGTTTTTGGGTTGGCTATCATTCCTGTTCTTGTGGTCTGGGTCCTCTTTACCTGGCTTGCAAAGGAGCCTCCAGTGACTGCGGCTCCTACGGGAATTCGTCCGTATCTTGAGCTTTTAAAAGTCAGGGATCTTTGGTGGTTCTGCCTGTTTTACGGGACAACTTTTGGAGGGTTTGTCGGTCTCACAAGTTATCTGAACATCCTTTATCACGACCGTTATGGCCTTAGCGCCATTGCAGCAGGAAATCTCACGGGATTGGCCGTTTTATCCGGAAGCTTCTTTCGTCCAGTTGGCGGGGTCCTTGGAGACCGTTTTGGAGGATTGCGCGTTCTCACTGTCATCTATTTGCTTGTAGCCCTGTCGTTTATGTTGTTCGGAGTATTTCTTCCGGTCGTTCCAGTCGCCATTCTCCTATTGACAATAGGTATTCTGGCCCTTGGAATCGGGAATGGCGCGGTGTTTCAGCTGGTGCCCCAGCGCTTTTCTTCCCAGATTGGTGTTGTTTCGGGAATTGTCGGAGCAGCTGGTGGTTTGGGCGGATTTTTCCTGCCCAGTCTCTTCGGAGTCCTGCGCGAGTACTGGAATCTTACGGGTGCAGGTTTTGTGGTCTTTTCTTTTATAGCGTTTTTCTGCGGGACAGTGGTTTTTCTTAAACGAAAAAACTGGGAGCACGAATGGCTACCGGTTCCAGAGATTTCTCCCGAGAGGGATCGCGGGTTGCCGCTTCTCCCCCCGGCTGTTCGTGTTCCGATGGAAGTTGTCTTCGGAGGTTGAGCATATATTTTGAAAGGAAAAAGTCCCATGAAGATTGTCATTATTGGTAATGGAATGGCGACAGATGCCTTTCTTGAATCGTGGGGAGAACTTCCTTCTTCTGTTAAAACCCAGTGGGAAATAACAGTTTTTGGTGATGAGACTCTTACCTCGGCTTACAACCGGATTTTTCTGGTAGACCTCCTGACCGGACGAAAGACGACAGAGAAGATTCTGCTCAAAGCGAGTGACTGGTATTCTCTTAACGGAATAACCCTGAAGACAGGGGTGCGGATCGATCGTATTGATTCGATGGCAAAAACTATCTGGGACGAGAATGGAAATTCAACTCCGTATGATATTGCCGTGATCGCGGTTGGCGCTCGTCCCTTTATACCACCTGTTCCGGGAGTTTTACTCAAAGGTGTCCATGTGCTCAGGACAATAGAAGACGTCAGGGAGGTTTCGGAAAGAGCTCGTAAAAGCCGGAAGGCCGTTGTTGTTGGCGGTGGACTTCTTGGCCTTGAGAGCGCCCGGGGGCTTTCAGACATGGGTGTTGCTGCGACAGTTCTTCATCTGAGGGGATGGGTGATGGACCAGCAACTTGATCAGATGGGCGGTCACCTGCTCAAAAAAGAAATCGAGCGCATGGGGATACAGATCCGTGTCA
This sequence comes from Leptospirillum ferrooxidans C2-3, assembly GCF_000284315.1. Lineage (NCBI taxonomy): Bacteria > Pseudomonadati > Nitrospirota > Nitrospiria > Nitrospirales > Nitrospiraceae > Leptospirillum > Leptospirillum ferrooxidans. Next base: position 474,365 of record NC_017094.1, on the reverse strand, counting down.
ACACCGTTCTCTCTCAAATTCATGGAATTGGGGGTAACGTTAGCGCGGTGGAGCTCAGCACAGGTGAGCATCTTCCCGCTGACCTTGTTCTGATTTCTGCCGGAATTCTTCCAGACACACGCCTTGCGATTTCGTCCGGGATTGATGTTAACAAGGGTGTCCTGGTCAAAGACGATCTTATGACCAGCGCGTTAGATGTGTATGCCCTGGGAGATGTGATTGAACATCGGGGGCATTGTTACGGACTCGTGATACCGCTCAGGGAACAGGCAAAGATTCTTGTTCACAATCTGACACATGGCTCGGAAGCGCCCCTTTCTTACGTCGGGACGGAATGCTCGACAGCGCTCAAGGTTTCAGGGGTGTCAGTGATCTCGGCGGGCAAAATTCTTGGTGGTAGCGGAACAGAAGAACTGGTTGCACTGGATTCCCATCGTGGAAGTTACCGAAAACTGATTTTTAGGGGAGATCGTCTGGAAGGGGCGATCTTTGTGGGAGATCCTGCAGGAAGTCCCCGGGTGTTGGGCCTTATCAACTCGGCTGGTTCGGCCTTGGCTCTCAGGGAAGATTTTTTTGGGAAATCCGTTTCATCTGCCTTGATTGAAGGAGACGATAAAGAGACGGTGTGCGTTTGCCACAATGTGACGCGAGGAACGATCCTTGCAGCGGTCAGGACGAAGGGCCTTAAATCCCGGGACGAAGTTGCAAAACATACGAAAGCCAGCACCGGATGCGGAAGTTGTTCACAAGCCGTGACAGACCTGATTGCCCGAAGTGAGATTGGACAGAAATCCGTAAAAGCTTCACCAGCCACCGCCGTTTCTATCGATAATCCTCCGATCAGGACACTCCTGTCGGAATACCCGCCGACCTACCCCAAGATGCTCGAGATTGAAAGAATCAAGAAAGAAGGTCTCGGACTCGATTTTGATGAAATCTTCAAAAAAGACATTGCGGCTCTCTCGGAAGACGATTTTTATCGTCTGAAGACTTATGGCATCTGCAGTCAGAAGCATCCGGGATTTTTCATGGTCCGGATTCGAATTCCGGGAGGTCGCCTCTCCTACGATCAAGGTGTGGAACTTGCCCGGCTATCGAAGAAATACGCTCGTGGAAGAGTCCATATCTCGACACGTCAGAATCTGGAACTGCATTGGATCCGGTTGCATGACATGCAGTATATATGGGAAGGACTGGATTCAGTTGGGCTGTCGACCCGGTCGAGTTGTGGTCACACCATGCGGAATGTAATGGCCTGTCCTCATGGTTCGGTCAGTCCGGATGCGCTCATGGATGTTGGTCCTATCGCTCGGTCCATCAGTGATTACTTTGTTCAGCGTTCGGACATGATTAATCCTGGTCTTCCGAATCGGCTGAATATTCTTTTTTCAGCCTGTCCTCTCTGCGATCCGGATGTGTGGATCAATGATATTGGATTTCGGGTCGTTCCGGCCCCGGCGGAGCAAAATCAAGCGGAGTCTTTTGGATTTGAGCTATGGGCCGGAGGAAGTCTGGGCGCACACCCGGTTCTTGGGTTCAGGCTCAAGGAATTTATTCCTCTTCGCGAAGCACTCCCTGCCTGTCAGGCTATTTTTGAAATATATACAAAACACGGAAACAGGAACAAGGCTAAATCCCGTCTCAAGTGGTTGGTTGAGCAGTGGGGGAAGGAGAAATTCTCAACTATATTTGATCAGGTTTTCCAGGGAAAGAAGTCTTTGCCCGAGAATAAGGAATTCCGTTTTGCGGAAGAAAAACAGTCTCCCCGTCCGTTTCCGTTTTCCTTGTATCCCTCTCGTATCCTTGAAGGGTGTCTTCCACAAAAGCAACGGGGAAAGGTCCTCATTCCGGTGGATGTGCCTCTTGGAGAGCTTGCCTCCTACCAGTTGAAGGCCCTGTCAAAGATCACTCGCCGGTATGGAGATGACGGCATCCTTCAGTTGACGAAGGAGCAGAATATTGAGATCCAGGGTATTACTGAAAGGCATGGACCATCCGCTATCCATGAAATCAGGGGTCTCGGGCTGTCCCCATTTTCTGTTGGCACGAACCCGAATATTGTGGCATGTCCCGGAACGGAGTTCTGTGTTTTGGCAGTGACAGATGCCCAGGGGGTGGCGCGCTCCCTGCTGCATGATTTTAAATCTCCCAATCCGAAGGTCATGGAGCTGATGGATCAAGTAACGGTTGCCATTTCCGGATGTCCAAACAGCTGTTCCAAACATCAGGTAGCGGATATCGGGCTTTCTGGTGCCATGACCGTGGTTGGTGATGACAGGCGCTATGCCTATTCCGTCTACCTTGGCGGGCGGATGGGGAAGGAAGTTCGACTTGGCGAAGTGGTGCTTAAGGGGTTGACTGAAGAGATGGTTCTTCCGGTATTCGAAACACTCCTCGAATGCATCGATAACCGTCGAATTGGAGTGGAGACCTTCCAGAATATTGTCGATCGGGTGGGGGTGAAAATGCTTGGAAAAGAGGTAGAAACGCTCCTTGAGTCCAGCCGTCCGCATATTTGGGAGAAAATCCGGATGGAGTGCCAGGATGATATCCATGAGGAAATCTTGAAATGACTGTACGTTGTCCTATTTTACGATGTGCTCCGCGGTAGGACTGCTTTTTCTATAACTAGCCGTTCATCTTGCAGCTTCAGATGAGGACTGTGGATGCCAGCTGATTTGACCGGATGCCATTATCCTCGAAGGAGGCCTTTGTGAAAATGATCCAGGCAATTGTTAGGCCGGAAAAAGCAAATGATGTTGTTCTTTCCCTTGAAAAAACAGGCATTCTTGCTTTGACTCGAATGGATGTGATGGGACATGGACGGCAAAGGGGGATTCATGTTGGAACCATCCATTACGCAGAAATTGCGAAGGTCTTTTTCATGATTGTAGTTGAAAATCACGATATGGATCGTGCTGTCAATGCGATCCGGATTGCGGCCTGTACTGGTAACCCAGGGGATGGAAAGATCTTTGTTTCTTCCCTTCTTGAATCCCGGACAATCCGTGAGAGTGGAAAATCGGTCGCTTCACAGAAAATAACTGATCATGAATCAACTCCACTTTCCGGAAAGGGTGTTTAATGATGATCACTTTTCCCATCCGTCCTCTTTACCTCCGTCTTTCTGTGACAGATCGCTGTAACTTGAGATGCCTTTACTGCAGGCCTGATAAGACAGAAGACAGTGCGATGCACCCGTCTCATCTATCAGATGAACATCTGTTGGCCCTTGTGGAGATGGTGGACACCGCTGTACCAATTTACAAATTGCGTTTGACGGGAGGTGACCCGCTAGTTCGTCCCGCCCTCCATGAATTTGTTGGAAAGGTCCGAAAGCTTCTTCCAAAGGCAGAAATTGCTTTAACCACAAACGGGCTTCTGCTTTCCCGCCAGGTAAAGGCACTGAAAGAGTCCGGTCTTGATACGATGAATATAAGCTTAGATACGACAGAATTCGGTGTATTCGAAGAAATTGCCAGGGTCAATGCGTTTGACGATGTTTTGGAAGGTATTCTGGCCGCAAAAAAGTCGGGGTTTAGGAGTCTCAAGCTCAATACGGTTCTTTTGCGTCATTTTAACGGGCAATCCTTGCATGAGCTTGTCGATTTTGCGACTGACATGAGATGTGAATTGCGCTTTATCGAATTAATGCCGATCGGAGTGGCTTCTGAATACTTCAAATCCGAGTTTCTGTCAGCTGACGAAGCACTGGCATTTCTTCGCCCCTATTTTGGCGATCCGATTCCTCTTGGCTTGAAGGGAACGGCGTCGCGTTATCTCTTCCAATTTCGTGGGAAGAAAACTGTTGTTGGATTCATTACAACCATCTCGGAACCGTTCTGTGGAGAATGTGACCGGTTGCGCATCGATTCAAGAGGATGGTTGTTTCCGTGTTTGCACGATTATGACGGATTAGATCTTCTCTCATTATGGCGGACAGGTGAAAGAGAACAGGCTGTCCGGTTAATCCGGGCAGCTCACACAGAGAAAAAAACGCCCATTCGGGAATGGACATCTCAGCAGATGGTCCGGATCGGGGGATAGGAGGCATGATCCATGCCAGATAGGGGTGGTAATCGTTTTCCAAGCATATTGAACCGTTCCGAAGAAAGCGCGTCAGTGGCCCCTCGCACCTTTTTCATGGTTTATTTTGGTCCCATTAGAGAGAAAGCCGGGAGGCTGGAGGAAGAGATTTTGACAAATGCCAGAACACCTGAATCTCTCTATGAGGAGATAAGGAAAAAATATGATCTTGAGTACCCCTTTTCTCTTCTTCGGGTCGCAGTGAACGGGACTTTCACAAACCCGGATGACTCCCTTGTACACGGAGACACTGTTGTTTTCCTTCCTCCATTTGGAGGGGGATGAATGTTTCAGTTCATGAGAACGGCTATTTCTGATGGGGTTCTACGTTCTTCTCTCTATCATCCGGGAGCTGGAGGAGTGGTCATTTTTGAAGGCCGCGTCCGGAACCAGCACCGGGGGCGATCGGTACTGTTCCTTGAGTATGAGGCCTATGAGGCACTTGCAGAGAGAGAAGGGTTGGCGATCCTTGCGGAAGTGAGGGAAAAGTATGACATTCTGGAGGTTCTTTGTGCTCATAGGACCGGAAAGGTTGAGCTTGGGGAGATGGCGGTTTGGATTGGTGTCGCGGCCGTTCATCGGGCTCCAGCTTTTGAGGCTTGTTCTTTCGTGATCGATGCGATAAAACAGCGTCTTCCGATATGGAAAAAGGAATTCTACGGTGATGGAATGGCTGTGTGGGTGAACTGCAAGGACGAAACATTTCCTTCCGCTACAGAGAAGAAAATAGGAATGGCCTGCCATGATCACTCCCGATGAGGCACTCAGCACCGTTTTGAGAAATGTTGCCCAGTTGTCCCCCGTATGCTTGTCCCTTGCAGATGCGCTTGGGTGTCGCCTCTCGGAGGATATTCAGGCTCCCTGTGATTTTCCTTCTTTTGACCGATCGATGATGGACGGGTTTGCCGTGTGTTTGGGATCGGTGTCAGGACGATACCGACGAATGGGTATTTTGAAGGCAGGAGAAAGTTGGCCGATCCCACTTCATGCGGGTGAGTGCGTGGAAATTATGACTGGGGCTCCCTGCCCATTAGGAACGGATCTCGTTTTTCCTTATGAGGATGTTGAATCAGATGGGGCGTGGATGACTTCCACTCAGAATCATGAGTTGGGTCAATACATGTCAAAACGCGGGAGCGAGTGCAGAAATGGCGAGACCGTTCTCAAGAAAGGAACGATCGTGACTCCGCTGGTTATTGCTGTACTGGCTTCGTTTGGCCAAAAAACGGTACCTGTCATCCCTCCTCCGCAAGTTGCGATTATCGTAACAGGACGAGAGATCGTCCGTGAAGGGAGATTTCTTGAAGAAGCACAAATTCATGATGCCAATGGCCCAATGCTGATGGCAATGGCTTGTATGCTCGGAGTTACAAAGATAGGATCACAGAGTGCCGACGATGATCTTTTTTCACTGACACAGGCACTCGAGCAGGCCTCAGAAGCAGAGGTAGTGCTGATCACTGGGGGTGTTTCAGAGGGACTTTTTGATCTTGTTCCGGAGGCACTTCAAAAAACTGGGGCAGAGATCCTTTTTCATAAGGTTTCACAAAAACCCGGAAAACCATTCCTCTTTGCCCGAAAGGGAGGCCGGCTTTATTTTGCTCTTCCTGGAAACCCCTTGTCTGCTCACCTGTGTTTCCATCGCTATGTAACTCCGGTCATTCGTATGATGCAGGGGAATATCCTTCCGTCATTTCGTGATCGGGGTATCGCCAGGATTACCCCCAACCAGAGTGGGCGAACCCGCTTTGAGCTTGCCCGGGTCCAGGGTGATCGGGGGACAGACCAGCCATTTCGCTTAACTGTTTATGAGGGCCGTCATTCTTCTGATCTCTTTTCGGTGCACAAGGCGAACAGTATCGTGTGCGTTCCCCCTTCCAAAGAAGGCGATACAGCAAGTTTTAAAGAGAAAGATTGGGAATTTGAATGGCTCGAGAGTGCACGAATGGAGGATATGTGGAGTTAGCGGAAGATCCGGGCTCCCGAGCCCGGATGGTGGATGTGGGAGCAAAAGAAGTTACAGAGAGGATTGCGATTGCTTCTGGAAGGATACGTCTTGCCAGGGAAGTGATCGAATGTATCCGGGCGAACAAGGTCCCGAAAGGAAATGTTTTTGAAGTCGCCCGGGTTGCAGGCATCATGGCAGCCAAGCGAACCGACGAGATTCTCCCTCTTTGCCATCCGTTGCCGCTTGAGTCAGTGGAGGTTCATCTGGAGATTCTTCAGGATGTTGTTATGGTCCGGGTTCAAGTTCGTACGCATGCCAAAACCGGAGTCGAGATGGAAGCACTCACAGCTGTTGCCGCCGCTTGTCTGACGGTATATGACCTGTGTAAACCTCTGGCGAAAGGTCAGTCAGCAGTCATCGAATGCATTCAGCTTGAAATGAAATCGGGTGGCAGAAGAGGTACCTTTATCCGGAAGAACGAATTAGAGAAAGAGGGTGAAGGATCATGCGCATTGCCGTCCTGACTCTAAGTGACAGAAGCTATGCCGGTATTCGCTCCGACCAATCCGGGCCAATGGCGGTCAAAATGTTGGAAGAGGCATTTGCCGGAAGCTCGATTGAGGTGGCCATCCTTCCCGATGACCGTACTGCCATCAGGGAAAAGTTGCTGGAATCAAGTGCCAATGGGTACAGTGACCTGATCGTAACGACTGGTGGAACGGGGCTTGCTCCTCGCGATGTGACGCCAGAGGCAACCCGGGATGTCCTTGAACGGGAGATCCCCGGAATGTCCGAGGCGGCAAGGGCTGCCGGTCTACTAAAAACTCCGCATGCAATGCTCTCGCGCGGTGTTTGTGGAACACGGGGAAAAACATTGATCATCAATTTACCAGGGAGCCCAAAGGCCGTTGCTGATCATTTAAGCCTCCTGATTCCGGTTATCCGGCATGCACTTGATCTCTTATCAGGATACACAGAAGTATGTGACGCGTCTCCCATGGTGCAGTCAATTCCAATTGAAGAATGAGTCTGAAAACAAGATCCTCTAACGAGGAAAACAGATCATAATCGTTCCTGGTTAAAAGTCTGGATCCGAGTTTTTGGCTTTCTGATCCTCAGGCCCGTTTTTCAGGTCTTTCTCCCCCTGTGTCAGGATAATTGTCGCATGACTTTGAGAAGTCTTTGAGGGAAGATTGATCCAAAACTAAACAGGCGAGGAGAGAAAACATGGGTCAACAATACGCATTGGAATTCAAGGAAAGCATCGTCAAGAGAATGCTTTCTCCTCAGAACGAATATATCCCCACCTTGTCCCGGGAAACCGGGATTCCTGTCGATACTCTTTATACCTGGAGGGTTAAATATCGATCCCGGTTCATGGGCGCAGCCCTTTTGAAAGATCGGGAAACGTCTTCCCTGAGCTCGGAAGAGAAGCTTTCAATCCTTCTCGAAACAATGTCCTTAAATGAACACGAGTTGGGAGAGTATTGTCGTCAAAAGGGCCTCTACCCGGAACAGATTGAGGCCTGGAAGAAAACGGTTCTGGAGGGGTTGCTCTCTCCCTGAAAAGACGCAGAGGGAAAAGGTATCTCAGCAAGCCAAAACGATCCGGCAGCTGGAAAGCGAGCTTCTTCGGAAGGAAAAAGCCCTGGCAGAGGAGGCCACTCTCCTGATGCTTAAAAAAAAAGTGGACGCTCTTTTGGAGGAAAAAGAGGTCGGAAGATCGATGGGGAGTCCCGTCAGGAAATGACACGTTTGATCGAGGAAGCCCGAAAGGAGGGGGCTCGCCTTTCCAGGATCTGTGCCGTTCTGGAGATTTCTCCCAGGGCGTTCCAGCGACATGGGAAGAAGAAAGCGGGAGGAGAGGACGGGCGCAAGGCAGCCCAGACGAAACGAGCCCCTGCCAATGGGCTCACTTGCGAAGAGGAGGCCATGATTGTATCAACGGTGAACGAACCTCGCTTCGCCTCCATGTCTCCGGCCCAGATCGTTCCGATTCTGGCCGATGAAGAGCAGTATCTGGCATCGGAGTCGACTCTCTACCGGATCCTTCGGAAGAGAGGGCAGCTTGCCCATCGTGGGCGTTCCAAGGCCCCGACGCACAAGCGTCCTTCGCCGCTTGAAGCCACCGCTCCGAATCAGGTCTGGACATGGGATATCACCTATCTCTCCACGACCGTCAAAGGCCATTTTTTCTATTTGTACCTGATTCTGGATCTTTACAGCCGAAAGGTTGTGGGATGGGAGGTCTATGCGGAAGAATCCTCCGAACATGCGGCCGAGACGATCCGGAAAACCGTTTTTCGGGAGAGAAAAGGAGGGATCGCGCCGAAGGTCGTCCTGCACTCGGACAATGGGGCGCCTATGAAGGGAGCCACAATGCTTGGAACGCTCCAGATGCTGGGAATTCGCCCCTCATTCGGGCGTCCTTCCGTCAGTAATGACAACGCCTATTCGGAGTCACTCTTCAAAACCCTGAAATACCGGCCGGACGACCCGGTGGAAAAGCCCTTCGACACACTGGAAGAGGGGCGGAAATGGGTCTCATCTTTCACAGGGTGGTACAACGAAGAGCACCGCCACAGTGCCATCAAGTTTGTAACGCCTTCACAGAGACATAGCGGGAAAGAGCGGGAAATTCTGAATCGAAGGGAGAGGATTTACCAGGAAGCACAAAAGAAAAATCCCGAACGATGGTCCGGAAAAACGAGAGACTGGACGCCTATCGGAAAAGTGACTTTGAATCCTCAAAAAGAGGTGGTCCGTAAAGACCAAAATTTGAAAGAGGAAAAGTCCAAGAAAATGCGACAGATTGTTTGACAATTACCGCGGGAATGGATCCATATAGCCGGTCAGTGAGAACTCTCACAGAGGTCCGGGTACGCCTCAAAGAGGCGACCCTCACAAAAAAAGGCGTCCTCGTGCTGGCCACCAACAACGTCGACGACACTTCCCTCTCCTCCTCCCGCTCTCTGATCTCCACCTACAAGGTTCAGGGATCGATGATCGAGGGGAGTCCTGGAAACCAATTTCAGGCGATCCGTTGATGCCTCAATCATCGATTGAACGAATCACCTGACTTCTCTGGAATACTGTTAGCTTCTTCGTAAGTTTGGCCAGGATAGTGATTGAATGAGCCCACACTACGGTATTCTTGCTAAAATCAATTATCTTTAACTGGTAAAGAATCTTCGTTCAAACCGGTCTACAACAATTGTGAGACATCCGACAGACCCGATAATGGCGATATCTGCTCCCAATTGTCGACCAGGAGAATCGATTTCCGAAGCGGGCACAGCCCATTTGGTACCGTCGCTCCTCGGACGCAATAGAGCGAGACTCATCAGACCCTGAGACAACGACCACCTGTTCTGAGTCTTCCAATGTTTCCTCGAAACATCCTTTAAGAATCCCTATCACCCAAAGAACTCGTGGCGAGTAGTTTTTGAGTTTCAAGAAGACAGAAGACGACATATGATTCGTTTGGAATGTTCAATGCTGGTGAGGAATTAATGTGTTTTGATGTGGTGCGCCCGGCAGGAGTTGAACCTGCGACCTTCAGATTCGTAGTCTGTTGCTCTATCCGGGCTGAGCTACGGGCGCATGAAAGAGGAAGGACGTCCGATTATAGTGATTTCTTCTCCGGAATCAAATCCCCTTGAGATTTCCCCACCGCAATTCTTTGGTTTTCTTTGGATAGGCATCTTTTTTTGTTAAGATACCCGATGTCAGATACCCCACTAAATGGAGGAATACCCGTCCCGTGAGCCAGCATCCCTACCTCTTTAAAGAAATCGAAGCCAATGTTCAGGCCATTTGGGAAGAAAGCAATGCATTCCGAACGGAAAACCAAAGCGATCGACCAAAGTTCTACTGTCTGGAAATGTTTCCCTACCCTTCCGGAAGGATTCATATGGGCCATGTCAGGAATTATTCCATTGGAGACGCCCTCGCCCGCTATAAGCGAATGAGGGGATTCAATGTCCTGCATCCGATGGGTTGGGACGCGTTTGGTCTTCCGGCCGAAAACGCCGCCATACAGAGAAACATTCCACCGAGAACATGGACAATCGACAACATTGCCCACATGAAAAAACAGCTTAAGAAGCTGGGGCTCTCCTACGACTGGGACCGCGAGGTCGCAACCTGCCTCCCGGACTACTATCGCTGGAACCAGTGGCTCTTCCTCCAGTTTTTAAAACGGGGCCTGGCCTATAAAAAGGGAGGACTTCTCAACTGGTGCGACCAGTGTGCGACGGTTCTCGCAAACGAGCAGGTGGAAGAAGGTCTTTGCTGGAGATGCAAAAGCCCGGTTGAGCTCAGATCTCTTGAGCAGTGGTATCTGAAAATTACCGATTATGCAAAAGAGCTTCATGACACATTAAAAGAACTTACCGGATGGCCTGAAAAAGTCAGGACAATGCAGGAAAACTGGATTGGCCCCTCCACCGGCGCACACATCGACTTTACCGTTGCCGGACTGAAGAAACATCTGACCGTCTTTACCACCCGTCCGGACACCTTGTTCGGAGTGACATTCGTAACGATTGCCCCGGAACACGAAGAAATGGAAGAGCTTCTCTCCCTTTCTCCAAACCGTGATTTGGCCAAGGCATTTATCCATGAAACTCTTCACAAGCGAACAACGGAACGAAATGCGGAGCTCGTTGAAAAAGAAGGCATCGACTCCGGAGTCAGGCTGGTCCATCCGTTGACAGGAGAGACCATCCCCCTCTGGATTGGAAACTTTGTTGTTTCCGGTTACGGGACAGGAATTGTCATGGGCGTTCCAGCCCACGATACGAGAGATTTTGAATTTGCCAAAAAGTATGGCATTCCGATCAAGACGGTCATTTCCGACTCTTCAAACAACCCGCTCCAAACCCAACAGGAAGCCATGACCGGACCGGGCATTCTGGTTCAATCAGGACAATTTGACGGGCTCAAAAACGATCAGGCCAAAATCGAGATCACCAGATACCTCGAAGAAAAAGGAGCGGGTCGCTCTGTTACAACCTACAGGCTGAGGGATTGGGGAATCTCCCGGCAACGCTATTGGGGAACACCTATCCCTGTTCTCTATTGTGATGGCTGCGGAATGGTTCCGGTACCAGAAAAGGATCTCCCGGTTTTGCTTCCAGAACATGTCTCCTTCACCGGCAAGGGTGGCTCTCCACTCGCCGAACAGCCGTCTTTTCTCAATGTCCGGTGCCCACAATGTGGCAAGGATGCCAAGAGAGAAACTGACACGATGGATACCTTCATCGACTCGTCCTGGTATTTTCTTCGATTTACCGACCCGAAAAACACCGAGATGCCATTTGACCGGCTGAAATCTGCCCATTGGCTTCCGGTCGACCAGTATGTCGGAGGGGTCGAACACGCCATCCTCCATCTTCTTTATGCCCGTTTCTTTACAAAGGTCCTGAACGATATCGGACTCTCTCCGGTTCGGGAGCCCTTCCAATCCCTTCTGACTCAAGGGATGGTTTTGAAAGACGGAAGCAAGATGTCCAAATCAAAAGGCAACGTCGTGGACCCCGATTTGCTCATTGACCGTTATGGAGCCGATACGGTCAGGCTGTTTACCCTTTTTTCCGCCCCCCCCGACAAAGATCTCGCATGGGACGACAAGGCCGTCGAAGGGGCCTACCGATTTCTGGGAAGACTTTTCCAAAAATCCCAGGAGTTGTTGACTCATCCCGGATTTCAGAAAAGAGCTTCCTTTACCGATGAGCTCCCGTCAGAGCTTCGTCTTGTACGGACCAAAATCCATGAAACGATACAGGATGTGACACGGGACCTCGATGGCGATGCCCAGATGAACACCGCCATCGCAAGACTCATGGAGCTCCTGAACACGCTCTATTCGGTTGACATTCAAAATGGCGCCGCTGAACGATCCGTTCTCCACGAAGGCCTTCATGTCACATCCATGCTTCTTTCTCCGTTCGCCCCTCACCTATCCCAGCATCTTTGGAGCAGTCTGGGAGAAGAGGGGCTGGTTTTAAATGCCGGCTGGCCGAAAATCGACCAGTCGGCCCTTTTGAGAGATGTTGTTCCCTTTATTGTGCAGGTCAATGGAAAGCTGCGGGCAACATTGATGCTCCCACCGGCCACAACCGAGGCTGAACTGAAAGAACAGGCCCTTCAGGATGAAAAGGTCACCCGGGTTTTGGAAGGATTGCAGATCAGGAAGATCGTCCATGTTCCCGGAAAACTTTTGAATTTTGTCGCGGGACCCGGATAGTCCATTGAAACACTTCTTCTGGCGAATGGGCTTTCTCTCCCTCTTCTTCGGGATATTGGGGGGATGTGGGTATCACATATCCAACCTGTCGGGGTTGACGCATCTCCCTAACGCCAAGCACCTGTCACTGGGAAAGCATGTGACAATGTCCGTCCAGTCTTTTCATAACGCAACAGTCTTTCCCCTGATTGAAACCCAGGTTTCACAGCTTTTAAAAGACGAGCTTCTGAAAGTATCGGGCATTACCCTGGTCAACAACCCCAAATACGCGGACCTTGTCTTGTCAGGAACGGTCGTCAGCGCAGCAGAAATCCCGCTTGCACTGTCCTCAACCCAGGGAATCGAACAATATCTGGTTGAAATCGTCCTCTCCGCCAAAGTCACCGGCTACGATGGAAAAATTATCTGGCAAGGCGGATCCATCATTGGTGGCGCCCCGATGTATGTCAACAACAATCTGGCCATATTCCAGCAGAACCAGTCCTATGCCATGAACGAAGCAACACAATCGGCTGTGAGCCGCCTTGTGTCTTCCATGGCCCACAACCTCAAATCGGCTGTTTTCATCATCCCCAACCAGTCCCTTTCCCAGCCGCTCTCCCCACAAGTACCCGGAGGAATGGCAAGCCCATTTCCCAACTCACCCGGAGCTCCGGGCGGGATTCCCCAGCAACCTGGTGTTCCCGGCGGAATTCCTCCCGGGACAATCCCATGATCCAATCCTCTCTTGATCTTCTTCAAAAGGATTTTCCGGTCTCTCCCATTCTCTTGCTGATTCCGGAAGACGCCCTGATCAGACAGGTGATCCGAAAAGCACTGATTCACCGGATATTTCCCGAATCGGACAGCGACAATGTCCTGATCAATCTTGAGGAAAAATCCGGAAGTGACGTTCAGACGGGCGACATCCGAAGGTTCCTTTTTGAATCGAGTCTCTTTGGATCAAAGAGACTCGTCTGGATCGAACAGGCCGATAAAATCGACGACCTGTCCCTAAAGGCAATCTCCAAAATACTGGAAGGGAACACGTCCGTTCCCAAGGCACTGATTGTTCTTGAACTCAAGGAAAAAACGGCGGAAGAGCTCTCAAAATCCTTTCCGGGATACAGGATGGGATGGCCCAGAGTCGCAGCCCAAAAAGATCAGGAATTTCAGAACTGGGTTTTGGAACTTGGGAAGAAAAGAAATCTTAAGGTTACACAACCTGCCGCAGAAATCCTTCAGCATCATTTTGACAGCCATCTGGGACTTGTTGACCAATGGCTGGAAAAGATCAGCGTTTCATTCAAGAATGCAACCAGCGACAGTAAACTTCCCATCATCACACCCGAGTTTCTTCTTCACTCGGAGGACAGGATTGAAGATCCTCTCCAGACCGTTTTTCATCTTTTTACAGGATGGGAAGAGAAAGACCGGAGAGTCCTGCTGGACTGGAAAAGGTTTGCGGGAAAAAGTGGATCACCATTGGGAATTTTATCGTTATGGCATCGCCAGTGGAGACTCTATACCATTGGCAACCTGTTGCTATCGGATTCGAATGGAACACAAACTTTGGCACAGATGGAAAAGCTTTCTCCCTACAGGGCGAGAAAAGTGATGGAAACAGCAGGAAAGCTGAATTCCAAAACTCTCAAAAGAGGCTATGAACTTCTGGTTGAAACGGATTTTCTCATGAAGTCGGGGGGAAATCCGGACATCGCCATGGACAGGCTTCTGTTGGGACTGTGGGCACTGTCCCCCAAGGGACAGAAACCCACAAACCAATATGGCGTCAGGAAAGTGCGTTGACTTTGTTCGTCAGCCTGGAAATTTTTCTTGAAGCGGCATTGCGATGAAGGATGCGACGATTGACCGCATGATCAAGAACCGGAACCACCTCACCCAGAAAAGTGATGGCTTCCTGCTTTTTGCCTTCGGAGACAGCCACCTCAACCTTGCGGGCCATTGTCCTGATCATCGAAATGGCCTGCCGATTGTGATTCCGTCTTTTTTCATTTTTACGAATGTCTTTGATTGTAGCACTATGGGATGCCAAACGAACCTCCTTGAAAACACCGGACCCGACCAAAAGCGGTGGGCCATTTCACCTGTCATTCTGCCGCCAGAAAAGCAGAAAATCTATTGTCTACACAATCGGAGACCGCCCATCCTTCTTCCTGAATCAGGACGACATCAAACGGTATCGGCCGCAATCTCCGAGATAAAAGACACGAAATCCGAAGATGTCATTCTAGGGGAAAAAACAAAACATTTCAACAAACATTCTCCTGAGGGCCAATGACCGAACAAACAAAAGAACCCAAGCATCTCGGAAAAAAAACCGGATCGGTCTCACTGGCCACGCTTATATCGAGAATTGCCGGATTTCTGCGGGACATGTTTATCGCCGATCGTTTTGGAACCACGTCCCTCTCGGATCTTTTTTATATCGGGTACAGGATTCCGAATATGCTCAGGGAGCTTTTTGCCGAAGGAGCCCTTTCCTCCGCCTTCATCCCTTCCCTTTCCAGAACGCTCGCAACAAAGGGTGTCCGGGAGGCCTCAAGACTCTATACCGCTGTCCTTTATATCCTCGTCATCATCCTTGGGGGGGTTATCCTTCTCGGAGAGCTCTTCGCCCCGGAGATCCTGCGGATACTCGCTCCGGGATACTCAATGGACCCGCACTCAAGAACCATTGGCATCACCCTCATCCGGATCATGTTTCCTTTTCTGTTCTTCATTTCACTGTCAGCCCTTCTGATGGGCATCCTGAATGTCGAAAACAAGTTTTTCCTGCCGGCATTCTCTCCTGCCTTTTTCTCCCTGGGCCTTGTTATCGGAATGGTTCTTCCCGGCGGACTGACCGATCATCATCCTGTTTATGGACTTGCCATGGGAGTCATTCTAGGAGGGATCTTTCAATGGGCCCTACAGTGGTTCTTCATGAAAAAGGACTCTATTGGACTCGATCTCAGCATGTCCCTCAAAGAAGGGATCCGGCATACCGAAGCCAGGAGGGTCATGCGTCTGATCATTCCTTCAATCGGTGGATTGTGGGTGATGCAGGGGAATCTTCTGATTGCAACGATCCTCGGATCGTATCTCGCAAAGGGCACCATTTCTTCACTCTATTATGCGATGAGGCTTGTTCAGTTTCCTCTCGGACTGATTGGAGCAGCGATCGCAACAGTCATTCTCCCCATTCTTGCCCGGCAAAGTCTTGAGGAAAATGCCAAGGAAAAAAGTCTTCATACCCTGAAAGACGGATACAGGCTTTCACTTTACTTCATGCTTCCGGCAACCGCAGGACTCCTGTCCCTGGGAGAGCCACTGATCAAAATCATTTTCGAGCATGGATCATTCCGGACCCAAAGTGTCCACGAAACACTTCTCGCGCTTTGGGGCTACGCCATCGGACTCTGGTCCTTTTCGGGAGTCCGGATCCTTGTCCGAATCTACTATGCCGTACAAAACACGAGATTCCCGGTCAAAGCGGCCATTTTTGGACTTCTGGCAAACCTTATTGTATCGGTTGTCTTCCTGAAATCGCTGGGAATCATTTCTCTGGCTGTGGGAATTACGATCGGGTCTATCGTCAATCAGCTGGTTCTTTTTTATGGTTCAAAAAAAATCATGGGACAATGGCCATGGGTAATTTTCGGGAATCTCCTCCCTGTTCTGGGGTGGTCTTCAGGGCTTTTCATCCTGGAAGCATTCCTGTGGAAAAAGTTCACCGTTCTGTTTCCGGCACCCAGCCCTTCCCTCATCGCAATGGCAATCCTCTTCCTTATTGTGTCAGGGGCCACTTTTTATATTATGGGAACGATCTTTTCCGGGGTGGAAGAGGGCCGGCTTCTTCTTTCGGGAAGCCGGTCCCTGCTAAAAAGACTCCTTCGAAGAAGCCGCTGAGAAGATCCTCTCCCGATAATTGGACTGGAAAAGATAATTTGACCAGGAAGAGGGCATTTCAGAACGAAGGGACATATGTAAGAGAATCGCGGGAAACCAGTGGGGACGAGCGGCTTTCTTCAGAAGCCTCATTCCGGCCTCGTCAGGGGTCTGTCCGGATTTGAGGTGATTGCATTTTTTGCAGGCAGTAACGATGTTTTCCCATGTTTTTGTCCCGCCACGAGCGGCCGGAAAAACATGGTCAAAGGTCAGATCACTCTTATCGAATCGTTTTCCGCAATACTGGCAGGAATAACCGTCACGGGCAAAGATGGTCTCCCGGGAAAAACGCACCATCTGACGAATTTGATGAAAAGAGACCATCCGCTGGAGCCGGATAACGGAAGGCATCTTCATCGCCATGGAAACAGAATGGATCTCCCGGTCAAAAGTTTCCACAACTTCCACCTTCCCCTGAAAAATCAGGGTAACGGCCTTTTCCCAGGAAACAATTTTCAGTGGTTCATAAGTCGCATTCAAAAGAAGGGCTTGCCCGGACATCCGAACCCCCAATCTCCTAACGCCAACAGCATCTGATCCGACGAAAATGCTTCAGAGAGCCTTTCATGAAAGGAAAGACCCTTGAGTGACAAAAGGGACGGATGTATTATTCCATAAACAGGATTTTCCCTGCAAATCCTCTACGGGCAGAATTGGGGTCGAACTTGTCTTTCACATCCATTTCCTCAATTGCCAGCTCCCAAAAATCCCTTTTTGGAATTGAAGAGGGTGTGCGTCTTGTCCTCTTCCAGCGGGACTGGGACAGCCACCTTCCATCTCCGATCAGGGACAATACCTACCCTGGAGCCATCTCACCCGAAGGAATTATCATCAGGACATCCCGGCAGGCGTGGCAGCGACAATGCACTTTTCTTCTGCCCGAAATCCGGGAGACGATTCAGGCCATCGCACCCGACCTTGCCCACCTGCCGATTGTCATCCGGCTTGAAAAGCCTTTCAGGAAACCATTGCCGGCTAAAAACAACAGCGTGGAACTGACAGAAGAGCTCCAGAACCAGGCAATGGCAATCAGCATGCTCTCAGAAGATCCTGGTGTTCGGAAAGCGTGTTACCCGATCATCCTCAAATCCCTTCTCACCGCTAAAAAACTGGGATTACCCATCATTTCGCCAAAAACAGATCCCCCTCAGGATAGCTGATCAGACCCTCTTGCCTTTTCCAACTGTTCCCCGCTCTGATATGATCAGAATATCGCTAAACTGCTGGCAGGTGAATCTCACAGGGACGTTTTTCAGTCTTCCCTTCGTTCATCTCCATACGCCTTAACAGGAAGGATTTCCCCATTGTCAGAATCCGAGGACCAGAGTCCCGAGGCAACACGATCCGTCACTGAAGAAGGAACCGCTCCCCATCATAGGGTTCCGACACCGATTAGGGTCTTCAACGCCCAAACAGGAGAGCATATCGAAGTTCCATTCCAGAAAAGGGTTTCCACACTGCTGCTCAAGCTGGGCCTCGATTCTGAAACCGTTCTTGTCATCCAGAAAGACAGTCTTCTTTTGCCGGGAGACAGTATTGATCCGCAGTACGAGGTGGAGATCAGGCCGGTCATCTCGGGAGGTTCCGGATCATGAATTGTCGAGTCTGTAAAAAAAAGGCCGTTATCGCCATCCCCCGGCACAATACCGCATTCTGTGCAGACTGCTTTGATAAATACTTGATGGATCAGGTTCGAAAAACCATCAAGGAATTCAGGATGTTCGAACCGGGTGACCGTATTCTTCTGGCCGTTTCGGGAGGAAAGGATTCTCTCGCCCTTTGGGAGATACTGAAAAGGCTTGAACTTGATGTCCTCGGGTACCACCTCGACCTCGGCATTTCTGAGTACTCGAAGGAGAGCACCGAGAAAACGCGAGCTTTTGCGGAAAAAAGAGGATATCCACTTATTATCGAGGAGATCGAATCAGAAACGGGAGCCACACTTCCCGTTATAGCCGAATCCACCAAAAGACCCCCGTGCTCGGCATGTGGCCTTTCCAAACGGCACCTTTTCAATCGGGCGGCCCGGCAACATGGCTGTCAGGTTCTTGCAACGGGACACAACCTGGACGATGAAGCCTCACGCCTTTTGGGAAACATTCTCCATTGGCAGGATGGATATCTGGAAAAACAGTCCCCATCCCTTCCTGCTGAAGGAGGGCTCATACGAAAAGTCAAACCGTTGAATCGCCTGACCGAAAAAGAAATGGCCACCTATGCCTACCTGAAGGGAATCGATTACGTCATCAGGGAATGCCCCATGTCCGCTGATGCAAAACAGATCTTCTATAAAAAAGTCTTGAATGACATTGAAAAAGAATCTCCCGGTACAAAACAGTTTTTTTACTTCGGATTCCTCGAGCGCTTAGAGAAGATGTTTCCTCCATCAAGTGAAAACGCTCCTCCCGCAGGAAGTTGCAAAGTCTGCCAGGAGCCCTGCTACACGGATATTTGCAGTTTTTGTCGACTCCGGATGAAATTGTCTCCTTTTCCCGAGACTCAAGAAACAGCGGAATCTTCGATCAATTTCATCACGCCCAATACTCACTGAGGAACCATGGCCCTTCTTGTCAATTCGTTCAGTTATTCCCCTTCCCAATGGGGGCAGTATGAAACATGCCCCCGACAATACTGGTTTTCCCGCTATGGATCATGGGGTGGATGGGAAAAAAACTGTTCTCCCCTGACGCGCGAGATTTACAGGCTCAAAAAACTCTCCAACCGTTATCTCTGGAGCGGAAGCCGAGTCCATGAAGCCATCTCTTCCATTCTGAAATCCTTCCAGGCGGGCCATGAGATCGATCCGGAGAAGGAAAAACAAAAACTTCTCTTCCAGATGAGGCTCGATTTCAGGGAATCAAAGGCTCTTCTTCCCGAAACCATTCCCCCCAAGGGAAGCTATCGATTCATTGAACACGACGACCAGGAAATGGCGATCCTCGATTCCGAATGGAAGGAAATTGTCGGGAAAAGCCTTGCAACGCTTGAGAACTTCTTCCTGTCCGAACCTTGGGAATGGATCCGGTCACTGGGACCCGATTGCCTTATACGGACAGACGAAATCCTCGAGAGTATCCCTTTTCAGACCGATGGGATCGATTTTCCGGTCTATCTATCCATCGACTTGGCTATAAACGATCCGGAAGGCTTGATCATCCTGGATTGGAAGACAGGAAAACCAAGCCCCAAGAATCATCAGCCACAACTCGATCTTTATGCTTATTATGCCGTGAAAAAATTCGGTCGAGAACCCCATACCATCAGGACCGGAGCGATCTACCTCTCAAACCCGGACAGGAAAGTCTCCCTTTCCTCTTCTTCTCAAGTCATCTTTGAGGAAACCCATTCCCGCATCGAACAACACACCAGAACCATTCTTTCAAAGATTCAGGATCCCTTGAACGGTGTCGCGGAAAAAGAGGGATTCACTCCGATGCCGGGAGCTTATTCCTGCAAGAGCTGTTTTTTCAGAAGAGTTTGCGAAGACGCATACTAGTCCCGGGTCCATCCATACAAATCTGGCCGACAAATGATATAATGAAAGAGTTATTAAAAAATAAAAATCAGATCAATTAAATATATCATCATATTTTTTGAAACACTGGGCTGATGCCCATTTGGGTGAGGAAGGCGATTAGCAATCAAGACTTTTTTATTTGGGAACAAGCGATCTGAAAGACAGTCGCTCATCGAAAAACACTAAGGGCTGGAAGGGAACTTCGATGATCTGTCCCTTATCTGATAGGAGTTCCGGATCCCGAGAGTTGAAGTATGTGATTTGCGTCACATAACAACATGACCAAATTCACTGATCAATCCATCAATTGGGGGTAATCTCGCTCTCATGGTTCACTCGGGATCATTTTCCGGTCGATTGCTTATGAAAAGATCTTTCAAATTCCACCCGGTATTTCCTGCTCTCAATATATAAAGGAGCCTCCATGGATCCGATCCTTTCCCCAGAAGAAATCAAGGCGCTCATGGCCAGCATCAGGGTCCCCGGGATTCACGAGACTTCCCCTGAAATCCCATCCGGTGAGCAGACATCCAGTCCGAACCCACCCATCGAAAGCGGTGCGATGATATCGGACCAGGATGGGCAAATCGTCTGGGTCAGCGAAGATTTTCTCAAGATGACCGGGAAAGAAAAAGAAAACCTGATCGGTCAGACCCCAGAGTTTATGAAAGTCCCCAAGCACGTCAGCAAAACATCGCTGCCTGTCTGGGAAACCATACTGCAGGGAAAGATCTTTACAATGGTACACCACGACCACAGAACCAATGG
The DNA here is from genome assembly GCF_000284315.1 of Leptospirillum ferrooxidans C2-3. Lineage (NCBI taxonomy): Bacteria > Pseudomonadati > Nitrospirota > Nitrospiria > Nitrospirales > Nitrospiraceae > Leptospirillum > Leptospirillum ferrooxidans. The sequence continues at coordinate 453,866 of NC_017094.1, read as the reverse complement.
ATCCCCTTGCAACTATGAAATCACCCTCATTCCGATTCTGGGAGATAATGGGTCAATAACAAGCTTTGTTCATGTCTGGAAAGATATGGACAACAAGATCCAGAAAGAAAAAATCCTATGGAAACAAGCCCATATCGATCCGTTGACAGGGCTGCCCAACAGGAACTTCCTGTCCCAATGGATGCCGGCTGAAATTTTGAGAACCCAAAAAGAAAAAAGCCGGCTGGGCGTTCTCTTTCTTGATCTCAACGGGTTTAAAAAAGTCAACGATACGTGTGGACATGCAGGGGGAGACACCCTTCTGAAAGTGATCTCGGGACGACTCCTGCGATGCTCAAGGAGAACAGACCTTGTTGTCAGGCTGGGTGGTGACGAGTTTTTGATCCTTCTGAACAATATTGAAAGTGATACGGCACTGACATTACTGGTCGAACGCATTATGGAAGCGATACAAAAGCCCATCAGGATCGAAGGAAAACTTGTTGAGATAACAGGATCTGCCGGGGTTGCCATCTGCCCCCAGGATGGTGTCTTGTGGGAAGATCTGATTCGAAGGTCCGATGAGGCTATGTATATGTCCAAAAATCAGAACCAAAAAAGATGGCGTCTTGTTTCATCGACTTCCTTTGTCGATTCGATCAGGATCTCAGAATCCCGTTCCTTGAAAGACAATACGATCAAACTCCCCAGATTCCAGGAAAAAGTCCACCAGACCAAGGGGTAAATATAACCCGAAGCTCTCCTGAAAAGAGAGCTTCGGGCGCTTCATTCCCATGATCGCTTAATGGTCACTCACCTGAAATTGCCCCACCAGCTGCTGCAATTGTCTCGTGGAAAAACGAACCTTACCGACACTCCCCCGAAGAGCCTCTACCGCGTGTTGCATCCGTTCTGTCATGATCTTGGTATTCTTGACAATATCACTATGGGATTCGCTCGTCTCGAGAATATTGGCAATGGAATCCCCCATTTTCCGGACGACTTTCTCGATTCCTGCATGGTCCGAGCTTGATCCTTCTGTCAATAAAAGACCCTCCTCAACACCGGACATGCTGCCTTCCATCGTAGTAACGGCTTCTTTTGCTTCTCCCTGAACCTGGCTGATCATCGAACGAATTTCACGAGTCTGCATGCTGGTGCGTTCCGCAAGCTTTCGAACCTCTGCAGAGACGACACCAAACCCTCTCCCGTGATCTCCGGCCCTGGCGGCCTCGATTGCGGCATTCAGCGCCAAAAGATTGGTCTGGTCGGCAATTTCCTGAATAACCTCTACGATTTTTCCAATATTCCTGGCGCTCAACTCAAGCGCTTCAATGGATACCTTGGAATGGTCGATCGAGTGTCGTATGCCACCTGTCCTGGCACGAACAGCGTCAAATTGAGATCTGGCAGTTTCAATGACATGAGTCATCGATGATTTCATTTCCTCTGCAGTTTTTGATGCCACGGAAATTTCCGCCATTTGAGTGGCAAGAGACTGCAGGAGGGTCTCAATCGCCTTGACGACTTGAGCGGAGGCCCCATCAGCCTCATTATTTTTCTGAAGCATCTGCTGATTGGTCTCGAGAACCAATTCGGATGTCCTGACGACCTGACCGACTATCCCGTCAAGGTTGTCGATGAAACTATTGATCCACCGCCCCATTTCTCCTGTTTCATCCGCAACGAGAATCTTGTGATCAAGTCTCTGGCGGAGGTTTCCGCCCCCTTCTGAAATCGTCCGGATCACTCCGGTCATCTCCTTTAGTCGATGGGAAAAAGGCTGCAGTCCTTTTTTATAAAACCACAGGCACACCATCATAAAAAAGGGAAGAGTGAGCACCTCGCGCTCCCAGAATGAGAGTCCGGAAAGATGCAGAAAGCCGATATTCAAGGCCCATACAAGAAGATTCAATCCTACAAAAAGTCCCATAAACTGGAAATTCATGGATCTTCGTCGATAGACCTCCTCAAGATCTCCTTCGCACATCATTCCCCATCGATCGGGAGATCCAGGCATCTGAAAGGTCACACCTGATCCAATCACGGGAACATGACGGTAATCGGAATATCCGGGATAGGTCACAAACAGATTGCTCCCGTTTCGGATCGTTTCCCGGACCCCGGGGTGAAGATCCCCTGTCGATGGATCCGTAAATCGGAGTTCAAGCTCTGTATGGTGCTCCACCTTCACCGTACCCCATGATGTTTTGATTCCTCCCTTAAGGTTCTCTCCAAAGGAAAAGCTGTCATCTTCAAAGCGTGAACGAGACAGCGCAGTGCCCGGATCAATGGAAGGATCAAAATGAGACTCTGCCATAAAGAGATAATTATCTCCCGACTCGGGATAGACATGGCCAGCCTCCCGCTGGATCAGATCCCCGATGACATCATTGGGAATCCTTGCGCAAAGGCACCCCAGAGTTTCTCCCCGGCTCTTGATGGGGTGATAAAACATCAAGGTCACGTCATCATGAAATTTTGATGTCGAGGGACCAATTCTACCGGTCTCGGGATCGATATAGGGGCCATGAAGGAATGGAGCCTTGAGCCCCTCGAAAAAAGCTTTTGATACCAAAACAGCCCTTCCTTCCCTTTCCTTTTTGCTTGAGGCAACAACCGTTCCGGAAGAATCCAGGACAAACAGTTCAGAAATATCCAAAGAATGAACCCGTTCCAACTCCAGAAATTGACTCGATAACTCTGGCCACAGGTCAGCAGCCTCCTCAGCGATTGCCGATAAATAGAGCCACTTCTCTTGAGCCCATTGCGTCAATATTTTCAATCTGGTCGCGGAAATCCCCTCAAAAGTTCTTTCTACAAGCCCATAAGTATCCTGATTCAAAAGACAAGACAGTCCAAGACTCATCGCTCCCGTTTTTCCCAAAAAAGGGAGCCACTTCTTTTCATCTATAGATAAATTCATTTGATGACTTTTAAGCATACCGCCTCCGATGAGCATCAAGGGTTTAGTGCACTGTCTGCATCATGAGCAAACCTTATGCCACATTAGGAAGCATCGAGAAACAATAAGTTTTTTCAGGTTATAAGTATAATTTTATTTTATAATAAAAAATGAGATAAGCCCAGCGCAACAAAAATGGAAACATTACATCATTTTTGTTGAAATGCGATATAGCAAAATGGCAGGAAACAGGGATGTTCGGGTAAGGTTACCGGAGTTTTCTCTTGACTCAGGGGATTGGCATCATTTCCCTTGCTCTGATGGATCATGGAAAATACTTCAGTGTCAGGGAAAGATAGGACAGGCTGGTCAATGGCTCACAAATCTGGTGCAACAGCCATGGAGCGGTCTACCATTTCATTTCCACAGCGGGGATCTGTCGATCATTATTCCCACTTAGTCCAGATTCACAAGGACATACTTTTTCTTGAGTTTGGTCGTCCCCATGATAATCGTATCCACAATCTCGGCGTACCCTTGCTTGCTTAACCGGATCAAAAAAGCGCCGTCATTAGCCCAGATGGCTTTATTTTTAACACAGATTCTCACAGGAGTATTTGTCAGATAGCGACCATTAAAAAACAGTTTCGCCGACACGTTGGTTTCAATAATGAGCGGCGTTTCCGTTTTTGTGCAGGCAACACCAACCCTTCCGATATTTTTGTTGTTTTGCTTCTTGGAAATATTTCCCTTGTTTTGTGTGGACTGAGGAACGACCGAGGGTTGAATCACTGGTGAATTCGTTCCAATAGGAGGTGAAACAGGTGGTGGTGGCAATGAATTTTGGTTCGTCTGGGCGGGAGTCTGTGAATTGGTGCTTTCATAGCGTTGTTGCATTTCGTTGAGAAGATCTTGCGCTGAATCGGCCAAAACAACCCCAGAGGTCAATTGGATGCCTGCGAGGAAAACCATTATGAACTTGAGCATTCGCATTTTTCACCTGAAGTTAAATTGTATGAGCCAATCCTTCGACCCTTATATGATACATAATTCCAATCTTCCAGGCGACTTCACCCACGGTGGCATTTTCCCCATGAACCTCACTTGAATCTGCCATGATTCGCTTCAGTTTTCAGTCGGAGCGCCCTATAAAGGGCTTTGATGGAATCCTCTCCGGGATGAATCCCGAAGTTTTAAAACATTTTCAGATAAAAGAACGATACGGGCCTGAAAACGGAGAAGCAAACGAAAAATTCAAGATGCTCGGAAGGAAGCATAAGGGATCTGGAATGAGATCAGAAAACGGATGGGCAGTGGATTACCCTTTTGTTCCGGAGATAGAAGTCCGGAGATAGGAAAAAGGTGAACGCGATTTAAAAAAAGTCAAAAGAGGGTAGTGCCACGGAAAAAACGATCAGACTCTTAAGTAATATGGCTATACATTGGGGTGAGTGAGGGGTTTCGAACCCCCAACCCCTGGAGCCACAGACCAGTGCTCTGCCCTTGAGCTACACTCACCATTGAAGCGGAAAACTTGGGTATTCTACTTCATTTCGCCCAACAATCGCAACCACCGGAAAAAGTCCCAGACAAACTAGTGGACCAGACGCTCCGGGTGGAGGATATAGTCTTCAACTGTTCTCACCACAGGTCTGGAAATGCTTTTTTTGAGCCGTCCTTCCAAAAGCCTTTGAGCCTGGGAGAGATCATTCCCGGCATCCCTTCCAGATTTGAGAACTGTTTGCACCGTCTGGCGCCGGTTCACGTCCACAACGGCAATGGCGCTATTGAAGCCGATAAAAGTATAGGGTGAACCGGGTGGAGCCGGAACCTGGCCGGTGTGAACATCTCCCTGGATGAGAATCGAAGGATTCCCCGTCGATGGACGAAAGCCGTCTTCCCCCAAAAGCTGGGTGATCTGGTCGGTCACCACTGAAGACCCGTAGGTATCCCCCGTAATATGAACCGCAAATGTCAGATACTTTGAAAAAAGGTTCATCAGCTTCTCGGAATCGTCCCCAATGGAAAAACCAAGGATTGGATGCATACCAGAAAGCCCCGAAAGCTCCTGGGATTTCTTGATTGCCTTCTTTTCAATTTCAATAATCCGGACCAGAAGTCTTGCCTGATGGACAGGGTCAGAGACTCCTTCCAGTTGTGTTTTCTTGGACAGGATCCTCAATCGCAGGGAAGACAGCTCGGAGGACAAGGCTTGTGTCGCTTTTTTCCGGTTCAGGACTGCAAGGGCATAGTAGCCATTTTGATGGGAATCAAATTGGACCTTGGGAAAATACACACCTTTCAAGACTGCATCCGTTGAGACATCAAGATGCTCTCGTCTTAAAAAGTGTTGTGTCGTATCCGACTCCGTCCGGATGGAAACAGACTGTGATTTCACCTTGGAGCGAATGATTCCTGAAAGATTTTTCATGGCATCCGACTTTGCCCGGTCAACGGAGCTTCCGAATCCGGAAGCAGTCAAATAGGTGGAACGGGGATAAGAGGAACTCATCCCTGTCTCCCACCATGCCCCATTGGAAGAAGATGTTGCACAGCCGGCCAGGATAGACGAGAACACCAGAACCGCCGACAGGACTTTGATCCGAAATGGATGACTCATGAAAAATCTCCTTATATACAGGTTGTTAACGTCCATCGGTTTCGTGCAAAAGAAGGAACTGACCGGGAACCAGAGTGACCTTTTTCTCAATGACCGGTCCGGATACTCCCATAGGATACACTGAAATATCATATGTCCCCGGATCAAGATCCAATTCGGAATAATCCATTTGCGATGGCAAGGTTCTCCACGAACGGGTATCTGCCTCATCCGAGGCCACATTCGCGACATCACCAACAATCATGGCAATCAAACCCGCAATGCCTCCGCCCTGCCTGTCGGCCACATTTGTGGCAACAACCTCTTCGGCTGTCTTCAGGATAGATCGGATCGCTTCCCTGAAAACCACGCGCTTCAGATGATCCTGAAAATTGGTCAAACCGATTGCCCTCAGAGGCTCCGCCACTTCGGAGGTATTTTCGGCCACAACAGTCTTCCCCGCAGCACTTGCGACGATACGATGGCCAAAGATCTGAGTCCCCCCGGAAACCGGATTGGGAACGGAAAAGCTGACCATCGCCAATGTATTGGCGATGGGAAACGGAAAAGCGAACCGTTGACTTGTCAGATGAAAGATCTGGCCATTGTAGCCAATAAAAATCACATGCCCCATTTTTTCAAACGATTTTGATCGTATCCATTGCACACCCGGAAATCGTTTTTTCAGTCTGGCCAAAAGATTGACCCGACCGGAAGCCTCGGCCGAACGCAGAAGCGCCGGAAGCACAAAGGAAGGAATTGAGGCGCCATACAGAAGTTGATTCTTTTCATACGTCGAATAGGCTTTTCTATAGGAAATCAGGGATGAGGAATAGTCCACCCCCCCTGAGTTGACCTGTGCCTCCTGGTAAACTCCGGAGAGGAATCTGGCAAAACCGTCATCCGTATAATGATTGAGTTGAGCGGTATTGAACGCGATGTGGTGCTGCGTCATTAAACGAACAGCGGAACTTTCGTATCGTGCAAATTTGCCTGGAGGAGTCGCAGCCTTGGGATAGTCCTGATTGTATTCCTGAAGCTTCAGACGGATTTTGCGGGTTTCAACGAGTGCCCCGGTCCAGTCTCCAGTCTCTGCGTAATTCAAGGAATTCAACAGATTGATCATGACCCGTTCAAATGGATATCCCCTGTAGGGAATGACCAGATCGTTGGTCTGATAGGCCTCGATGATATTGGTGACCGATTTGGTATAGAGAATCCTGCTCAGGCGATCCGCTCTGCGAAAAGCTTTTTCACTTGTCCGATAGTCTCCGGAGGCTTGTGCCGCAGCACCAAGATCCATGTCATAGAGGACTTCATTTTTCTCTCCATATGAACCGTGGGCTTTCCGGATGATTTTTTCCGGTCCCGGATCAACCCCTCCATCGGAAGGGTTGAGGGACAGGGATTCGAAATACCCTTTGTATTGCTCCGTTGACGGAGCACAGGATGAAAGGATCAAACATGTCAGAATAAAACACAAAAGTGATTGAGCAGGCCGCCTGGACCGAACCGATTCGTCCTTCAAAACACCTCCGTCAGCAATGGGTCAGAATCCCATACTGGATTGATGTGCAATCTTTTTGACACGATATTCCGAGGCCCATACGATCTCGTTCGATGTCAGGTCAATTGCCTTGAGGTGAGTCTCATACATCCGGACAGTCTTTCCGCCCCTTCTCGCCACATAGGAGTTGATCGACCCTGTCAAAAGATAATCCGCCCCGGTTTGCTGGTCAGGACCATGGATCGTTGACGATCTGGCATGAGACATCTGATAGGCTCTTTCCGAGGAAGCCTCTCCCCGATGGGCAGCATTGGCTGTCACAAAATGAACCTTTCCGGACTCAAGGAGCTGATCCTGAAAATGGTTTAGAAAAAGCCGGGTATTGATATGCTGGTCGGATCGATTGATGATCTGACCAAGCTCAACAACCGGCCTTCTTCCATGCTTGGCCTTGAAGTTTGCCAGCCAGTTTTCCCTGAGGGCTTTCCTGATAAGGGTCTTTGCCGTGAGTCTTGCATCATTGTCGGTCCAGCGGCTGGTAACCCCACCTTCCGTATCAAGGCTCACCCGTTTGACACTATAAGAAGAACACCCCGAGAACGACAGGACAGAAACAATAGAGAGGCACAAAGCCAAAAATGAAATTTTTCCAGACTTTAAAGGAAACGACATCATCCTAACCCTCCAGTAACAAAAAATGACCCGACAGAAAAGTCAAAATACTCGGGAAATATACCATAATTCTGCTCTTGTGCCATATCAAAAATAAATTGATGTATCCCCATCTCTCTCCTCTGGGTTAAAAGACAGTCCCGCCCGTTAAAAAAATAAATAAAAGATTCCTTTATCCAGCCTTGCATTGGGCATCTTCCCCCACTTACAATGGCTAGAGGTCGCAAAAATCGATCCAGAAGAATCTCCGGCACCAAAAAGGTTTTTAGCTGACAGATTCACCTTTTTTTCAATCCTGCAGCTTCATCCTTTTCCCTCACAAAAACCAAAAATGACCATTGGAGGACATCTATGAAATCTCTCAAGAACTCAAAAACAGTCGACAACCTGAAAGCCGCTTTTGCAGGAGAGTCCCAAGCCAATCGTCGTTACCTCTACTTTGCCAGAAAAGCCGATGTTGAAGGCTATCCCGATGTTGCCGGAGTTTTCAGGGACACTGCTGAAGGTGAAACAGGCCACGCTTTTGGCCATTTTGATTTTCTGAAGGAAGTTGGCGATCCAGCCACAGGGGAGCCTGTCGGCGATACCCCAACCAACCTGAAATCCGCGATCGCAGGGGAAACCTACGAATATACCCAGATGTACCCCGGATTTGCGAAGACCGCGAGAGAAGAAGGATTTGAAGAAATCGCGGAATGGTTTGAAACCATGTCCAAAGCCGAAAAGTCCCATGCGGGAAGATTTTCACAAGCTCTCAAGAATATGGCCTGATCCAGGCTTTTTGCCATCATTTCCATTTTCTCCGAATATGAAAAAGGGGAGCTTTCGGGCTCCCCTTTTTGATGTTCCAATCTTCCAATATTTCAGCAGTTCATTCACTCGCTTATTTCCAAATCGTTAACACTGGCTCCAGCCGCAACTCCCGCCTTTTTCACCACCCATACACTTGAGACAACCTTCCATGAAGGCGACTTTACCTCCACAGGTGGGACAGGCCACTTCAATCGCAAGCCCCTTTTCGGCGATTTCGCCATCTTGGGAAGAAAGGATTGTGCCGATGGCTTTCGCAATGGCATAAGGGTCCGATCCCAAGGTTCCCGCCTCTTCATGGGACTTGATGAACTGGCCGATCACCTCTTCAATGGGAGCACCGTACTGAAGCGCCATCGATCCAAGACGACCAAACAGGATCGCGCTTTCTCTCTCCCGGTGGTCTGCTGCCGGTGTCACAAAAATCTCGGCAGGCCGGCCATCCGCATCAAAATAAAGATGGACGTAGGACTTTCCGGACTTTCCCTTGATCTTGGCACGCACACCCCGGCTTGTATCCAGGGGAACCCTTCGATTACCCCATTTCAGATCCTTTGAGGTAAGGGGATCGGAGACTTTCTCTGATCCGGTCCCAAGGTTCAGAACCTGGTTTGAACGGCTTCCGTCACGATAGACGGTAATTCCCTTGCAACCGAGGTCATAGGCAAGAAGGTAGGATTTCTCCACATCTTCAATTGTGGCTTCCTGGGACATATTGATCGTCTTTGAAACTGCCGCATCGATATACTTCTGAAAAGCTCCCTGCATTCGGACATGCCACGGCGCCGAAATATCATGGGCCGTTGCAAAAACCATCTGCCACTTTTCGGGAACCTGTGGAATCCCCCTGCAGGATCCATGATTTTTAACGATCAGGGATGGAAGTTCTTCTGACCAGAAACCCTCCCTTTGGGCCACTTCGGTAAAATAATCAAGCGTGTAGGGAAGGTGAGTTCCATCCATGACATTTTTATACCAGATAATGGAAAATTCGGGCTCACAGCCAGAGGAAGTATCCGCAATCATGCTGATGGTCCCCGTCGGGGCAATTGTCAGCAGATGGCTGTTCCGTTTTTTGGTTCCAATCCCTTCGAAGTAAGGGAACGGCCCCTGGGTCGCGGCCAGCTCCTGGGAGGTCCGCTCTGCCACTTCCTGAATATGACTCATGATCGATTCGGCCATCTCGAGACCTTCTTCGGAATCATAGGGAATCTCAAGATACATCAGGAGCCGGGCAAACCCCATGATACCCAACCCGATTCGCCGTGTTCCCTTGTTGACCTCTTCAAGCTCCGGAATTGGAAAACGGTTGGCATCCACAACATTATCCAGAAAACGGACAGCGAGGTAGACGGAATGGGTCAGCTTCTCCCAATCGACTGAATACTGCCCCTTGGTATTCCGCACAAGGTGCTTTTCAAGATTGATGGAGCCAAGGTTACAGGACTCATAAGGTCCAAGAACCTGCTCTCCACAAGGATTCGTTGCTTCATATGTCCATTTTGACGGAGTTGGATTGGCCCGATTGGCAGTATCAATAAAGAAAAGTCCCGGTTCTCCGTTTGCCCATGCATTATGGGCAATACGGTCAAAGACCATCCGGGCAGACAAGCTGCCAGCAACTTCGCCATTATTGGGGGAAATCAGATCGTAATCCGTATTTTCCTTGACCGCTTTCATAAAGACATCGGTGATTGCAACGGAAATATTGAAATTGGTCACTTGGGTCAAATCCATCTTGCAGTCAATGAATTCCAGAATATCCGGATGATCCACCCTGAGAATCCCCATGTTCGCACCGCGACGCGTTCCACCCTGCTTGATCGCATCGGTTGATGCGTTGATGACCTTCATGAAAGAGACTGGACCCGATGCCTGTCCTCCTGTTGACCGAACCACTGCTCCTTTGGGACGAAGACGGGAAAAGGAAAATCCGGTACCGCCACCGGTCTGGTGGATCAGTGCAGTGGCCTTTACCGTGTCGAAAATTTCGGGCATGGAGTCCCCGATCGGCAACACAAAACAGGCGGAAAGCTGACCCAAAGGTCTACCGGCATTCATGATCGTTGGCGAATTGGGGAGAAAATCGAGACCTGCCATAAAACGATAGTACTCTTCTGCCAGAAACTCCCTCTCGGATGGCTGGGGGTTGACCGAGGCAATCGCGTTGGCAATTCGCCTGAACATCTCTTCGGAATTCTCCCGGACAACACCCATCTCATCTTTGGCAAAATATCGCTTTTCCAGAACTTTCAAGGCATTTTCCGACAACATGATTTCAACATTTCCAGACATACGACCCCCATTCAAAACAGACAAATTGGTCTAACTCATTGAATTTCCAATTATTCCAAAAGATACCAGTAGCATACCGCTTATAGTATGGCAAATAACAATGGATACAATATGTGGTATGATTCCGGGATTCTAAGACAATCCTTTCAAGAAATCAAACCCCTGAAAATCCTTTTTCATAATGAAAATTTTTGTAATGATTTTTGCCTGTTAAAGCCATTGGATTCTTCCGGCCTAGTTCTTTGATTGACATTTCAGAAGAGTTTTTCAATGATCAATGGAACTCATCTGTGCTCAAAAATATTCAAAAAACGCATGATTCAAGAAACAGGAACTCACGAAAAAGGGGAAAACCATTCATACCCAGCAAGCGATCCTATTCGCACTTCTTCAAGGGGCAACAGAACTTGCACCCGTCAGCTCACTGGGACACGGGATCCTTTTGCCGGCAGTTCTCGGCTGGAAATCTCTCCAGATGCACAAGGATTTCCTTCCTTTCATGGTCGCACTTCACCTTGGAACAGCACTGGCCCTTCTCCTTTACTTCTATCGGGACTGGACGGCTCTGTGCCTTGGATTTCTCCGGTGGATGACAACCAGCAAGGCCCAGCTATTGAAAAGTGATGTGGATCATGCCCGAATTCTCCTTCTCGTGATGGGGGCCAGTATTCCGGGAGGATTGCTGGGATTCCTTCTTGAAAAAAAAATCCGGGTTCTTTTCCAGTCCCCGAAGACGGCGGCGATTTTTCTGGTGGCGAACGGATTGGTTCTTTTCGGGGGTGAGATTCTCAAGTCCAGGAAAAAAGGGATACCGCTTCAGGACCTTCCGATGGGAAGAGCCGTTTTGGTGGGTCTTTTTCAGGCTGTGGCCCTGATACCGGGATTCTCCCGGTCCGGGATTACGATGGTTGGTGGAATCGTCAACGGACTGGGCCATGAAGAAGCGGCACGATTTTCATTTCTTCTCGCAACACCCATCATTCTGGGAGCCGGAGTTCTGGAGATCCCCAAAATGCTCAGGGACCATTCGCCCCAGATCCTGCACCTTTCCCTCGTTGGAGCCATTGTCTCCTTTTTTACAGCGTGGCTTACAACATTTATCCTGATGAAGTATTTCCGTTCCTTTGAAACATCAAAGGCCCTTGTTCCTTTTGGAGTCTATTGTCTTCTTGTTGGTAGTGCCGCCTATTGGTACATGTCGTAAAGACTCCGGAAAGGGTCTTCTGAAGCAGATTCAGCAATCAAGAAGACAGATAGCCCAAGAATCGGCCAGTTCTTGAACTGGCAGAAAATCTCTTCGACATTATTTTTTTTTCTTCCGTTTCCGGAACAGCAGGTAAACAAGCGCACCGCTCCAGGCCAGAATCAGAAATATCCACATAGCCGTTGCCGTATGATCCAGAATGGATTGTGCCAGCAGATGACGTTGATCCAAAACACCCCCCCATCAAACCACTTCTTTAGGCTTTTCCAACGATAAGACTGGAAAACAATTGAGCAGAGCTCCAATAGAAACTATACTGGAAGGGCGCTCCCTAATCAAAAGATCACTTTTAACTCCGAGGTGCCGGTGAATCCTTATATTGTGATGATGTCGATACTGATCTACCTTGCCCTTGCCGGTTACCTGACGGCATGGTATATCCGGTCCGGACGAAACGGATCAGCCATTGGCCGGCAGATCGGATCACTTTTTTCCACAGAGAACACATCCGATTTCATTCGAATCCGGAGAGGGCATATCGCCTCGGCTCTTTTTGGGTTTACATGCGATGTCAGCGGGACAATCATCATGGAGGTCGAAAGGATCAAGGGTCGAATAAAGTTCCACCCTGTGCCTCCGGCTCTGGACTGGTTTCATCTGATCACCGCTCAGGGAGCTCTTTTTTTATTTATTATCCTGGCCATTCTGGGATTTCTGAAAAGAAAGGGTGCCCCCATTTCCCGGTTTCATGTCCCCGTTGCGAAGGTTTTTTTCCTGTTATGGATTTCAAGTTCAATCTCGGGATGGTTTTACCGGATTTCATGACAAGGCTTATTCCGCGAAAATCTGGCTCCATCGAAAAATGATTGCCGAATCCTCAATGGTTCTGATAGTATTGGCTTCCCCAGTTTAAGGGCGGCGTAGCCAAGTGGTAAGGCAAGGGTCTGCAAAACCTTTATACCCCAGTTCGAACCTGGGCGCCGCCTCCAACAAGATCTCTGACCGATGAAATTTGCATGAAACTTATCCCCCCATACAGGCCGCCTTCAAATCATCCAGAAAAAGAACCCCCATAGCCAAAACGTCATAAAAATCATGCACCTCAAATTTTCAGAGCGTGCTCTCTCCCCCCCAAGCCATCCTCGCCAAATTCTTTAGCAAACACTCATCGTAATATCTTCATCCCTCTTTATTGGGCTTCACTTATCTTCTTTTCCGAACACCAAGCCAATACTTCGGAAAGATCCAATCATTAAAAAAACCCATGATGGAATCGTTCAACTACAGCCACTAGAACACCATATTTAATCAGTATTTTTCCATTACGGATTCAAAAAAAATGAGCACAGAAGCCATCAAATAACGTGAGCCTAATCAAAATATGCCGTGAGACATATCAATTTTGAACTTGATCCATCACACAGACCTTGATGCATTCTTTCTATAACCTGAAATCACGCTGGAAACAGCGGCTACGGGAGTTGGGAGGCATATCCAATCCGGATATCACATCTTCCAATCCCAAAATCTTTCATAACCTTAACCCAAGGAGTGAAAACATGAAAAAGGAATCAAAAAAATCCATTTCAATAGCCATCGGCAATGCAGGAGTGGCAACAGCCATAGTGGGAATTCTTGTCTCCGGAAATGCCTTTGCCGCAACAACCGGATCTTCTTCAGGTACAAGCATTGCCATCCCTACTGTTGGCTCAACTTCATCAACATCTGCAGGTTCCAATGGGGGAGCTACAAGCAGCACTGTTAGCAACACCTCTTCTTCATCATCAGGAGCAGCATCAAGCAGCCCTTCTGTCTCATCAGTAAAAACAGATATGACAAAAGACATGAAGGATATTGCTCTTGATAAGAAAATCTCTACCTATTTGCAAGTCGACATTCTCAGAAACAAACTTGCATTACAAAAAATGATGAACAAGGAGGATAAAACCCGAGATATGCTCAGAAGACTTCAGGCTGATCTTCGATCAAACATGAAGAAGGATGATAGAGACGATCAGAAAGCAGATATTCTTGCTGATCGAAAAAAAATCAGCCAACTTCATAATGAGTTAAAAAAAGAACGACAGTCAATTAACAAAATGAAGACTGAAATCAAGAAAGATATCTCGGAAAGATCCGCTCAGATCAAGGATATTATGAAAAATGAAAAAGATTACAAATCCGATCTAGCAACTCTTAAGAAAATATCCACACCGGTGACCACGGCTTCCAGCTCGCCGTCCACCTCTTCCACCAAAACAGCGAGCAGCTCTCCTTCTGCTAGCTCGACTTCATCCGCACCGGTGACCACGGCTTCCAGCTCGCCGTCCACCTCTTCCACCAAAACAGCGAGCAGCTCTCCTTCTGCTAGCTCGACTTCATCCGCACCGGTGACCACGGCTTCCAGCTCGCCGTCCACCTCTTCCACCAAAACAGCGAGCAGCTCTCCTTCTGCTAGCTCGACTTCATCCACACCGGTGACCACGGCTTCCAGCTCGCCGTCCACCTCTTCCACCAAAACAGCGAGCAGCTCTCCTTCTGCTAGCTCGACTTCATCCACACCGGTGACCACGGCTTCCAGCTCGCCGTCCACCTCTTCCACCAAAACAGCGAGCAGCTCTCCTTCTGCTAGCTCGACTTCATCCACACCGGTGACCACGGCTTCCAGCTCGCCGTCCACCTCTTCCACCAAAACAGCGAGCAGCTCTCCTTCTGCTAGCTCGACTTCATCCACACCGGTGACCACGGCTTCCAGCTCGCCGTCCACCTCTTCCACCAAAACAGCGAGCAGCTCTCCTTCTGCTAGCTCGACTTCATCCACACCGGTGACCACGGCTTCCAGCTCGCCGTCCACCTCTTCCACCAAAACAGCGAGCAGCTCTCCTTCTGCTAGCTCGACTTCATCCACACCGGTGACCACAGCTTCCAGCTCTACGGCCTCTTCCGTAAGGGTGGCAAACCGATCTGGTTCAACAGTCACCACCTCTTCATCTCCGGTTACAACTGCTTTAAGTGATCCGTCAAGTTCCACGACAGCGTCTTCTTCAAGCTCGGTGAACACCGCTTCCAGCGGATCTTCTAGCACTGCAGTTGCAACAGATATTCAGAACGATAAGAAGTCGATCCACCTTCTTGTCGCCGAAATTTCAAAGGACCATCAAATGCTTCGAGCTGACCGAAATAAATTCTATGAATCCATGGAAAGCTCTGAAGATGGTTCCAGCAAAACTTCATCATTAAAGACAGCCATCAAGGCCTTGAAGACCAAGCTCCATGCTGCGGTCAGTTCCTTGAAAGTCGCCCGAATGGATCTTAGAAAAGATGAAGGCCATCACATTTCAACGGCTTCTGCTCTTCATGGCACAGGAACTGCCTCTCCGCTTAACGCTGGAACGCATCCAACGGTTCATCCGGTGGTGCATCCTGTAGTCAAAAAGTAACGCTTTTCCATAAATCAGAAAAGGGGGAGTTTAGCTGCTCCCCCTTTTTATCGTTATAAAAAATCACAACAAGATCCTGTGAATTGTCCTGAATGGAATCCATAAAACGATTCACTCAAAAAGCTTGCACAACATTTTTTTCATAACAGAAGCAAAAATCCCGGTTTCAATCTTTCTTCCAATGATTCTTGGATAAAACATGTTTGCCTTGGGTGGGTACAAGTGATCGAAATGAAAACAACTCCAATAAAATTCAAGGGAAAGAAAAAGGCACTTCTTTTCTCCCTGCTATTGTCCCTTTCCCTATCGCAACCCATATTTGCCCAAGAAAAAGGAAAAGCCCCAACCAGCGATCCTCAAACAACGGAATCCTCCATTCAAAATCAAAAAAAACAGAAAGAAATTGAAAAACTGATCCAGGCAAAGAGATATCCAAAAGCCTACAAGCTTGCCCGTCAGCTACAAAGTCAATATCCCGAGGACTTGAATGACATCTATCTTCTTGCTTATATCGAAAAAAAAGTCCATTTTCTGCGAAAGGGCCTTTTGACTTTACAGAAAGGATTAAAAATCGACCCTGAAAATGTCGACTTGTCCATTTTAAAAGCAGAAATCCTGATCGAACAAGGCCACACTCAACAAGCCAGAGACATCTTAAAACATTTTCAGAAATCTCAGCCAAATAATAAAACTATTCAGAAGGACCTTCTTAGAACATATTTTCCGGACGGCTACCAATCAACCATACCCCCAATGGATCAACACCTGTTCTCATTAGGATTGGTTCAGACACCATTCACCCCCGATGACTTTCTTGTTTCAAGCCTGCCAAGCTGGAGTTTAGACTTTTCAGCACTGGGCGTGAATTACTCTGGAGGGGCTCTTTTTCTTGGCGATACGAAATTGGAGTCACCCATGGCAATGGGGCTTCGTTTCATTGCAGGAAGAACTGAGTATCTGGGATTTTCCAGCCAGGGGAACGGTGTCAATAGCTGGACATATGCAGGCATTGATGCTCCCATCAATAACCATGCAGATATCCAGGTGGATGCTGGCGATACATCTATTGGAAGAACCGGATTATACGGTCATCTATTCTACAACCCGGGGGACCTTACACTAGACATACAAGGCGTTGATAACATGATCTGGGGAGACTTCGGACAAGCGATCCAGATGAATGGCAGTGAAAGCGGTATTAGTCTTTATGCCAATCTTAAAATAAGCCAACGGCTCTCTCTGGGAGGCAACTACTGGTATTACAATTACACCCTCAACAACGGCACACTGCCCTACGGGAACCTTCATAACTCTTTTTTGTATATGGACTTCCAGCTTACAGAGGACCCTGCTACAGACATTATCGTTGGATACGATGACTGGACCGTGATGGCAAGCTCACCCGCTGTGGCGGCGCTTGTTCCCGAAATCATGCGCCAGCAATACTTGCTCCTGGCCCTCAATGGGGAAAAGCAGTATGCAAATGGGCTGGTTTTCAATGGACAGTTGGGCGGGTACAACGATTTCTATAGCCATGTTACATCGTTCGAAGCCACAGCAGGAATCCGGTATCCCATTTCAATGCACTGGTCCTTTTATGGGAATGCCGTTTACTTCGATGAATCCACTCTCTACTCCGGACCTTCAGAAGAACTGATGCTGGGGATAAACTTCCTGTTTTGAGAAAGGATTGAAATAATGTTTCAAAACATATTGCTCGGAAAAAGAATCACAGCATGCCTCCTCTTGATTGGAACCATTGTTATGGGGGGATGCAAAACAACTCCCTACCAAAACTCGGAGCCAATCGAGCACATGTCTGTTTTGATTCTCCCATTTAAGAACCTGACATCAACTCCTGAAGCGGGCAAGACAATCTCCGCCCTTTTTATTTCTTCCATAACCCTTCACCATGTCATGTATCTGTCTTCCGCAAGTAACGGAACAATGAAAGATATTCAAAAGATGACAGAAAGTGGCACTTTACCCAATAGCATTCTTCAACCTCTGGCAAAAGAACATATTGATGCCGTCCTATTTGGAAATGTAACGGAGTATGAGTATAGATCAGGTCTCTCCACAGAGCCTGTTGTCGGATTCACATGGAAGATGATCTCGACAAAAACGGGAAGAACCGTTTGGACAGGTGCAGTGAGTCAAATAGACACTTGCTTCTGGTTTTGTCACGATACTCTATCCGAATTTGGGAAAGAACTGGTCGATGCAGCAGTCGATAAGCGCTTGTCTGATGATTACCAATATCAATCCAGACAAGATTATTTCAATCGTTCCGATTAAAAAATGAAAAGAGGAGATGATGCTTCTGTAAAAAGAACGATCTCCTCAAAAAGAGCTTCCCGATATCCCCGGCAAGACAGCCCGACAAGGAAATCATCCTCTTGAAAAAAGGTCCTCCGGTCTGAAAGAATGGTTATGATGGACGATTCGATTTGATCCGTCAGAGGACGTCCGGAGGGTTGAGGCTGATGAGTCATGAAATGGACTTATGGAAAGAAGGATCCCTTCCTCTTTTTACAAATCAACAAGGGGAAGAGGCTCCACTCCATTTCATTCTCGATCAGACAGGAGACTACCTTTTCACAAAAGATCTTGATGCTCGCTATACCTATGCAAAGATCGAAGGTGAAGAGATCAATGACATCGACTCCACCGGAAAAAACAGAATAGACTGGTCTGTCAATCCTCCTCCTTACGATCAAAAAGAGGAGATAACCGGTCTGTGCAGGATATCGACCGGGATATCCCCCAGATGAAAGAACCGGTCGAAGAAGCAAGGATTTTCTCCTCTTTCTACCGGGCCCTTTCTGAAGCCACCAGAATCCTCCATCAGCCCTCAGACCATATTTCACCTCAAGAGATCCTGTCAGAGCTCACAAAGTCACTTTCAGATATCCTGTTTCCATCCTTCTTTTGTATCGGGCAAATTCCGTCGGGAGCCACGGACGTCGAAATTCTCTCCGCGGCTGGGCCTTTCCTGGAATGGATGAACGGCGTCATCCTCTCTTCCGATCCCCAAAAGCCGGGAGGGAAAGGCCCTGCCGGGGAAGCTATCCGCACATCCCTTCCCCAGGCATGGCTTCTTTCCGATCCTCGCACTCCAGATGAAATGAAAAAAAGAGGACAAGAGTTCCATGTCGCCGGAAATCTTGCCGTGACATCATCCAGAAGAGATGGTGAGACAATCCTCCTCCTCGCCTACTTTAATGATGAGTCGATGATCTCCCCGGCAACAGCCGAACTTTTCCTGAGGATCGCCGATGAAGTCTCCGGACTTTTAGACAGAAAAAAGGACAGACTCATCGCAATCGGGCTCGAGCAGGCCAGGGAAACCCAGCGCATTGTCCTGAAAGAGTTCCTGTCGGCCAAGACAGAAGAAGAGATCTACCGGATCCTTTCATCCGTTGTGAGCCGGGGAACCAAAGCCCTTGCCGTTGAAGTCCTCCTACCCGGAGAAGACTGTTTTATCCGATACTCCATCGAAGGGCCCCTTGCAGAAGCCATCCAAACACTTCCCCCTCCTCCCTTTTCGGTCCCTCAAGGAAGCTCCAGAATCCCTACACCGACAAGAATCTGGGACCTGAAAAAACCGCTTCTCTTCAAAAATCTCCCGAACGATCCCGATCTTCCGGGCTATTTTCAGATTGAGCCATTCAGGGATATTGAAGTGGTGGCAGGCTTCCCGTTGAACGGACGCTCGCCGGAAGATCCCCTGCTGGGAGTCTTCCTGATTCTCGGTCAAAAAAGGAATGGACTTGATGATCCAATGGTCTTTGAAAGCATCGCCGACACTGCCGACATTGCAGCGAGATCCATCGTCCGCTTGAGGACAGAAAAAAAGCTCGACTCAGTCACCCGCCTCTACAAGTCTCTTACAGCCATACATGCCCTCGTGCTCAGAAAACCAGGTGAAAGGGAACTTTTTTCGGAAACAGTCAACACATTGATTGATCATAGCGGATTTATCGCTTCAGGTTTCTATTTCCCGGATGAAAACAATCAATATCTTGACCTCGAGGTCTACAAAATCATCGACCCGTCCGGGCTGACCGGGAGACATCCAACCCGTTTTTCCCTTGACCCGAACTCTCCCGATATCAGGACCGTGACCGTAAGGGCTTATATCACGGGAACCCCCGTGATTGAGAACGACCTCATCAACGCCTATAAGAAGGTCGGACTCTTACCCCGTGGGGAAACCTATGACAGTCTTGCATTCCGCTCTGTCGGGATCTTTCCCGTCTTCCGGAACAATCGGTGCATCGGTGTTTTTGCAGTCGTTTCCGCTGAAAAAGACTTTTTTTCTTCCGATATATCAAAGCTTCTGAAAGAGGTGGCCGACATTATCTCTCTCACTCTTGACGCCATCGAAACGGAACAGAAACAGATTCAAGCAGAACAGCGTCTGATGAGAAAGACAGCTCTTTATAACGCGCTTCAGAAACTCAGCTCCCTTGCCGCATCCAACACCAACGAAGAGAATCTGCTCAAGGGAAGCTGTTCCATTTTCATGGGCCAGCCGAATATCACCTCCGTTATTGTATGGTCGGTTGACCGGGAAGCCAATGGGATCCGCCCTCGTTTCTTCGAAGCCAATAATCCTGAACTCATTGGAAAAATTTGCTCGATGCTTTTTCTGTCGGCCGATAAAGCCCAGCCCCAGTTTCGTTATCCGATCCTTGAGGTCACGCTTCAAAACGGACTGACCGGAGTAGCCAATAATCTTCCCAAAATGGCGGAAGAAATCGGCGAACCCCATAGCCTTGACGCCGTCCTCCGGATGGATGTCCACTCCGCCATCACCGTGCCTATCCGCCGGGAAGGAAAAATCACATACATACTCAATGTGAACATAGGGATTCCCGACTACTTTGACGAAGATCTGGTATCCCTTGCTCATGAGGCCGGAGAAATCCTGACAGGTGCCCTCGACTCCATCGACACCGAGATGAAAAGGATTGAAGCGGAACAGCGACTGACCACCCTGATCGAAAACATCCCCGAAGCCATCATTTTTAAAGATGGAGAAGGGCGATGGAAGTCCGTCAATCAAGCCGGTCTTCGCATGTTTGGACTTGAAGGGAATCATCTGTGGAACGACAGGACGAACAAGGAACTTGCCATTCTCCAGCCCGATCTTGCCTCAGTCTTTAACGATTGCGAAATCTCGGATAACGCGGCATGGAAAAACCTTGGCGCCTCGAATACGGTCGAAACCCTCGATGACAAAAAAGGAAATGTCATCATTCTGGAAGTGACCAAAATCCCTCTTTTCTCTCCTGACGGAAGCCGGAAGGGGCTGGTCATATCGGCTCAGAACATCACCCAACGAAAAAAAAATGAAATCCGTATCGAACACATGGCAACACATGATCCTCTCACAGATTTGCCCAACCGGAGAGTCTTCCTCGACAGGATCGAACAGACCCTGATCCGATACCAGGAAACAAAAGAGTCATTTGCGGTCGGGATTCTGGATCTTGACGGATTCAACGAGGTGAACAATCGACTGGGACACCCCATGGGAGATGAACTTCTGATCCATGTGGGAAAAAGGATTGAGTCCCTTCTTCGCAAAGATGATACGCTGGTCCGCCTCGGAGGGGATGAGTTCGGACTCATCCTGACCGGATTAAAAACTGAAAAGAGTGATCAGGAGATTTTTGGAAAAATTATAGAAGCTCTTCTCAAACCGTTCACACTGGGGGATCAATCCTCTGAACCGGTCAGGATTTCAGGAAGTTTGGGGCTGGCGGTCACACCCCCTGAGCACGATGGCGTCACCGCCTTGATCGCCCATGCGGATCTGGCACTCTATAGCGTCAAGCATCAGGGGAAAAACGGCTGGGCAATCTTCGAGCAAGTCATGGAAGAAACCCTGATCGAAGAGCATCGCATAAGGTCCGAGTTTTCAAGAGCCATCGAGAATAGAGAGCTTTGTCTCTACTACCAGCCTCAAGTCAACATGGAAAAGGGGATCATCCTCGGCGTTGAATCCCTCCTTCGATGGAAACATCCAAAGAAAGGTCTTCTTCTTCCGGAATCCTTTATCAAAGTGATCGAAAAAAGTGACCTCATCATTCCGCTTGGCCGATGGGTCCTCAAAACGGCCATCAGGCAGCAGGATGAGTGGAGACAGCAGGGGATCAACCTTCGCATCAGCATCAATATTGGAGCCAGGCACTTTTTATCCGGTGACTTCATCGGAACACTGGCCGATGTCATCGGATCTGCCGACAGCTCCATTCGGCCAGAGATCGGGATAGAAGTGACAGAAACAGAGGCACTTCGTGATCTGGCACACGCCGAAGAACAAATCAGACTCTGCCGAAAGCTTGGAGTTTCCGTCGGCCTCGACGACTTTGGGACAGGACAGGCTTCCCTGACATCCCTCCAGCAGCTTGATGTCAGGGAGGTCAAGATCGATGTCGGATTTGTCCAGAAGATGATGGAAAGTCCGAAGGATCTGGCCATTGTTTCAACCCTTTCCACTGCGGCTCACATGATGCTGATCAATGTGATTGCAGAAGGAGTTGAAACAGAAGAGGAAGGAAAAACCCTTATAGCCCTGGGTTGTCCGGTGGCCCAGGGATTTGGCATCGCTCCCCCGATGGCTCATGAAGAGATTCCCGAATGGATTTCGAAGTGGCGCCCGTTCGACTCCTGGACTCAGTTATCACAAAGAAAAGACTCCTCCCCCATGGAAGGAGCGCTTGTGCTGGTCATCGACCACTCATTGGCGGCCTTTCAAAAAGGAGTCCTGACCACCCTGGACTCAATGGAAGCCCCAAGGGAAGAATGGATCAACTCCCATGCCTGCTTACCGGGTCAATGGATCGATAACGCCGGGAAAAGCCAGTTTAGAAACTTGCCGTTATTTGAGGAATTCAAAAGGATCCATGAGGAGCTTCATCATCAGGCGCGAACAGCGTTTATGGCCCGAGACAGAAACGATGTCCAAACACTCGGGAACCTCAAGATCGGATTGAAAAAAAACACTAACACCCTACGGGAGCTTCTGAAAAATCTTCGATCCGGATAACTCTCAAAAACATGGATACGTCAAGTCAGATCCCGACACACCAAGAATCCATAAACCACCCTATTGGCTCATGTGTCCCGTTTTGACAAAAATGGTACATCCCGCTACGGAAAAAGGATTGTGACGACTCAAATGGGGGCTCCTGTACCAGCTCCCCTCGGGATAGCGTCCGTGCTCATCTTCGAAAACACCTGATACAACAAGGACCTCCTCACCACCAAAATGCCTGTGGGGTTGGAAAACCGTTCCCGGGTCCCATCGAACGAGCGCGGTAT
The DNA here is from genome assembly GCF_000284315.1 of Leptospirillum ferrooxidans C2-3. Lineage (NCBI taxonomy): Bacteria > Pseudomonadati > Nitrospirota > Nitrospiria > Nitrospirales > Nitrospiraceae > Leptospirillum > Leptospirillum ferrooxidans. The sequence goes on along the minus strand of NC_017094.1, from coordinate 431,120 downwards.
TTTCCCCTCCAGAAGAGAAAAGGGGCATGACACTCAGCCCGGAAACCAACCCTGGTACCCAGTTGGCTTTCTCTGTCTCAATCAATCCCGGCTTTCGCACAAGCCCTTCAGGGATTCTCTTTTTGACAAAAAAAAGAACTTCATCATCCACCGCGTTCAAGACAAAAGGAGTCGCCCCTTGAGGAATCAAAAGATAGGAACCCTTCGAAAAAAGCGTCTTCCCGGAAAGGAGAGTCCCTGACATCAAAAAGATTTCAAGGTCTCCAGACGAGGAAAATCGCCATGATCCTCCTCGTCCCAGGGCGATCAAAAAACTTTCATTCCCATCCGCCCTCGACTCAAGCATGCAGACTCTCGCTCCGGACTCTTCAATCCATTTAGCATTTCCTGGCGAAACGACCGCTAGATGGGAGATATCCTCATTGACCAACTGTTCCAATGAACCTCCTTGATCCAATTCAATCCGGTCCAAAGAACCAATCCCGGATTTCTCCAAAACGACCCGGGAAACAGAGTATTCAAAACAAACCGGCACAAACCAGTACATTGACAATCAGAGATATCTTCGAGAACATGTACTCCTTTCTTACCTCCAGAATGGATTTCAAAATCAGCAGGGACAATCACCTGACGATGTCTTTTCAAAAAAAAGATTCACAACCCCATAAAGTCAAAAACACCCTCATGGCCTTACCACCAAACCAAAAATACCAAACAGGTCCATTCCAATGCCAGCGATACTCTTAACCGCCGGAGGATTCCTGCTGATCCTCGGCGGCAGTATCCTTTTTTCCCATTCGGCAGAAGCACTGACCCAAAAGCTTTTCAGGAACCATTCCCTGGGCCGCCGCATACTGGGGAATATGTCCCTTTCCATTCCCGAGTTGATCCTGCCTCTCTTCTCTTTTCTAGGCGGATCAGGAGAGGGAAGAAAAGATGCCGGGATTGGAGCCATTCTGGGCGCCCCGCTTCTTCTTATCGCCATACTTTGGCCCATGACCCTGTTTTTCACCCGAAAATCGCCTATTCCCTCTTCAGAGAAGAGGCAGTTATCCAGGGAAGCTCCCATTCTGGCAGCAGGACTCTCTCTGGCTCTTCTGGCAGGATCCTTTCCATCCCACACCCTTCATATGAGCATTGGCATCTTCCTCCTGATGCTCTACCCGGCCATTCTTTTCGGAATCAAAGGAGAGGAGCTCCCTGACGACAGTAGCAACACTGAAGAGCATCCGGCATTTATCAGGACAGCTCTTATGTTTCTGTCGGGTGTCGCACTCCTTCTCATCGGCCCGGTCCTCCTGTTGAAGGGAATCCTGGGGTTCGGGGGATCCGGAGGAGGTGAAACCATTTTCATCCTGTCCATCATCCTGTCTTCCCTGTCGACAGAATCTCCTGAAGCATTGTCTCTCTTCATGCTTCTGAAAAAAAGGGACATTCCGGCAGCCTACGCAATCCTCTGGGGGTCGATCCACTTTCAGCTGACGGTCTCCCTTGCGACCGGACTGATCCTCTCTCCCTGGATCATTCAGGAAAGGCACATTGCTGCAGGGGCCGTTCTGATTCTGGCACTGCTGCTCTCAACCCTCTGGGCACGATCAACCGTGGAAAGGACAAACTGATGGATGAGAAACTCTCCAACGAAGAGAATGCCATTGTCATGGGTTTTGGCAAAACAAGCCTTTATGCCGATTTTGCCTACGAGATGGCACATATGCTCTTGCCACTCTGGATACTTCATTTGGGCGGCACGGCTGTTACCGTTTCGGTGATGGAATCCGTGGCGGAGGTCGCAAGAATGGGGGGAGCCATCAGCACCTCCCGCTTGGGAGAGACAGTAGAAAAACAGGGGTTACTGGTCAGGATAGGCTATGGATTAACCGCCATCGTCACCCCTCTCATGGGAATGGTCTCGGCACCTGGTGCCCTGATTCTTTTAAAATCCGTGTCCTGGTTCGGGAAAGGGCTTCGCGGGCCGGCAAGAGACGCGCTGGTCTCGGAAACCATCCCAAGAGAGTGGCTGTCAAGAGCCTATTCCCGTATTCAGACACTTGACCAGACAGGGGGAATCCTTGGCCCGTTGGTTGCAACAATCCTCACCGGAACAGTCAGCGTGCAAAAACTGTTCTATATGACATCCATCCCGGCGGCATTGTGTTTTTTCTGGGCCGTATCTGCTTCCCGCTTGGCCCAAAAACAGACATCCTCCCTGAAGCAGGATAGCAGGGAGAAGACCTCCCCAAAACATTTTTCCACAAATCTTCTGTACAGAGGCAAGAAAGGATGGATCCCGACCCTCTTGGGGGGAACCCTTTTAAAAATATCGATATTTCCAGCCACACTCCTGATGTTCCGCTTTAATGAACAAAGTGGCCTGCCCATCCTGATGGGAGTCGGATTCATTCTTTCAAGCGTTGTCCATGTCGCATCCGGACTCTTTTTATCCTTCAAGCCCATCACTCCTGAAAAACGCCTTGACCTTTTGCCTGGACCGGTCATCCTGTCACTCGCAATCACGCTCCTTCTGAGTCCATCCGGAGGAACAACAGCCTATATGATCGGAATGTCCCTATGGGGCGCAGGAGAACTCTGGACAACGATAGCGGTCAAGACCCGGATTGCCTCGCAACTGGGACCGGATCAGAAAAGCAAGGGATTTTCCCAACTTGAAATTTTCACCACAACAGGGATGCTTCTGTTTCAGCCGGCCGCAGCATGGGCATGGGAACATGGACATAGTCTCGATGTTCTCGGAGTAACGCTCGTCCTCATAGCAACAGGAACCCTTCTGATGCTCAGAACAAAAGCCATCCCGCAGGATTCTCCGCTCAGAGGGTAAAAAAACAACGATCAGTATCCAAGTGACGTTGGCTGATAATGCGGAGGACCAACCCCTCCCTCATCTCCACCAGAGTGGGGAGATCTCCCGCCACCACCAGGCGGGAGCCCCCCAGACGGGCCGGACGGCAACATCTGATGAAGCCCCCCATTTCCCGTTCCCGAACCTGCCTCCATGGAATGGGCCATATAAAGGAGCCCAATCCATATGACCAGAAGCCCCCACAGGATCTTTTTCCCTCCCATATCATCGAACGAGTTCAAGTGTTTTCTCCTGACCCTTCAGCGCTGAGAGGTTAAAGTCCCAAAAAACTCATGATCTGAGCGACATGGCCATCCACCTTCACCTTTGGATAGATCTTTCTGATCGTTCCGTCGGCACCAATCACTACGGTTGTTCGTTCAATACCAATCGATTTCCGTCCATACATGTTCTTCTCTTTCAAAACTCCATAGGCCGTACAGATCGCACCGTCAGGATCTGAAAGAAGGGGAAAATTCAGATCATATTTCTTGACAAACTTTCCATGGCTTTCCAGCGAATCCCTCGAAACACCCAACACCACGACTCCGGCCCGCTTTAACGGCTCGAAAGCATCCCGAAAATCACAAGCTTCCCGAGTGCAACCAGGCGTATCATCCTTGGGATAGAAATAAAGGACAACCGTTCGGCCCTTCAGATCAGAAAGACTCACAGTTGGCGACTCATACCCCAAAACACCAGCTGAAAAGGAAGGGGCCAAATCCCCTTCCTTCAATGGATCAGTTGCCATTTGATTGTTCCTTTCCCCTATATGTGTGATGAATGGTTCTGTTTGAAGCCCTTCCCGGATCTGCATTCAATATCACAGGAAGGCCATTTTTTCCACCGCCGATGATAACAATCTTCGCATTGGGGCTCTTGGCCAGCTCTTCAGTCGCCCGAATTCCCTTCCAGGTCAGGTATTGCGAGGTCAGGTTTTCCTGAACAATTTTCTGGAAGGCCGAAATTCCTTCCGCCTCGATGCGCTTTTTCTGGGCCTCCTTCCTTGCGATATCCAGAACATATTCCATCCGCTGGAAGTTCTGCTCCTCGGTCAGTTTATGCTCGATCGCCGTCCGGATCACACGGGGCAGTTTGACATTTCTGATCAAAAATCCGCTGACTGTGACCGGATACCCTTTCAGTTTCTCACGAAGATGCTTCAGGATCGATCGTTCGATCTTCTCTCTCTGATTCGAATAGATCTGCGAGGGGGTGTAGCGACCAACAATCTTCCGGGTCTCGGAACGAACATAGGGTGCGATCAGCACATGAAAGTAATCGGGGCCAACGGTCTCCTGAAGCGTCGGAAGGTATTTCGCATCCACCTTGTAGAGAACCGATGCATCCATTCCGACAGGGAGACCGTTCACCGTCAATACATTCAAGTTGAGCCTTGCTTCCTGGGTTCTCAGGGAATAAATATACATCTCGTTCCACGGGGCGATCACCTGGACGCCTTCCCTGTAAATATGGGCTTTATCCGTTCCATGGCTGATATCCCAGAAAACACCCGCCTGGCCCGGATTGATTGAAACGACACAGCCCGCCAGAAGACTGGTGAGAGCAATCGCTCCAGCTGCTTTTTTGAAATTTTTCATCAATTCCTCCGCACGATCACTGGAATATGATCTTCATAACTTTCATGGACCAACATCCCAGAGGTTCAGAAATGATCCGTTTTTTTTCACCAATTTTGAAACCTGACCGAGAACCTTACCGTCCGAAACGGACATGATCCTGACCGAAATCTCTATTTGCTGCCCGAGATCCGTCATTCTCCCCAAAACAATCCGGTCTGCATTCAACTCTCTTGCGATCAACACCATTGAAGACGATCCTTGACCTCCCTGAGTGATCGCCTCCAGATGCATTTTTTGACGGAGTTTTCCGGAATCAATTACGTTCAAGGCGGGATCAGTAGACAAGCCTTCGCTGATCCTTGATGCCAGATAACGCCCCAAAACACGCGCAACACCACGGTTATCCACAAATTTGGGAACGAGCACACTCTCCTGGGGCTTCCCTTTTTCAAGGGTGCCGTCAAGGACAGCGTCAATTTCGGAGGTCAATTGTTTGGAGACTGTCACCGGAGTCTCGCCGGAGACGCCTTCTGCAACAATTGCCGGGGTAAAATGTTCTGCAGGAGAGGTTTGGCAAGAAGAAATCGCCAGAAACAAAAGAAAAACGAACGGAACAAACAGATTACTTCCCACCGCTTTCGAGGGGATCAGTCGATAGTTTTCCATTTTCATTGAATTAACTCCCTAATGTACCGGAGTTCATCCGAAGATCGTGTTCAGAGCGAAGATCTTCGAGAAGTTCACGGAGAGCCGAAGCTTCCTCGGCCGACAGCAAATGGTCGTTCTCCCCCTCGTCAACGTCCTGTTCAAGGGACTGCCAGCGACTCCCGATAACAAAATGTTCCTTCGAAATCTCTCCGTCAAGATCAAGAAGCCTGTTTCGAATCACAATGTAACGATCCGATTCCATGAGACACCTCCAGGTTGGATCTATCTGAATACCTCCGTTTAGGAAAAGGAACAGTCTCTTTCATTCCGCTCCCGTTCACATTATATACCTCCCCCATGATTATTGGCATCAAGATCATGCCATAGAACCGTTTTCCAGAAAATCGTGATAGAATTTCCAGGAACCGGAAAAATAATGGATTGGGTGAACATTTAAACCGGCCACTCTGTTTCCGGAAATCACCGGAGGTGTATGGAGTCCGTCACCTCATGCGATTTTCATCAACGCCAACATGTCATAACAGACCAAGAAGGAGGAATCATGCACCCATTAAAAATGGTCACAGCTTCCCTTATATCCGCCGCATTTTTTTCCATGGGACTCGTCGGAACACCGGCTTTCGCGGCCGAAAAAACATCCGTCAAGATTACCTCTCCAAAAAGCGGATCCACCGTTCATAACCCTGTCCTGATTCGTTACATCCTCCATAAAGGACCAAAGGGTGACCATGTCCATCTTTTCATCGATGGTCAATTTACAGAGCCCACCCACCAGAATCCCATAAAGATCAAACTGCCCAAAGGCAGACATACCCTTACACTCAAGGTCGCAACAGCAGGTCACAAGATTCTTGGACCAAAGTCCAAAGTGACCGTCAACGTCGAATAAAAAAAAGCCCTCCGTCATGGAGGGCTTTTTTTTCTGTCCTTCTTTCATCTCAACGTTCAAACCCTTCAGGCCCTTCAGGAAACCTTCAACACGCATGCTCCACGGATCCGGTCGTTCTTGAGATCCATCAGGGCAGATGTTGCCTCTTCCAGAGAATAAACCCTGACTTTCGGGGTGATTCCAAACGCCTTGGCCATTTTTAAGAGACCCTGCCCGTCCTCCCTCGTATTGGCTGTCACCGAACCGAGGCTCTTTTCCAGAAAGAGCTGGTCCTGATAGACAAGGGATGGAATATTCGACAGATGGATCCCTGCGATCAGGAGCTTTCCTCCCCGATCAAGATCAAGCATGATATCCGGAACAATCTCTCCCGCTGGAGCAAACAGGATTGCTCCGTCAAGAGGCTCTTCGGGATGAGTCCCTGACGGCCCGACAAAATCGGCACCCATCTCCCGAGCCAGGGCCTGATGACCTTCTCCCCTGCTGATGACAGACACTCTCATCCCTAAAAACTTTGCCATCTGGAGAACAAGGTGGGCAGATGCCCCGAATCCGTAAAGACCGAGATGTTGCCCGCGAAGGAGCGCAAGCCTTGAAAAAGCCCGGTAACCGATAATGCCTGCGCATAAAAGCGGAGCAAATACCGAAGGATCCGTGAAATTCAGGTGATAGACAAACCGTCCATCCCCCACAACGTACTCGGCAAATCCACCGGGCCTGTCATAACCGGTAAAGATCGGGGACAAACACAAATTCTCCCTCCCCGACAGACAGAAACGACAGGTTCCGCATGACCGGTAAAGCCAGGCCATCCCTACAGGATCACCCAGAGCCCATCCGGTGACGCCTTCTCCGAGAGCTGCAATCTCGCCCACAATTTCATGTCCGGGAATCGTCCCGGGAGAGACACCCGGAAGATCCCCCTCCACAACATGAAGATCCGTCCTGCAAACCCCGCAGGAGCGAACCCTGATCAGAACCTCCCCCTTGCCCGGAGAAGGAACCGGAAGATCCCGAAGGACAAGGGAATCCGGAGCCACCGGTCCTGTCTTCGACAGAACCATCGCTTTCATAGAGCTCTCCCGGTCAACAGCAGTTCTTTTCCCCTTCCGCCGGCCTTCGCAGAATCTTTCTCAAGATAGACTCCGCAAGACACCACCTGGTGATTGAAGACTGAAGGAGATTGGCACCCACAAAGGCTGTCAGCCATAACCACTCCCTTGAAACATAGACGGACAAAAGCAGACTGATCAATATCATCGATCCGGCCAACGCGCGGATCATTCTTTCCATCGACATTTTACTCCTCCATTATCAAAAATCCCAGAATCAGTTCCCGGAAACCATCTGCCGGCCATCCGGCCAGCGTTTCCCCTCCACCCGGGCAACCAGGAGGGGAACAAGAACAAGGGTGAGAATCGTCGAAACCATCGAACCCGCCAGAAGCGCAATCGCCATACCGCGGAAAATCGGATCCGAGAGGATGACAAAGGATCCAGCAACAAGAGCCAATGCTGTCAGCAAAATAGGCCTTGTCCGAACGGCACCCGCTTCCAGAACCGCTTGTTTCAGCTCGACTCCCTCCGCTTTTTTCGTGTGCAGGAAATCCACAAGAAGAATGGAGTTTCGAACCATGATTCCGCCAAGGGCGATAAACCCGATCATCGATGTCGCCGTAAAGTTCGATCCCAGAAGGACATGGCCCGGAATCACCCCTATGAGCGCCAGAGGAATCGGAGACATGATGATCAGGGGAGTCACATAGCTTTTGAACTGGATCACGATCAGGAGATAAATGACCACGATGGCGGCAATAAAGGCGATTCCCATATCCCTGAAGGTGACATAGGTGACATGCCACTCTCCACCCCACCGCACCGAAATCTTGTCGTTGGAAGACGGATATCCCCAAAAATATTGCCGAACAGCTTCGGGATGTCCGGAAAGCTCCGACGGGGGGAGTTTTCTTGAAAGATCCACCGCCGCATAGACAGGGCTCCGGTTGGAGCCGATCGTATTTCCCGTCACATAGACCACAGGACGAAGATTCTTGCGGTACAGAACGGCGGGCGCGCCTTCTTCGGAAACATCAATCAGTGTCCCCAGGGGGAGGAGTCTTCCATTATTGGATCGGACCATGATCGAGTCCAGATCCTTGATGGAAGAGCGGTCCTTCCTTGAAACATCCAGGACAATCGGAACATACCCCTTCCCGGATGTCGTATGAAGCTCCCCTGTCTCGCCATGCAATCCAAGAGTCAATGCTTTTTCAATCTGCTCCGTTGAAACGCCCGAAAGAGCCGCCTTCTCCTGGTCAACGCGGATCCTGTAGCGGACCTGGGGGTCCGGAAGGGTTGAATCGACATCAATCACCCCTTCGGCATGCTGAAAGACATCCCGAACCTTTTTGGCATAGTCACTGATGCTTTTCTGATCCGGGCCGGTGACCTCCGCAACGATCGGAGCCATGACCGGAGGTCCCGGGGGCACCTCGACCATTTTGATCCTTGCGCCAAAGGAATGCGCCACGGGAGCTAGCTTGCGCTCCATCTCTTCGGCAATCCGATGGCTTTGAAGCGATCGTTTTTCCCTCGGGAGAAGATTGATATGGATTTCGGCGACCCTTTTCCCTCTCCGCAAATAATAGTGTCTGACGAGTCCATTGAAGTCGAACGGAGCAGCAAGTCCGACATAGGCCTGATCGGAACGGACAGAAGGATCCTTCAGGATCACCCGTTCCAGAGCCATGGCGGTTCTGGCGGTGGACTCAAGAGTTGTTCCCGCAGGCATATCGATGACAACATCCAGTTCACTTTTATTGTCAAAAGGAAGCATCTTCAACAAAAGGGTGCGTGTATCAAAAAAGGCCATGACACCAACCGTCAGAAGCAGAACTGAGGCAAAAAACAGATTCTGCCGAAGTCGGGAGTTCAGCAGAGGGAGCATGATCGACCTGTAAAGGTGACGGATTCCCGCATCCACCTTTCCCATGATCTTGTTGACATGGCCAGCGGGCGGAACCATTCTTAGCGCAAGAAAGGGAACCACCGTCAGGGCCACCAGGAGGGAACCTGTCATCGCCAATGAGGCATTGACCGGAATGGGGCGCATGTAAGGCCCCATCAGCCCGCTGACGAATGCCATGGGAAACAGTGCTCCAATAACGGTAAAGGTTGCCAGGATCGTCGGGTTCCCGACTTCACCCACGGCGACAACGGCGCGTTCAAGAAGGGTATCCCTGTCTCGTTTGCCTCCCAGAAAATGAAAATGCCGGTTGATATTTTCCACTACCACAATCGCATCATCCACCAGAATACCGATGGAGAAGATCAGGGCAAAAAGCGTGACCCTGTTGACGGTATAGCCAATCACCATGGATCCGAATAACGTGAGGGCAAGTGTTACCGGAATCGCGACAGCCACCACTCCGGACTCCCTCAGTGAAAGACCAAGCGCAACAAGCAGGATCACGGCAACAGTGGCAACAACGAGATGCAATAAAAGATCATCGGCCTTTTCATTGGCCGTATGGCCATAATTTCTGGTCACCGTCCATTGGACATCAGAAGGAATCTTTCTCGCCGAAAGATCTTTCATCTTCTGAAGGATTTGGTTGGCGACAACAACGGCATTGATCCCTTTTTTCTTTGCGACAGCCACAGTGACCGCCGTTTCATCCCCCGATAAAGGAGATGTGGCCGGATGGCCGATCCATACATAACTCTCAAGGGGCCCCGGACCATCCGTGACTTTTGCAACCTGAAACAAACGTATGCTTTTCCCATGTTGCACGGAAACCACCAGGTTCCGGACCTGGGAAACCCGGGTCAATGTTCCGGAAAGCGCCACCTGATAAGAAATATTGTTCCGATCGAAACTTCCGAGATCAATACTTCTGTTCGATCGCCAGATCGCAGCGGAAACATCCATCGCCGTCAGATGATGGGCCGTAAGATCCGATGGACTCAATACCACACGGACCGTTCGCCTTCTGCCTCCGATGACCGTCACCTGTCCCGTCCCGGGAATCCTCTTGAAGCTTGTCGCAACCTCTTCCGATAGACGATGAAGGACCGCATCCGACTCGGTTTTTGAATACAGCGTCACAGCCATTACAGGAACGTCATTGATGTCCATTGGCTTGACGAGAACCGGACCAGCGTCCCGGGGAAGGTAGCCGCGGCTCTTCATGACCTCGCTGTAAATCTTGACGAGGCTCTTTCCCATGGGCTCACCCACATGAAAGCGGACCGTCACCACAGCCGTCCCACTTTCAGATTGTGAATAAACCGCCTTGACCCCCTTGATCCTGGAAAGATGTCGCTCCAGGGGAGCCACAATATGGCGGGACATCTCCGTTGCGGACATTCCCGGATCAGAAACAAAAAGATCCATCATGGGAACCTTGATCTGCGGGTCCTCCTCCCTTGGCGTTTTCAAAACGGCCAACCCACCAAGGGCAAGGGAGATGAGAATCAGGATCGGTGTCAGGGGGGAATCAATGAACGTTCTGGAAAGCCATCCCGCGAATCCCGGACCATGTTTTTCGCCGGTCATCAGTCTTCTCCCAAAACATGGACAGGTGTTTGATTAAACAGCTCTCCATCATGGGATACAACCACCTTCTCTCCGGAATTCAGTCCGGAAAGAACTTCGACCAGGGGAGCACCCGAAGCAGAGCTCTTTTTCAAATGTCCGATCCTGACGAAACGAAGCCCCGCCACACCGTTCCGGACGACAAAAACCTCACGCAAGCCATCTCGGTCGATCACGGCACTCCGGGGAACAAGAGGGCTCGTCTCTTTTCCGGAAGGCAAGAGAAGCGCCCCATAGGAACCTGGCCTGAGACCGGGAACACGACCGAGGGAGGCTTTGACAAAAACGGTGTGGGTGGCGGGATCAGAACGGGGAGAGATCGATCTCACCTTCGCGGGCAAATCGGTCTCAACGCCATTTTTCCGGACTCTGAAAGACAGTTTCATCCCGGGAGAGATTTCATTCGCCAGATATTCAGGGATATTGGCGGACACCCGAAGATCTCCCTCCCGGAGAACTTCCGCAAGAAGTAATCCCGGGCTCACAACATCGCCTACACGAACATTCTTGAGGGCCACCCTCCCGGAAAAGGGGGCAGTGATGCTCGTCAGGGAAACCTCATTCCTGGCTGCAGAGTAATCCGCCAAAGACATCAGATCCTCCGCCTTGGCCGCATCCCATTCCTGCCTCGACGCTTCCTTTTTCTGATAGAGGGCGTCCATTCTCTGGAATCGTCCATGAGCGTTTTCATACCGGGCTCTCGATGCCTCGAGCCTGTCGTAAGCGGCCCTTCCGGAAAGTTTCATAAGAAGATCGCCCTTGTGGACCATCTGCCCGGTCCTGACCCGGACAGTCTCGACCCTTCCCTGAACCCTGCTATTGATCCTGGCATCACGCTCGCCTTCAACCACTCCGGAAACTCTGGAAAGGTGCAGACTTTCTCCCGGACTGACGTCAAACACCCTGACATTGACTGCAGGAAGGGATTTCTGACCTGAAGTCTTGGAAGCTTCATGACAGGATGTCCCCAAAAGCAAGATCGCCATCCCGACATAACCGGCGGGTGACATTTTTTTCCACGGTGCAATCCATTTTTGGTTTAAACAAAACTTCATTTCCCGGAAACCTCCATCGCACCTGGAACCATTCCCCTCTCGTCAAGATCTCCTGTTGCCAAGAGAAGGTCGACTCCAGAATCCATCAATGCCACCTTGTCAGAAAGGTAAACCAGTCTTGCATCCGCCAGGCGGACATCCGCCTCAAGCAGCATCAGCGGCGGATCAATTCCCTGGGAAACCCTATCCTTTTCCACCTGCTCCTCTTCAGAACGGATATTGACCTTCTGCTGGTCAAACTCAAGTGTCGATTCAAGGACCTTCGCATCGCTCCGGGCTTTCGCCACCTCATAAGCGATTTTCGACTTCAAATCCTGTCTGGAATAGAGAGCCTGACGAAGCCTCGCATGGGATCTTTCGCTTTCCTCCTTGTCGGAAAGTCCGTTCAGGATAGACCAGCTGAGCGTCCCCATAACCGTATAATCCTGCTTGCCCCATGTATTGATCCCCTGGGCGTATTCGTTAAAGATCCCCTGGGCGGACAAAGCCGGCCAGAATCCCGAATGCGCGGCGGAGAGAAGACTCGACTCACTCTTGACACCCATCACGCTGGCCTGGTAATCAGGGCGATGCAAAAGGGCTTGCCCTGAAACCAGCTGAGAGTTGGACGACGAATATCGCTCAACGACCGAACGAGCCCATTGAATTCCGCCTGGGGGGAGACTGAAACGTTCCCTTGCCAATGAACCCTCAAGATCTCCGGATGAAACACCCATCAGCCTGGCAAGCTTCATCTTGCTGATCTCGACCGCTTTTTTTGCCCTGAAATAGGACAGTGCAACCGACTGTGACTTAAGCTTTGCCTCGTCGAACATGGTCTTGTCGATTCCCCCTTCCCCGAAGGACTCTGTCGCCCGGGAAAGGGAGGATTGGACCGCAGCACGCTCACGATCGATGACCCGAACTTTCTTCTCTGCAATCACCACATTGAAATAGGCCTTCGTCACATCAGAAATCAGCTTTTCCCTGGCCCTTCTCAGCTCAAGACCAGCCTGCTGCTCCCCTTTTGTTGTCGCCTGGTAAGTAAAATATCTCTTCCCCCCCTGAAAAACGGTCTCCGACACAACAGCCGCGAATCCAAATGCCTGGGTCACAGAGGGATTGTTCAGCTCATTGACATTTGACAGCTGACCGGCCTGGACGACTCCTTCATTTAACAAAAGGCCAAACGCATTCAGGGGATTGGTCGTGCTGATGGCCGACTCGCTCACGGACATGGCCGGGAGCCAGGCGCCCATTGCCTGAACCTTTCTGGCATGCATGATCTCGCCTGAAAGGCTGGACTCAAGAAGAGCCGGATTTTTGGAAAGTGCCCGGGAAACGGCCTCTGACAAGGTCAATGCCCCTGCACAGGAAACCTGTCCGATCATCCCCAGGATCAAACCTGCGATCAAGATTCGGAAAGAGATCATGGGGATCGAGATCTTCGGAACAGACCGGATTTCATTATTCATGGCAAAACAGCTCCTCCATCAGACGCATGAACTCCATGACCTTGGGATTCACAATCCGGTAAAAAACCTGATGTCCATCCCTCACAGAATCAATGACCCCCTTGTCTTTCAATAACGACAGATGTTGGGAAAGATTGGACTGGCTCACCCCTACAAGTCCGGCAAGATCATTGACACTCCTGGGACCTTCGGACAGGACAGCAATCACCAACAGGCGCGCGGGATGGCCAAGGACCCTGAGGCACCTCGCCCCTTTGGAGGCTTTGGATGGTTGAATTTTAGCGGTCGTCTGTTTATCGTCATCAACTCTCATAATGTTAGAATATTTTAATATTTCAACGAAGTCAAGATCCGGGACTGGCTTTCGACGCATTCTAAAATGCCCGATGGAACAGACCTTGCAGCTTTCAGGCTTTTCCGGGATTTACCCTCATCATTGAGCGGAAGAGAACATCTTTTTGAAGGGCTCCGTAGAGAGAAAGAAGTGAGTCTTTCTGAAAAAGGAGAAGGCGGGAATAATATTGGGTGGCACCTTTGTTCTTCTCGATGATTCTCCTGAAAACTTCACGGACAAGATCGAGGGATTCCCTGTGGACATCAGAGAGGCTTTGGAAGGTTGGAATTTCACCATAAAGGGAAATCCCCTCATGGTTGTACCAATCTTCAACGGGTGAACTCCCAAATTCCTCTTTCTCAAATGGAGTCAAAGGAGAATGATCCGACTTATCCGCAAGGGAGATGATCCGCTGGATCCAGGACAGATGAGAAATCTGCGTCAGTAATATGGATAACTCCGAAAGGGGCAAGAAGGGAGAAACACCTTCGGAATGGTCCTTATTGATCCAACGCTGTCTCCATTCCAGAAAACGCTCAGGGGGTAGCGGTCTTGAGATGGCATAACCCTGGGCCAGATCGCATCCCATCGCCATCAGCATCGGACTGTAGGACATCTGTTCCATCCCCTCTGCCACCACATTGCGACCGAAGATTTTAGCCAGACTGGAAATGCTTTCGATAATGGCAAGGTTTTCCCTGTTCTCAAGCATGCCGATCACAAAGCTCTGGTCGATTTTCAATGTATCAAAAGGAATATGTTTCAGATAGGAAAGGGATGAGTACCCCGTTCCAAAATCATCGATGGAGAGCCTGATTCCCAGTTCATGGAGTCCATCGAGAACCTCCCGGAGATTGGGAACGTCCTCCGCGGAGGTTGTCTCCAGAATCTCGATCTCAAGAAGATGGGGAGGAATATCCGGATATCGATGCAATAAGCGGACGAACTTCTGGTGGAAGTCCGGCTGCTTGATCTGGAGAAGATCGACATTGACACTCACGGGAATCAGGATTCCCTGGTCTTTCCATTTTGAAAGACAGGAAAAAACCAACTCGAAAACGGTTTCGCCAAGAGAAACGATCAGCTCCGTTCCCATAATATCATTCAGGAACTCCCCCGGAGACAAGAGCCCTTTCTGGGGATGGTTCCAGCGGACAAGCGCCTCCAGAGAATTGATGGCATGGGTCCGGAGATTGATGATCGGCTGGAAGTGAAGGCAAAGCTCATGATTCTTGATCGCGTTTTGAAAATCGGCCCGCAAGGTCTGTCTCGCTGATTCACGCTCGTCCATCTCGTGGTTATAGAAACGGAATCTCTTTGCCCCCGACTCCTTGGCCTGATACATCGCCCGATCCGCCTTCCGGATCAGCTCCGACTCATTCAGGCCGTCGAGAGGGTAAAGGCTGATCCCCATGGAGAAATCCATTTCAAGGAGTGTCGATTCAATCTTATAGGGACGGCAGATATGCTTCCTGATCTTTCTGGCCACATGGGAGACATAGCTGAAGGTCTTGAGATTATTGAGAATAATGGCAAACTCATCCCCACCCATACGGGCAACAACATCGATCTTCCGCACAACATTCCGGATGCGCTCCGAAACCTGCTGGAGCAGGAGATCTCCGGCCAAATGGCCGAACGTGTCGTTGATTTTCTTGAAATTGTCCAGATCCAGAAAAATGACGGCAAATTTTTGCTCGCCCCGCTCGCACCACTCAATCGAGTGTTCCAGATGTTCATGAAAATGCTTCCGATTCGATAACCCGGTCAGGGAATCATGATAGGCCATATAAAAAAGCTTCGAATCCATCTCTTTTCTCTTGATGGCATAGAAGATCGACCTGGTCAAAATATGGCCATTAAAAGTTCCCTTGACGAGAAAATCCTGCGCTCCGACCTGGAGAGCCGTTACAGCAAGCTGTTCATCGTCCTGGGAGGAAAGGACCACAATCGGGGTTTCCCCACAAACATCATGGATGGTTCTGAGCGTTTCAAGGCCATTGCTGTCCGGAAGCCCCAGATCCAGCAAAATCGCATCAACAGCCATTTCTGATAGAAGAGTTCCTACACGGGAGACCCGGTTTGCTGAAAAAAGCGAGATCCTGTCTTCACTGATGGCATGAAGCATCTCCTGCACCAGAAGAACATCTCCCGGATTATCCTCAACAACAAGAACCCTGAGCGACCGGTCAAACATCGCTTACTGTTCCAGGATATCGGGGCTGGGAAGTTTGACGATGGTCAGCCAGAATGTTTCGATGGACTGGACAACCTTGATGAACTGGTCAAGGTCCACCGGCTTGGTCACATAACAGTTCACATGAAGATCATAGGTTTTGAGGATATCCTGCTCTGCTTCCGAAGAGGTGATCACCACTACCGGAATTCTCCTCAGGTCGGGATCGGCCTTGATTCGCGAAAGCACCTCCCTGCCATCCATCTTCGGAAGATTCAGGTCCAGAAGGATAATATCCGGCCTCGGAGCATTCTCGTAGGGCGGCTTTCTCTGAAGAAAATCCATGGCAGCGAAACCATCTCCCAGAACATTGAGATGGTTCCTGACCTTGCTGTCCCTCAGTGCCTCCTTGGTCAGCCTCACATCACCGGGATTGTCTTCCACCAGCAGAAACTCGGCCGGGCGCCCCATGTCCTCAATACCGCTCATACCTGTTCCCTTCTTTCCTTTCTGTTCCGGAATGGATCATTCCGGAGATGTTTGCCTGCTGCCCTCGACTGCCATATGGAAATGGCCAAGACCTACAGACGCTTGAGTGTAAAAGAAAAAGTGGAACCCTCTCCCGGATGCGAGTCTACGCGGATGGTTCCGCCATGCCTTTCGACAATCCTCTTGCACATGGCAAGCCCTATCCCTGTTCCAGGGTATTCCTCTTTCGTGTGGAGTCGCTGGAAGATCACAAAAATTCTTTCGTAGAATTTGGGGTCGATCCCAATTCCATTGTCATGAACAGAAAACAACCAGAAATCCCCTTCTTGCCTGGCAGCAATCTTGACGGTCGGAACTCTGTCCGGAGAACGGAATTTCAGCGCATTGCCGACAAGATTCTGGAAAAGCTGCATCAACTGGAGCTGATCGCCGAGAACAGGAGGAAGATCCCCTGCCTCGACAATGCCACCGCACTCGGAAATGGCCATGGCCAAATTGGACAGGGCATTTTCAAGGGCTGTCCGGGATTCACAGCGAACAAGCTCCCGTCCCATTGAATCGACTCTTGAATAGGAGAGCAGCGCGTTGATCAGGGATTGCATCCTGAGCGCCCCGTCAACGGCATAATGAATGAACTCATCGGCTTCCTCCGACAATTTCCCCTGATATCGGCGTGCAAGAAGCTGTGTGTAACTTGTCACCATTCGAAGTGGTTCCTGAAGGTCGTGAGAGGCAACATATGCAAACTGTTCCAGGTCACGATTGGATCGAAGGAGGTCTTTTGTTTTTTGGGTCAGCTCGTTTTGTTTTTTGTGCTCTTCCGTCCTGTCCCGAAACTCGAGGATATACTCCGGATCCGTCTTTCCTGCTCTCTGAAAAACATTGACCGTAGCCCAGGCAGGAAAGGTTTTTCCGTCTTTGTGCCTCAGGAAAAGAGATCCTTCCCAATGGCCTTCGACCCTAGCCACTTCCCCGATCGCCAACTGCGAAGGCGACAAAGATTCCGGATCGTCCCAGAGAAATTCGTCAAGGGACCTTCCGGCCAGCTCATCAGGATACCATCCGATAATCTTCCCGGACGTCTGATTGGCATGCTCGATGACCCAGTTTCCATCCAGGATCCAGACCGCCTCCACATTGGTCTCAAAAACACGAGACAGGACCTCCATCCGTTCCCGCTCCGCCAGGAAGTAAGAATCCATGACAAGCCCCAGGTCAAAGAAGAGGATCTTTCCGAGAATATCGGGAAGAGACGGATTTCCGGAACAGGGAGATGAGGGCTCCGCCCGGAGGAGACCATTGGCCCACTCCAGAAAGAGAGCAAAGGAGGACTGGACCCATTCGGGTCCCAACCCTATGATCTGATGGGTAACACCCACCCCGAGGCGGTTGTGGACATATTCCTGATTATAGGGACCGGAAAGCAGTTCGACAAAGTACTCCGCGTGGCGGAGTCTGAGCCAGGATTGGGAATGTGTCTTCTCAAGGATCATCCGGCTTTCGGGAAAGGAGTTGATCCGCTCATGGAGAATCTGGACAAACTCCGGAATGCGTTCCTTCAAGAACGGGGCAAGATCCCGGACGACGATCTCTTCCTCCGGTGTAATTCCGAGGAAAGCTTTCCTTCGCTGGATACCGGCTTCGGAGAGATCAAGACGCTGGGCCATCTCACGCGCTTTTTCCAAATTCGCGACGATTTTCAAAAAGACTCCGGCTGGTTCAATCTGGACGCTCTCCGGGAAAACAGTCACCTGTGCCGGATCAAGACAAAGATCCTTGAACGGCCAGCAGAAATAACACCCGAAATCATTTAAGACAGCCGGAATAATGAATCAAATCATTAAAAAAATGCAACACCAAGAAGAAATGTCATAAAAGATATTACTAAAGAATAAAAAATGATTATTAAAGATTCCTTACGAAGAGTTTTTTAAAACTTCATCAATACATTTGAAAAATATAGCAAAATAAAATCCCATAACTCCTGCTACTCCTTTATCCTCCATCAATCGGTTCCATGATCGACTCCCCATTGCCCCGGATGGGAGCCTCCATCGTCAAGACCTGATCAAAAAAACAATCTCCCCCTCTCTTGGGGCCCTACAGCCAATGAGCTTTTCCGGACGGTAAATTTGATTTTTATAGCTGATCGTGGTTCATTAGTCGGATGATATCCACGGGACCCACCATCATCCGGAATCGAAGGGGGGCCGAATCATTCATCCCCGTTACGCGGGGCGAAACAACCAGCCTTTTTGCTGATAACAGTCAGGACAGACACTTGGCATTTGCAGGACAACAAAAAAAGGGGATGGGGCTTCTCATTCTTTTTCTATTTCTCGGAGCGGCGTTCGGATCGATCCTGACCGCGATTTTCAATCTTTTTGTCCCTTCCGGCCCCCTCGCAGATATTTTTCTGACTCATGTCACCGTCGGCTCAAGCGGACCGCTCACCTTGAAGCTCATTCTGGTGGACATTACGGTCGGAACCAGCGTCCATATCAATTTGCTCAACCTTCTCGGCATGGTTCTGGGATATTATATCTACAGGAATTCCTGAAGGGCCCCGCTACCCTTTTTTACGTGACCGTCCGGATTTTCCGGCGATCTTGATTCCACGTCCATCCACCTCTTTTCCGCGACTTTTCAGGACATCGCGGAAATAGGCCGCCCGCTCGAAATCCAGAGATCCTGCAGCCGCCTCCATCAATTTGCGAATGTCTGCATCCGACAACTGTCCATCCGCCTCTTTTTCTTTTTTGTCCTCAATAAAAGCCAGCGGCTCGGTATAATCGCCTTCTGAAACAGCATAGAGACTCTCCGGGATATTCTTGATGATCCCCTGGGGAGAGATGTTGTGCTCCTTGTTGAAAGCGATCTGGACCCGACGGCGCCTGTCCGTCTCATCGATGGCCTCCTGCATTGAGCCTGTTATGGAGTCTCCATAAAAGATCACCCGTCCGCGAATATTTCTGGCTGCACGCCCCGCTGTCTGGATCAGGGAGCGCCTCGAACGCAAAAAACCTTCACGATCCGCGTCAAGAATGGCCACAAGACCGACTTCAGGCAGGTCAAGACCTTCTCTCAGAAGGTTGATCCCCACCAGAACATCAAAAACACCTTTCCGCAAATCCCGGAGAATCTCCATTCGTTCAAGCGTATCAATCTCCGAATGGAGATATCGAACGCGGATCCCCCTCTCCTCCAGGTATTCGGTCAGATTTTCCGCCATCCTCTTTGTCAGTACGGTGACAAGAACACGATCGGAAAGTCCAACAGTCAGATGGATCTCCCCCAAAAGATCATCCACCTGGTTCTTGGCAGGGCGCACTTCAATAACAGGATCGGTCAAACCGGTCGGACGAATCACCTGCTCCACCGTCACACCCCCTGACTTTTCAAGCTCGTAGGGTCCCGGGGTCGCGGAAACAAAGATCACCGAGGGCAAGATCGATTCAAACTCGGGAAAGGTCATCGGACGGTTGTCAAAGGCGGACGGGAGCCTGAACCCATACTCCACGAGACTTTTTTTCCTGGAATGATCTCCATGGTACATTCCGCCCACCTGAGGGACAGCCACATGGCTCTCATCAATCAGTACGAGGAAATCTTTCGGAAAATAGTCAAACAAGGTGGGAGGCGGCTCCCCCGGCTTTCTTCCCGACAGATGTCGTGAATAGTTTTCAATCCCGTGACAGTAACCCACCTCCCGTATCATTTCCAGGTCAAAAAGTGTCCGTTGCTCGATACGCTGGGCCTCTATCAGCTTTCCTTCCTTCCTGAAATAGCGGATTCTTTCGACAAGCTCCTCTTCTATACTGGACAGGGCGGATTCCATTTGATCCGGTGGAAGGACATAATGCGTCCCGGGATAGATGATCACCGAGGACATCTGGGACAGTTCCGCCCCTGTCAGGGGATCGAACTCCCGCAAACGATCGATCTCATCTCCAAAGAGCTCAATCCGGATCGCCCTATCCTCATAGGATGCCGGAATGACATCGATTACATCCCCCCTGACTCGAAATGTCCCCCTTTTCAGATCCATATCATTTCTCTGGTACTGGATCCCGACAAGCCTCTCGAGAAGCTTCTCCCGGCGCATTACGAGACCCCGTTCAAGATAAAGATGCATCTTCTTGTAGGACTCGGGAGAACCCAGTCCGTAAATACAGGAAACAGAGGCCACAACAAGGGTGTCCCTGCGGTCAAGGAGCGCGGACGTGGCCGAGTGGCGCATCCGGTCGATCAGCTCGTTGATGGCCGAATCCTTTTCGATAAAGGTATCCGTCGAAGGCAAATAGGCCTCAGGCTGATAATAGTCGTAATAGCTTACAAAGTACTCAACCCTGTTCTCCGGAAAAAACGTCTTGAATTCCCGGTAGAGCTGGGCGGCCAGTGTCTTGTTCGGGGCCAGGACGAGTGCGGGTTTATCAAGTTTCTCCACGACTTTTGCCATGGTGAAGGTTTTCCCTGACCCGGTGACACCCAAAAGCGTCTGAAAGGACGCCCCGGATTGAATCCCGTTTGACAGGACCTCTATGGCCCTCCCCTGATCACCGGAAGGAATAAACTCCGACGCAATCCTGAATCTGATATTTGAAGAATCTCCACTCACTGTCATCCCCTCGGAGCCAGAATCATGAGCCCCACACCAACAAGAACCAGAAATGCCCCGGCCTTATCCCAGATATCGGGATGAAAGTGATCAAACGACATCGCCCAGAAAATGGAAATGACGATAAAGATCCCCCCATACGCCGCATAGACCCGGCCGAACGGAGCCGGTATCTTGGTCGCGGAAATGCCATATGCGGCGAGAAGCAGCATACCCATAACTCCCTGCCATGGATTTTGGTGCTCCCGCAGCCATCGCCAGACAAGATATCCACCGCCCACCTCCAATACGCCTGACAGAAAAAACCACGGAAGCGTCCTGGCAAGGATCCTTGCACCTTCCTGAAGACCCATCTTGAATATTTCCCCCCTTTTACCGCACTATCTGATGAGATTGGAAATAGGACCGGACAAACCACCCAACAAAGGAGCCTCATGACCGTCGATCCCGTTTGCGGAACAAAGATTCCAACACTTCAACATGCCTATGCCATCCGTATCCATAAAGGAAGAATCCTTTATTTTCACAGCCCTCAATGCCTTGAAACATTCGAGCGGGATCCAGCAAAGGTCACCGCTCCTCCGGGAAGACTCTTTACCGTGGGCGTTATGGGTGCCGCCTCCGGAGATCTTGAAGCAAAGCACAGGGAGATCGCCCGCCATCTTGGCAGGGAGATCGCAAAACGGGAATTGGGACTGATCACCGGAGCTTGCCCAGGCCTTCCATATGAGGCTGCATCGGGATTCAAGGAGGTTGGTGGCGTCTCCATCGGCATCTCCCCCGCCCTTTCAGAGCAGGAACATATCTCCCGATACCAGTCCCCGAACGATCTGTTTGACATCATCATCTTCACGGGATCCGGGCTGATGGGACGAGAGGTCATCAATATCCGCTCAAGCGATCTGGTCCTGATCGTCGGTGGACACTCCGGAACCCTCGGAGAATTTTCCATCGCCTATGACGAAGGCAAGCTGATCGGTGTTCTGGACGGATCGGGCGGAATCACCGAGATTCTTCCCGATATCGTGAAGAAGATAGGAAAAGAAACCGGTAGCCGCCTCCTGTACCACTCGGACCCCGGAACACTTTTGACTCTCCTCGTGAACGAATACACCACTAACCATTTCCGAAGGCCATCGGTCCATATCGTCGGCTGAGCCAGGCCAATGGGGATCTCACGGGATTCCCATTGGCAATCCCTGCGTTCGGTCTGTCGATCCTGTCTTTACCTCAGGGGAAACATTGACAGCAATTTCTTCGACAACCCTTCTCCCTGCCCTGACCAGACCGCGCTGTTGAAATCGATCGCTTCCAGCGTCTGCCGGATGGCCCTTTGTCCTCCGGACAAGGGATTCTTTTCAAAAAAGGATCCGATCACTTCGGAGAATGCCTTCTCTTTGCGATGATCCCCCATGGCGCGGATCAATCTTGAAAGAGCGAAGCCCCCGCTTGAGTAGCGCCGTGAAAACTCCTGGAATCTCTCCGTAAAAAAGGCCCATGCATGATCCCGCCCGTAAGGATTGTCCGCAACAGACACCACCACGGACACCGTATCCTGGGAACGGATCCTGTCTGAAAGACTGTCTTCCAGAAGCAATCGGATCTCCTCTGGTTTCCGTGAAGAGGCAAGCCCTGTCAAAAACCTCATCTTCTCCTCCTGATGGGACTCAATCAAAGCCCGATCCCGGAGGACTCCAAAAGCATCCGACAAACGCCCACCGCCAATAACGGTTCGAAAAACACCGATTCTCAAATCAGGATGGAGCGATGAAGGGTTCTTCAGAAACTCCCCGAACATCTCTTCACATCTGGTCAGCACCAAAATATCTCCGGAGCGGCCAAGCGCGCCCAGGAGCAGTGAGCGGAGAAGCCTTGCCTGATGGTCCTCCCCCTCTTTCACGACCCATCCGAGACGATCAAAGGCCTCACGGCACACATCCTGGATGAAGGATGAAAACGCTTCCCATGCCGGCTCAAAAGCAAGCAGCTGGTCCAGATAAGCCAGATGCGCGATGATGTCAGCCCATACAATATAATTTGTCTGGTGGCGGCAGACATTGACCGTATCCAGAAAATCCTCGAGTCTGGACAGACCGGCCAAAGACAGTGAAAATTCGTCATTGACAAATCCAAGACTTTCCGCTGCAGAGATCTTGCCCTCCCGGATATCCGAAAGGATCCTCTTTCTTAAGCTTCCTTCATTCTTCACCCGATAAAAACCCCTTCCGGACACATTCAGGCTCCGGATGGATTCCATCGGAAAGGGAAAAGGGGAGCTTGCCTCCCCAAGGAGAAAAGATTGCTCGGATACCTGGCCATTCTCCTCTCGACGGACACCCATCATGACCTGCCAAACGTCTTTTGTCGGAGAGGAAAGAATCTCTTTCATCCGGACAGGATGGTTCGCAAACGGTTCCTGTACGGCATGGAGGTTTTTTTCGTCCTCCAGACGCACGACCGGGTATCCCTTCTTCAGAGTCCAGCTTTCCATGATGGACCGGACATCCTGACCGGCCTTTCGTCCCAGGGCATTCCAAAGATCCTGCGTCCGGGCATTTCCGTAACTGTGGCGTTTCAGATAGTCCGACAATCCCTCGCGGAAAACCTCCTCCCCCAGATAGCCCTCGAGCATCCGGATCAGGGAACCCCCTTTCGTATAGGAAATGGCATCGAATATTTCATTGATTTCATGGGGATCCCGAACATCCACCTGAACAGGATGGGATTCTGTCATCCCGTCCAGGTCAAAGGCTTCCGTCATGTCCTCTGCCTGAAAAAGCTCCCACATGCGCCATTCGGGGAAAAGATAGTCGACCGCCTTGACCTCCATCCATGAAGCAAAGCCTTCATTCAGCCAGAGGTCATCCCACCATGCCATCGTCACCAGGTCTCCGAACCACTGATGAGCCATTTCGTGAGCAACCACGATGGCCACCCTCTGACGGGTTCTCGCTGAGGCAACCGACGGATCCACGAGAAGAGCTGTTTCACGGTAAGTCAGTATGCCCCAGTTCTCCATGGCACCGGCCGCAAAATCGGGGATCGCCAGAAGATCCATCTTTGGAAGGGGATAAGGGATGCCAAAATACTGGTTGAACCAGGGAAGAAGACGCGTTGCCACCTCAAGGGCAAAAACACCCTGTTCCTTTTTGCCTTTGGTCGACCAGACAGAAATCCGCGTACCGTCCGGAGTCTGGTCGCTGACCTCCTCAAAGTCTCCAACGGAAAGATGCAGAAGGTAGGTGGACATTCGGGGAGTTTTTGCAAAAACAACCTCTTTCATGGCTCCTTTCAGAAGCTTTTCCCTGACCACCGGCATGTTGGACAGCGCAACAAGTTTTTCAGGTACGACCAGAGTGAGGGAAAAGGTTGCCTTCGCTGAGGGTTCGTCCCAGCAGGGAAAGACCCTCCGGGCATCCGTAGCCTCAAACTGGGTCGTCACAAGAACCCGTTTTTCCCCGTCAGGATCTTTAAAATGGCTCTGGTAAAGCCCAGCGAGAAGGTCGTTGACCTTTCCGGCAAAAACAACCTCCAGCAGAGCGGATGAACCAGCCTCAAAAAGCCTTTCCGCTTTCAGAACAATGCGCTCATATTCCTTATCCTCGAGAACCCGGAGCGGAGAGGGATCCCCCTTTACAAAAGCCGTTGCGTAATCAATGTCCAGATCCACAGAATTGAGGACAAACTCCGTGGTATCCCTCCGGACATCGAGGTGGATCTTGACCTCACCACTGAAGGTCAGAGCCTCCATATCCATTTTCAAAACCAGGTCATAGTGTGTCGGACGAACATCGAGGGGAAGCTGATAGCAGGACATATCGGGCATCAGGTCAATCCTTTCAGGTTGATCATGTTCAATTGGATAGACCAAGGGAGCGCTCAATTTCGGAAAGCCCCATGGCCCCGACAAGGCGCTGGACGGGAACTCCATTTTTAAAATACACCATCAGGGGGATGCTTCTGGCCTCAAGGCGCTGGGCAGTATCCGGGTTTTCGTCCACATTGAGCTTGGCAACGGTGATTTTTCCGTTGTACTTTTTTGCAAGTTGCTCCAGTATGGGTGCGACCATCCTGCAGGGACCACACCATGGAGCCCAGAGGTCCAGAAGGACCGGAACAGGCGAAGACAGGACAAGCGCCTGGTAGCTGGCATCCGTCACCGTAATCGGAGCTCCTCCTACCGGGAGGGGGGCCTTGCATGCCCCACAACGCGGTCCTGGCCTTCCGGGGTCAACATTATTTACCACACCACAAGCAGGACACCTGACAGGAGTACTCATGAATTCCTCCACTCAAAAGAAATCCGTTACAAACCCGTTGACATCCGTTCATCATAGTCCCCGACATGAAACACGACAAGGGGATAAGGAAACGGGTCCGCTCCGGATAGCCAGCACGCTCGTTGCTTTTCTCCTTCTTTTTCCCGGAATGCTCTCCGTTGCATCGGCAAGCTCCTTTTTTGAGGGATCCCCGAAAATGGGAGAGCACTATTCCCCGTCGGAAAATCTTGAAAAGATCGATATCGCAATCCTCAAAAAAGCGAAAAAATCCATTGATATCGCAATGTATGCCTTTACCGACAGGAATCTCTCGGGAGTACTCCTTCAGGAAGCCCAAAAAGGGGTCAAAATCCGGATTTACCGTGACCGGACACAAATACACGACCATGGAGACCAGAGTCAAAAACTGCTTAACCAACCTGGAATAGAGATCCGCATCAAACGAAACGGAAGAAGCAACATCATGCATCTGAAGTCCTACATCGTCGATGGCAGGATCCTGAGGACAGGATCGGCCAACTGGTCTCCCCCCGGAGAAGGAGCCGCATGCCGGCGTTATTCCTGCGGTCACAGGCTCCAGCAGGACAACAACCTATTTCTCACGGAAGACCCGATCATGGCAAAACAGTTTGTGAAAGAATTTGACCATCTCTGGAATCGACCAAACAACATGAGACACTTCCCCAAAGCCAAACACCGCAGGAGAAAATACGACTGACCTCCCACGACTTCCCAAAAAAAGGCCGTTATTGGGGCATGCTCTCCCCGTTCGATGCCACGTCAAGAGCATCTCCGAGCGGGAGCGGCTTATCCAGAAACTCCGGAACAAAAAACAGGGCATAGCCAGACAGCATCAAAAGTCCTCCAGCGACCTGATGGAAGGAGAGAGGCTTTCCCAAAAAAATAATTGCGCCCAGAGCCGTTACAATGGGCTGCCCATTGACCAAAAAACTCGTTCGGGTGCTTCCCAGGACGGAAAGGGCCCGGTTCCAGAGGAAATAGGCCAGATAAAGCGCGATGCCAATCGTATAGAACAAGGCGAAATAAACGACCGGAACTCTTTCGTCTGGAGAGAGAAGCAGTTCTTTCGGGCTGGACAGGGCGATGAACAGTCCTCCGATCAGGATCGGCAGGACGGTCACCGTCAACGGCGGGAGCGTCCGGAGAAGTCTTCTGGACCAAAGAGTCTGAAGGACAAACAGAAAAAGGCAAAGAGCCCCCCATAATAATCCGGTCAACCAGAATGGTCCGCTTCCGACGGGAGCACCTCCGCCAACGAGAACGGCTGTCCCCATAAAAACCACCAGCATCCCGCCCCATTGACTCTTTTTGTAACGCTCGCCTGCACCGATATGCCCAAATACAGCCAAAATCAAGGGGCCAAGCGACAAAATGAGTGAAATCGTGAGGGGATCAAGGAGAGAGACCGCTTTAAAAAAAGAAATCTGATAGGAAACGGTCGACAGGAACGCCAAAAAGGCCAAACCGGACCATTGACCCAATGTGAGCTCTTTCAGCAGGGAAAAAAGTCTGGGGCCAAGAAGAAGCAACAAAATGGCTCCCCAACCAAAACGCAACGTCAAAAAATGTCGGGGAGTAAGCATTCTTAAAGGTTCATACAGAACGACATAATGAAAACCCCAGATCAGGGTCGTCAAGGCGATTGCCCAATACCCGCCGACAAGCGTTGAAAATCTTTTTTTCACATCCCTCTTCCATCGATTGAATCCGGTCCGGGCAAAGCCCACCAGAAAGAGAACATAGAGGACAAGCAGACGTCCATGGGGAGTCCGCACATCATTCTGTTTTCCAAGAACCCCAAAATCGATTATACTTCAAGAATAGATAGCCCGGTCCTGCCCCTTCCCTTTTTTTCGTTATCCTCATGGTCAGGCGTTTGCAAAATTCTAACAGTTTTTCATTGAAAGGGTTTACTCTCGTGAAAAAGACTCGGCTGCCCCTTTCTTCCCCGCTGTCCATGTCGATCGTTTTGGTAGCCCTCACACTTTTCTCCTTATCCGCTTGCCAAACTCTCCAGGGGTCACTCCCCTCCAATGGAGAACGAACCCGAATATCGGGCAAACTGATCTCGGAGGGGCTTCCAATCAATCACGCAACCATTTTCCTGAAGGGAAGCGGCACCCGAACCAATCGGGAACTCCTCACAAGAGCCGACGGTTCGTTTGAAGCGGATCTTTTGCCGGGACATTATGCCCTTTCAACACAGCCGGTTGGCTACTGCCCCATCAAGGGATCGATCAATGTTCCTAAAAACCCCGGTCAGCCAGTGCCGCTGAGAATTGAGCTTGTCAGAGTCTCTTTCATCCACTGCGGTCAGGGAACCATCATCCTGTCCGGGAAAGCGATCGACAACGAAGGAAAACACCTGACGAAACCAGCCCTTCTATCCGGGATCATCAACGGTCTTTCCGCCCCGAAGTCCGGGACGGCTTCTCCAACGCTGAGCTTTTTTCTGACAGCGGAAGGGCCGGGAGAAACCACAAGGGAGATCTCTCTTGATCCGACAGGACGCTTCATCGCCCCTCCCATGGTCGCCGGGCGTTATATCCTGGACCTTGTCTTTTCAGGATTCTGTCCTGTTCACCAGACACTCGAACTTCCGACAGGGGATTCCTATCTTCAGTTGCAGCTGATCCGTCACCAGGAAGGAACCTCGTGCACGAAATCCCGGGCCCATCTCATATTACCGGATACCGGTTCCTGAAAAGGGCGGCCAGTGGAACGGAGAAACACCATCGTCTCCGAAAACGGATCTTTATTGACTTGAACCTCCCTGTGGCCGATCCTTCTCACGGATGAAAAGAGTTCTCAAGACGAGCACCTTCGCCATCACCGACAAACCGATCG
Organism: Leptospirillum ferrooxidans C2-3; assembly: GCF_000284315.1. Taxonomy (NCBI): domain Bacteria; kingdom Pseudomonadati; phylum Nitrospirota; class Nitrospiria; order Nitrospirales; family Nitrospiraceae; genus Leptospirillum; species Leptospirillum ferrooxidans. Next base: position 403,252 of record NC_017094.1, on the reverse strand, counting down.
CACGACAGGAGCCAAAAGTTGGACACTGATACAAAATCCGATATGAAAACCATGAAGATTTGGGAGCCAGGCTTACGGATATGGCATTGGGCAAATGCCCTTTCCATCCTCCTCCTTCTGGAAACATCCTTTCTGTTCGACTGGCACAAGGAACTGGGTCTTTCCAAAGAAACCTCCGGACTCTTCAAAAAAACCCACTGGGTCGTTGGACTTGTCTTCGCAGGATTTTTTCTTTATCGCTTTTTTCTTCTCTTCCGGGGGAAAACCTTCAGCCGCGTCAAAGATCTCAGGATTACCGAAAAAGGACAGTCGGTCCTGGGAGTGCTGCGACACGAAATCAGCATTCACAAAAATCCGCCCAAAGATCAAAATGGACAGCCGATGGAACCACCAGAACCTGGCCACAACCGTCTTGGGCGATTCCTTTATATTCCCCTTCTGTTCATCCTCCTGCCTCTCCAGATTGTCACAGGGGTCCTATGGGGAAGTCTCAATTGGGGCTACTGGCCGGTTCCGGCTCTCCACAATATGGATCATGCCACCAGAAAATCCATTGATGATCTTCTCTCAAACATCCACAGCACCGGAATGTATATCATTGTCGCGATTGTCATCCTCCATATCGGTGGCGTTATCATGAGCGAATTGACATTCGGAACGAATCTTCTCTCGTCGATGATTCATGGAAAGAAGAATCTTCCTCCACAGGCTATGATGGAATATGAAAAAATTCTGGAAGAAGGGAATGCTTCGGATTGACGCAAGTCATAGGCCGAAAAATCTCCCTGAAAGGGAATAATGGCAAGCAATCCCGAAAAAAAAGCGGATGACCGTCGTTTTGAAGAGCACCGCGATCAGGATCCTTCCTCCATAGCGGACCTTCTCCCGGACGGAATGTCGGGCGATATCATTGTCTCCAAATTTTCCGGATGGGGAAGTCTGGTCACAATCATTCCGCTTCTAGATGCCATCAAGAATCGTTTTCCCGAATCCGGCATTATTCTTCTGACACATAGAAAAAATGAGGAATTCGCAAAAATATTGCCCCAGATTACAAGAACCATCCTGTTTTCCAATCCGGGACTTGGTCATTTTCTAAAGTCCCCTCTCCAGTTCTGGAAAAAAATTCGCATCCTCCGAAAGGGAAAACCAACGGTCTTTATCGATTTGCAGATCCACACACATCAATCACTCTCGATGATTCTCTCCCTCGCGAGCGGAGCATCGATACGGGTGGGATTGAAAAGCAAGCCCAGCCGGTCGAGGGACCGATTTCTCACCCATTCCATCTATTTCAACAGACACCAGCCCCTGTCCACCGTCTTCAGGCAGATTGGAAACCTTCTGGGACTTGGACCCTTAGCACAATCCCCCAAGATACCAATTCTTTTTTCTTTCAGAGAACAGGAACGCGTTCTCGAAAAACTGAACCTTCCGGATCCACAGAAAAGACTTCTGGTCATCAATCCCAATGCATCAAAACTTTCTCATGAGCGTCGTTGGCCAAGGGCTCATTTCATCCGCCTGCTCGAACTGTTTTTCCAAAGGTTTCCGGATACCAACGTTGTCTTTCCCGGAAGCCCCGGAGAATACCAATACAACGAACCCATACTCAAAGCCTTCTCCGGCTCCCGACATTTCATGAGAAACGTGGCCGGACGACTGACCCTTCAGGAAACGGCGATCCTTCTCAAAAAAGCCTCCCTCTTCCTGACAAACGACAGTGGGCCCCTTCATCTGGCACTTGCCCTGGGAACCCCCACGGTCGCGATGTTCGGTCCAACCCATCCGGATCTTGTCCTTTACCGGCCCAATCCCCCCAAAAGCATTTTTCTTTATGAACCTATCTATTGCAGCCCCTGCCTCCACCAGACACCAACACCTCCCTGCGCTGGGGATAACAAATGCATTCAGGCGATCTCCCCGGAATCGGTCCTCTTTGCCATGGAATCGCTTCTGACCTCTCCCAAAAAAGATCCGGGACCGCAGGAATGGCGTTTCAATCCGGCAAGATACTCTCCACAAAATGAGAGGCATACCCCGGGACTCATCCAGGACTCCCCAGTGAAGATAAAGACCCTTTGAATTGAGCGATTCACCCCGAATCCAGAGACTCCCCGAAACAAAGTCCTCCATGACCATTATCCCGATCCTCTCTGCAAATCGGTTTTTGAGAGGGATCGCCCAGGGCTTCCTGATCGTCTGGTTTCTGCCTGATCTCCATCTGTTGGGCTGGTCTCCTGTCAATGCGGGTATCGCCCTTTCTTCCGGACTGCTCTTCGATTTTCTATTGACGTTGGCCATTGGCCGGATCGCGGATCGGAGAAGGGGGATTCCCATCCTTGTATCAGGCGAGCTCCTGACCATGACGCCATGCCTTTTTTTTCTCTGGAACCACCATCCGGTCTGGATCTGGATTGCAGCGGCTCTTTCGGGACTTGGACAAAGGTCCAATGGATCCCCGGGCCCTTTTACACCGGCGGAACAGACGACCATCCTCAAGACCATTCACCTCGAACGCCTTTTCTCCACGGTCAGCAGCAATCTGGCAGCAGGGCTCTCCGGTATGGCAATCGGTGGCCTGTCCGGAGCATTTCTGCCTCATGGAATGAAAATTTTCCCTCTGGAAAATCTCAAGGGACTTCTTCTTCTGATGATTGCATCTTCCCTCCTGAATATTTTCCTTTTGAGGAAGGCAGGAGTCCTTGAGGAAACAAAGATAAAGGGGAGGTCTGTCGATCATCCCAACTCCCCCCTTCTCCCCGGTGAAAAAAAGAGCCTGCTTCTGCTTGCGACATCGAATGCTCTTTTCGGGCTTTCCATGGGAATCACCGATCCCTCGATCTCATACTGGTTCATGCTCAGGTTCCAGATGGGACCACAAACCATTTCACTCGTTCTGGGAATTTCCTTTCTGGCAGCTGCCCTTTTTTCCGCTCTTCTTGCCCGCAAGCACCATCATTCCCATCTGCTAAGAGCTACAGTCCTGCTCCAGTTCCTGGCAGTCATCTCTCTTTTTCTGATGCCACTTCCATCATCCTTTGGATGGGCATGCGCACTTTTCACACTCCGATTTGCCTGTCTTCGGGGGCCTGGTGGGATCAGACAGGCCCTTGCCGGACAACTGGTCAGGCCGGAGCATGCCGGATGGGCCCAAAGCATCCATCTCTCCTCCCTTGGAGTGGCTGCCGTTTTTGGCCCGGCACTGGCCGGTCTGTTCTGGAAAAAAGGAATGGTCAACACTCCCCTTTATATGGGAGCGGCTTTCGGGGTTCTCTCCCTGATTCTTTTTCTCATTCTCTATCGAACATCCGTCATGAGACCTCCGTCTGCTTCCCTCCCGTCCCCCTGAGTTCTTGCCCACATAATACGAACGGAGGATAATCTTTCTCTGACATCTGTCTGACCTTCCCTTCAAACCCCACCAACAAGGAGTCGAAATTGCCTCACACACAGAGTTTTCGGGTCTCCGGAATGACCTGCCAGAACTGTGTCCGACACGTGACCAAGGCCCTTTTAAACCAGAAGGGAATCACCCGGGCTGACGTGTCTCTCGAAAAGGGGTCTGCCCAGATTGAATCAACCACCCCGATCGATTTTTCCGTCATCCGGGAGGCCTTGAAAGAGGAAGGCTACGAAGCCTCCGGCGACGACTCCGGAGAACCACTGCCAAAGGCCAGGGATCCATCCTCCCGACCACTGGAGAATCCGGTGGTGAAAAATGAAAAAGCCGGTATGCCGGCCGCTAAGGCCACGACTCCTCTCGATTTTCATATTGAGGGAATGCATTGCGCAACATGTGTCTTTACGATCGAAAAGGCACTGACCCGACAAAAAGGTGTTGGAGACGTGCGGGTAAATCTCGCCACATCCACATGCAGCCTGTCCTATGACCCCACAGAAACAACTCCCGAAAAGCTCTTTAAAACCGTTACAGAGTCGGGATATACTCCGATTCCCCCGGAAGAACTGGTAACGAAAAACGCCTTCTTTCATGAACTTGTGGGACTTTTTCTCACTGGAGCCCTGACCGTTGCCCTGATTTTCCCCCTTCACGAACCAACAACCGGATTCTGGGCATTCGAAAAAGCCATCCTGGGGATTCTTCTTGAGATTGTCGGAGGAGGAGTTTTTATCCGGGGGGCCTATAACGCCCTCAAGAATCGCTCGGCCAACATGGATACGCTCGTAGCCCTCGGGACCCTCTCAGCGTTGATCTATAGCCTTCTTGCCCTTGCCCGCGTCACACCCATGACCATGTTCGAAACTCAAGGACTGCTGCTCTTTTTCATCAGGACAGGAAAGATCCTCGAACTGTCTGCCCGAAACCGCGCCGTCTCCCTTCTGGAGGGAACAAGATCCCTTTTGCCGGACCATGCCTTTTTGATTTCTCCCGACGGCTCGGTCAAGGAAACTCCCATCGAATCCCTGTCTCCGGGAGATGTCATCCAGGTACCAAGAGGTGCCAGGGTTCCTGCCGACGGGAACCTGGAATCTCAGGAGGCCTTTCTCGATGAATCCCTGATGACAGGGGAATCCCTGTCCGTCAGGCGATCTTCGGGTGAGCGGATCATCGGCGGAAGCGCCAATACGGCCGATCCGTTCAGGATGCGGATCACTCAGACAGGAACAGATACGGTTCTTGGAAGAATGGTCATGGCCATCCGGCGTGCCCAGAATGACCGGCCACCGATCCAGCATCTGGCCGACCGTATCGCATCCGTGTTTGTCCCGGCCGTCATAGCCGTTGCCCTGATCTCCTCTGCCGTTTTCTTCATCACGACCCACAACATGACACTTTCCACCACTGCCCTGATCGGTGTTCTCGTCGTGGCCTGTCCATGTGCCATGGGACTTGCCACACCCACCGCCATTCTTGTTGGATCATCGGTTGCCTTGAAGAAAGGAATCATTTTCAGGCGGGGATCCGCAATGGAAATCTTTGCAAAAGCCACACGGATCGTTTTTGACAAAACAGGGACATTGACGAAAGGCACACCGGAAATCACCAGCTGGAACGGATCCTCCTCCGAGGAAGACCTGGTCCCGATCCTACTTCCGGTAGTCTCTTTGGCAACCCATCCATTGGCCCGGGCCCTGGCACTTCGGATGAACACCCTTCATGTCGCCATCTCTCCCGAGGAACAAAAAGAATCATGGGTGGTAACAGAGTCTCAGGGGGAAGGGATGAAAGGGAGCCGGAGATCCCGTCCGGATGAGGAGCTTCTTCTCGGACGTCCGGATTTTCTCTCTTTTCATGGAATCATTCTTCCGGTTGAGGGGATCGGGAAGGAGGAAGGATCCATTGTGGCAGTCGCCTACCGGGGAAAATATGTTGGCCGTTACCTCCTGAAGGACTCCATCCGGCCGGAATCTCCTGAAGTCATCCATTATTTTCAGACAATGGGCATCAAGACCTCCCTCCTCTCCGGAGATCATGAGGAAGAAGCCATGAGAATCTCCGGTCTGGCTGGAATTCCTCCCACGGAAACCTATGCCGGGAAAACCCCGCTGGAAAAGGAAGAGATGATCCGTCGATGGCGCGATCAGGGAGAAATCGTGGTCATGGTGGGGGACGGGATCAATGATGCGGCCGCCATGGCCAGAGCCGATCTTGGCGTTGCCATGGGGGAAGGAGCCGCCATCACCAGGGAACGCGGGGATCTTTTACTCCCTCCATCCGGTCTCGGGCCCCTGGCATTTGCCCATCATGTCGCCCGGCTGACACATTCCCGAATCCGGCAAAACCTGTGGTGGGCGTTTGGCTATAATATTGCGGGCATTCCCCTCGCGGCCGGAGTCTTTTACCCGCTGACCCACCAGTTCATTCCTCCAACTTTTGATGGTCTGGCCATGGCAGCCTCCTCTGTCATCGTCGTCGGCAATTCCCTTCTGCTGGCAAACGTTGCAAGCGACTCTCCCGTCAAAAAATTCCCATCCACATAAAAAAGCCCTCCGGAAATTTTCCGGAGGGCTTTTTGTACCCGAACGATCTTTCTTTGGAATATTTCGAACTACAGGGCGGCATCTCCTGTTTCTCCGGTACGGATTCGCACTGCTGTTTCCAGCGGGGAGACAAAGATTTTACCGTCTCCGATCGAATTGGACATGGCTGTGCGACGGATTGCTTCCACAACCGGGGAAACCTTGGCATCAGAAACGACGATTTCCACTTTGATCTTGTTGATGAATTCCACGACAAACTCGGCCCCGCGATACTGCTCGGTGTGGCCTTTTTGCTGGCCGTATCCCTTGACTTCGGTTACGGTCATGCCATACACGCCGAGGCTGGTCACCGCTTCCTTGACTGCGTCAAGCTTGAACGGCTTGATGATGGCTTCCACTTTTTTCATCTGCTGATTCCTTTCCCTGAAAATCCCGGGTTATATCACACATTCTTTGGTCCCAGCCGATGGAAGGCTCCGGAGAACCGGAGCCCATCCGTTTTGGCAATCAGGTTCGTTGAGTCACAGGCTTTTGTGCCATGCTCATTTCACTTCTGCCAGCAAGCTCACCAGGGGCTGTTCCACCACCGAATCCTCCGGAGAACATCTCTGGATATCCCCACATCTTGTGTTCGCTGATATCGAGACCGCTGACCTCGTCATGCTCCGAGACACGAAGTCCGATCGTGACCTTGATGACGTAGAAGACGAGAAGCGATACGAAGAAGACATAGGCCAGGGAAGCACTGACGCCTTCCGCCTGAACCAGAAGCTGATGGAAACCACCGCCATAAAAAAGGCCGGGTGTTCCGACAGCCAGAAGCTTGACACGGTCGGGGGTTGCAAAAAGCCCGTTGGAAAGAGTACCCCAGATACCGGCCATACCGTGAACAGAAACCGCTCCGACAGGATCGTCGATATGAATGCGGTCGATGGCAAGAACACCGACTACGGCAATGACACCGGCGATGGCACCGATGACAACCGAGGCCCATGGATCGACAAAGGCGCAGGAAGCGGTAATGGCGACAAGGGCAGCAATGGCACCGTTGGCAACCATACTCATGTCAGGAGCACCCAGAATCTTCCAGGCGGTGAACATCGCCGCCAGGGCACCGGCCGCAGCCGCAAGGTTTGTGGTCATGGCGATATAGGCAAAGTAGCCGACAGAAGGAGTCGTCGCCATCAATGTGGAACCCGGGTTGAATCCGAACCACCCGAGCCAGAGAATGAAGGTTCCAAGAACCACGAAAGGAATGTTATGACCAACAATAGCGTTGGATTTTCCGTCTTTGGTGTATTTTCCGATCCTGGGTCCGAGAAGGAGAGCACCCGCCAGAGCCGCACCGGCACCTTGAAGATGAACCACGGTCGATCCCGCGAAATCCTGCATCCCCAGAGTTGAAAGCCATCCACCACCCCAGATCCAGTGGCCGACCACCGGGTAGATCACCGCGGAAAAGATCACGCCGAAGATGATGTAGGTGGAAAATTTTGTACGCTCTGCCATGCCACCCCAGACGATCGCCAGGGAGACAGCGCAAAACACGACCTCAAAGAGATACTTGGCCGACAGGGGAACATCACTGAAGGAGAGCGATGCGAAGACAGTCGCAATATCCTTGTCCGCCACATCGAGCCCCCATCCCGAGGTTCCGATGATGGAGTTTCCCGTTCCGAAGCAGATGGCAAAACCCACTGCCCAAAACACCAGAGAGGAAATGGAGTAGATGACAATATTCTTGACCGCGATATGGCCAGCATTCTTGGCTCTGGTCAGACCGGCTTCCAAAAGCACGAACCCTGCCTGCATGAACATGACGAGAACAGCAGCCACAACCGTCCAGATGGTATCGGAGGCCACCGCGGCAATCGTCGGTGGAGGTGGCGTGGGCGTGGTATCCGCAAACGCCATAACCGGGGCCAGAAGCCCAAGGGCAATCCCGGCAATCCAGGAACTTCTATTGGATAAAATGGATTTCATGGAGTTCTCCTTGAAAGTGTCCAGTTTGTGATCGTCATGACATCACGACGATCGGGAAAGTCTCCTGAAAACTTCTCCTCAGGCCGATCCTCCAGGGATACGGCCAAAAGGAGAAGGTGGAAAAGTCCTGTCTAGAACGAGTAGATCAATTCTACATCGACGGTGTCCTGGGAATAGAGTGCCGGACCCCGGTTACCCGCATTATAAAATGAATTGTTGAAAAGCGGATTGTTGGCGTTGTCGTGGCGATACTCCACCCGGCTGATGACATTGGGCATGAAGTTCCACTGATAATCGATCGACTCGTCGTTGATCGCGGTTCCCGGCATGCCGGTCATGAAACCGTTTGGATCATAATAGACTTCGTAACGGGCAACGACATCCATCGTATCGTTGATGTCGTAGCGGACAAAATTTTCGCTCGAATACCAGGTCGCGTTTCCGACAGGGGTGCCGGACGAGTTGACATTTCCTTCCGCCTGCCAGCCGTAGGAATCGTCAGTGACGAACCACAGATGGTCGATCGGCCCCACCTCGACGACAAAGGCACCGTAGTTTCTCCATGTTGGTGTACTCTCATTATATGGAGCAGCATTTTGAACACCTCCAGCAAGCCCCAATGGATCAAAATAGACGTTTCTGACCTGCGGGCCCAGATATCCGGAGAAGTTGATGTTCAGCCAGGAGATGGGGTTGGCCACCAGACCAAGCTCGATATCCTGGAAGTAGCTCCCTTCGTTGGACTGCATGTTGCCGTTCCAGCCGTTGTTCACCCCGAGATAGAGATTCGTGGTGGCATTGGGGGCGTAGTGCATCCGGACGCCGGTGTGGGTATAGGGTCCGAGAAAAAAGGTGTAGCCGTCGGAGATCATCCAGTTCCCGGTGGGCTGGATCACTTCGAAGTTCGCCAGTGTCTGGAACTGTCCGGCATAGGCCTCAAGCTCCTTGTTGGTGTCGGGAACGAAGAAGTTGATATACGCTTCCTCCAGCCAGAAATCGGAGTAAGGCATACCAGCGCTGGCCAATGATCCTGTAGCGCTTCCTCCATGCCCTCCCCCCAACGCCCCAAAATACCCCGGAGAAAAATTCTGGGCGGATGCGTAGGCGCCTGGACCAAAGTCGGCGCGGAGAACAAAGCCGATCCCGTCGTCGTCCGGACGCCAGAACTTGAGCTGCGCCATGTTGACATTAAAGGAGTTTGCACCGTAATCATAGGCCCGGAAATCCGTTGTCGATGCGCTGGTCGGGTTATATTGCCCGTACACATCGATAAAGCCCTTGAAATGGACATTCATCGAAGGAAGGATCAGATCCGGCGCTGGAGCTGGCGTGGCTGCCGGAGCGGGTGTTACGGGAGCTGCCGGAGTGACAGGTGCCGGGGATGTGGCCGGAGCCGTTGTCGTCGTTTGAGGAGAGGAGCTGTCCCCATAAGAAAGATGCGGGGAGGATAGACCGGCGAGAAGGACCATCGCAGATGCGACCGCAAGGGACAAAACCCCGGCAGATCGGCCTTTCGCTTCCGGAAAGCGTCGTTTCATTAGTCTCTCCTTTAAAAGAGTTTTCCAGTGAAAAGTGCTAATATTGGTTGTCAAAAAATAGATTAGGAAACCGCGATGGGCATAAAAATGCCATCAGACGATCAGGATAAAAACAGGTGGCTTTCTCGACGGAGAGAGGATTGGAACAGCGTTGTTCCAGGGGAAGCCTTGCACTTTCCGTTTCTTTCGAAAACGGGAAGAATTCACCAGGGGGCAGACCCCCCTTAACAGGGTGACGCACCTCTATTATCAATTTCCGTGCCAGAAAAAATAATATCGTTTATAAAATACTTACGCTTTAGCCCTTCTTCTTTCGCATACCAAATTCGACAATATTGAAATCAAAATTGATGACAATTTTGAAGGTCTCAAAGCTCAGAAAGGCGTATTCCCAAAATGGCTTTAGCCCATCTTCACCCTATCATTGTTCATTTCACTCTTACCCTTGGGATTGGCTGGTGCGGGTGGGATCTTTTTCGGATTTTTTCGAGGAATCAGACAGGAAAGGGTTCCATAACAAAGAGAGAAACTGCCGGAAATCTGCTTGAAGGACTGATCATCCTTCTGATCATAACGGTTGGCACAGGGTGGATTGCCCTGGCGATGAAAGAGCGTGCGATGGGACCAGGAGCGGCGTTCTCCCCGGGAGAAAAACACGGAGACGCCGCCCTTCTGACACTCTTTATCCTGCTCACCCGGTTTCTGATCGGGTTAAAAGCCAGAGAGGGGACTACAAACATGCAAAAAAGTGTATTTCTAAAACCTCTGGCCGCCTTTTTTTCTTTTCTGGCTCTTGCAAGCTTTCTGGTCACAGGAATCCTGGGAGAGAGGCTTGTCTTCCACTATGGGGTCACTGCAAAAAAATCAGCACGCCCCGATCTTCAGGAGATCTACGCTTCCAGTGCTCTTTTCAAATCCAGGATCAGATCCTCCGGATCCTCAAGTCCAACAGACACTCTCAAAAAACCCGGATCGATCCCCAGGGCCATCCGGCCTTCGGGCGACATCTGACGATGGCTCAATGAAGCGGGATGCTCGATCAGGCTCTCGGGATCACCAAGACTCACCGCAATCTTGAAAAATTCAAGTCTGGAAGCGACTTTTCTTGCCTTTTGATCATCCCCGAGAGAGAAAGAAAGCATCCCTCCAAAACCTTTCATCTGCAAAGCGGCCACCTTGTGTCCCGGGTCTCCGGGAAGCCCCGGGTAATGAACGGACTTCACCATGGGATGATGCGACAGGAATTCGGCAATATTCATCGCTCCCCGGCAATGGGCTTCCATCCGGAGGGGAAGGGTTTTCATCCCCCGAAGGAGAAGCCATGAGTGAAAGGGGGAAAGCGTCGCGCCCAGATAGGAACCCTCTTCAAAAGAAAGTCGTTCCATCAGGGAAGCGTTCCCTGTAACAGTCCCTCCAAGAAGGTCTCCATGGCCGCCCAGATATTTCGTGGCACTGTGGACCACGATATCGGCGCCAAGGGCGAGAGGCTTCTGAAGGATAGGAGTCGCAAAGGTATTGTCCACAACCAGTGGAACCCCTGCACTTTTGGCGATTCCGGACAGTCTCCCCAGATCGATGACCGTCATCACCGGATTCGAAGGGGTTTCCGCGAACACGGCAGCGGTTTTCGGGGAAAGTCTTCGAGAGAGCTCCTCTCCCCATCCTTCTTCCCGTGGATCGAACCAGTGGATCAGGCACCCTTGGGGGATCAGATATTTTTCAATGAATGCCCTCGTCCCCCCGTAAAGGACCTTTGGAAAAGCCATCTCGGGACGGCTTTTCGTCAAATGGATCAGGATGGCAGATATGGCACCCATTCCGGAGGCAAATGCCCGTGTTTTTTCTCCCCCCTCGAGCTCGGAGACAAGAGTCTCGAAACGCTCGGTCGTCGGGTTTCCCATTCTTCCGTAGACAAACCCCTCCTCCTCCCCCTTGAGAACCCGGTCCACCTGATCAAAATCGGGAAAAGTAAACGTTGACGTCTGGTACAACGGAGGCGTCAGCGCACGCCAGGGATCCTCCGGACCGCTTGTATGGATGCATTTTGTCCGGGGACCCGGGGTCAGATAGTTTTTTTTATTCTTCAATTTCCCTCCCATAACTTTTCAAACCTGAACAATTCTTTCATAATACCATCAACAGATTTAAACCAAACTTTGATCAAAAAGAAACATTACAAAAAGGATACTGAATGTCGAGTTTCTTCCCCCAAAGCATCAAATCGCTTGTGGAATGGGTCAGATCACACCCCGAGATCTCGAAGGAAGTACTCAGGGCATTCAGATATGGCCGGGATCTCTCTCTGATCGCAGTCGTCAAGACAGAGGAAGGGGAGTCCCCTGTTTCCCTCGACAACATTGTCTCTCCTTACGTCCGGACGCCTGATATCTACTTCGAGCTCGGACCTGATATCGAGATTCTTCTATTACCTGAAACCAGCGCTGACGGAGCGAGGATTGTTGCGTCGCGAATCATGGAAGGGGGACCCAGACGCCTTCCGGGTGCCAATGACACAAGCCTTCCGGAGATCCGCATCGGAATGACCTCCATAGGGCTTGGTGGACATTCTGACATTGAGGTGACAACAACGGCTCTTCTTTCAGTGCATGCGGCCATTGTCTCCGGAAATCCGATGATGTCTTTCCGGGATATCTTTATCGGGAATCTTTCCCTGTTCGAATCGGTTGCAATGATCGCGAATCTGACAACTTATGAAATCTCGGTTTTTTCCCAATCGTTTGAACGTTTCAGGGAAGAGCCGATGGGATTCAGGGAGCGTCTGGCTCAGGGAGCCTTCCAGATCGCGACCGACCTGGGCCTGAGCGAGGAAGACGCTGAAGATCTGGCTCGATGGGCACACTTCACAGACCTCTCCGCCTTCGAAAAAGGACACGGCAATCAAAAAGCCGACCTTTTTCCCATCGCATCAAGAAGAAAAAGGGACGATTTTCTGAAAGGCATGGAGCTGTATCTTTCGAACCCGGATGGGTCAACCAGCAATGAGGTCAACTGGAAAACAAGATGGAAGAGCAAGGAAGCGGCAGCTATCTTCCAGTCAACCTACATCATCCAGAAAAGTTGTCTTGGACGCATAGGCCAACAACAGGCGTCCTTCCAGGATATTCTTGTACAGATGGAAAAAATAGGGATAGAGAAATCAGTCATTGATTCCATTACCAAAAAAGGTGAGTCCCTCTGGAATCCCTTATTCCAGTAAAGGTTCACACACCTGCCTATAAAGCTCTGATGCGGGGGTCAACTCTCTCCACGATCCAGTCTCCCAAAAGGGTCATCAACGCCAGGAGAACCGTATAGACCATCGTTGTCCCCATGATCATAGGGTAATCCCGGTTCATGACCGACAACACGAAAACCCTTCCGAGCCCCGGGATCGCAAAGATCGATTCCACCACAAAAGATCCTGTCAAAAGAGAAGCCGCCAGGGGACCCAGAATCGACAGCAGACCGTTGAGGGATGGAGCCACCAGATGGCGTGCCAACAAAAAAACCCGGGCAATTCCATGCCCCCTTGCAGCCTGATAAAAGGGACTTTCCATCGTTTCTGAAAGACTTGTCGCAAAAACTCGGGCCAAATAGCCCGCTGGTGCAAGGCTGATGGAAAAGGAAGGCAGAATAAGAGATCTCCAGCCTTCCCAGAGGGCGGGTGGCAGGAGACCCATATAACTTGAAAAAACAGCGATTAGAACCGTTGCCAGCAAGAAGGAAGGAAGAGCAACAAGCGATGTCGCAAAAAACCGGATCGCCGTTGAGACTTTTTGACCTGAAAGCGCAATGGCAAGGCCTATGAGAATGGCAAGAACAAGAGACTCAACAAGGGCCACTCCCCCCAAAGTCAGCGAAACAGGAAGCGCCCTCGAAATGATATCGTTTACCGACAGACCCGGATTTTTAAAAGACATGCCGAAATTGCCTTCGATGGCATGCTTCAATCCTTCAAGGTACTGGACTCCAAGCGGACGATCGAGATGGTAATAGGCCAGAATGTTGGCCATGATCTCTGGAGGAAGCTTCCTGTCTCCGGCAAAAGGATTTCCGGGAGCAAATCGCGACAGGAAAAACGTCAGGGTAAAAACGGCCCACAATAGAAAGATCGCCCCCAAAAGCCTTCCCCTTAGCCTCTTCATGATGGGGATCTCCCAATTTTTTCTGCAATCCACTGGAAGGATAAAAGCGTAGCCACAATCGCCAGCGCCGGCCACAAAAGAACCCATGGGGTCATTGGAAGCGCCTTGAATCCCTCGTTCACCAGAGTCCCCCAGCTGGAGTGGGGAGGAGATATCCCCAACCCCAAAAAGCTGAGGGTTGACTCTCCTAAGATCCCACCCGGAATTCGAAACAGAAGAAGGACTCCCATCACCGGCAACAAATTTGGAATAAAGTGCTTCAGGATCATCCAGGAAGGTCTTGTTCCAACAGAACGGGAGGCTTCCATATAAAGCTGCTCCCTGATCCTGAGCGTCTCCCCACGAATCACCCTCGCAACCCCCATCCATCCACCAAAGGTCAATGCGACGACAACAGCCATTGCCCCATGTCCCAGAACAAGAAGGAGAATTGTTGCGATCAGGATTTCCGGAAGAGCAAACCAGACCTCAAGGATTCTCATCATCACCTGGTCCACAACACCACCCGTAGCTCCGGAAAGAACTCCCCACATGGTTCCGATAATCGTGGAAAGGAATCCGACCATCAGTCCGATCCCCAACGAAACCGTTGAACCTGAAAGAAGCCTTGAGAGATTGTCCCTCCCCAGAAAATCACATCCAAGTAGATGACCGGGCGTTCCAGGAGGACACAAAACCTCTTTTGCATTCTGTGTCTGGGGATTCAAAATCGTTTGGGAGAAATGCAGGAGGATAGGAACTGAGAGAAATGCAATGAGGAGCGAAATGATCCAGACCGGTCGAATCTTCCCTTTAACGATCCTCATGGGGACAATCTGTCAGGTAAACGTGATGACGGAAGAAGCAGAAAGGATCATTCGGGCAGCCTCCTCATCGGATACGGCATCTTTACCGGGAATCATTCCTCGCCCCTCAAGATCCACCCTTAAACGGTAGAGCTCCCCGCAGTCCGGCATAGAGTTTCGAACTCCCTCGCCTGCCAGCAAAACCGCATGTGGCTCTGAACTCGCCAGAAGTCTTTCACGGACATCACGGAACCCCTCTGGAGGGGGAAAAAGTGTCAGGAACAATAGACGGTTTCTATTCATGCGGCTCTCCCGGGGCTCCAGAATCCAAGAACCAGATCCGACCCCAAAATCAGATCCATTCCTTCTGCCCGCGAAATAACCGTTTCAGGACCCGATGCCGTCCAGTCCGGAAGGTACTCGGAGAGACTTTCTGCCTCGACAAGGATTCCCACTGACAGATCTCCCAATAGAGGCAACACCTCCAAAAGCTCTGGTGGCAAACCGATCAACTCGGGATGAACTTCCCGAAGAGCGAGAACCCCTCTTCCCCTCAGAAGGATCTTCATGCCACTGTGTGTGACGGAAAATCCCAAGGCCATCCTCATCGCCTCAAAATGTCTGAGGTGGGCAGTGGGAGACTCCTCTATGACAAAGAGGACCTTTTTGTTTAATGGTTCAACACTCATGCATTCCTCTCAGGAGACCTTGTGACCTAAAGGAAGGGAAGAAAAAGATCTGCTTCGGAAGACAATTGGCCCAAATGAACCTGTGTCTCAAAGGAAACCCCACGAGGCAAATTTTCCGCCAGGAGACCTCTTGGTTCCGCTGTACTCTGGCATACCAGAATTTCTCCTCCTGAAGACAGGACTGGAGCCAAAGGAAACGAGGCAGGATCCCTGTAGTTTCTTGGAAGAAGCCCAAGGACAGCATCATCCATGACAAAAAGGGTCAGTCTGGCTCCTGTCGAAAGAAACGCCAGAGCCATTCTGATGGCCAAAAAAAACTGGGTCATTTCCGGACTTTTGACAAGAAGCACGACTACATGTTTTTGACTTTCAGACACCGCCCTAGATTCCGGACTCAATGGCATGACAAAGCCCTACCATATTGGCCAACGTCTTTTGAAAAACAGCAGGATTGGTTTCCTGGACACCATCAAACTGCTTCGAGAAGAGAATCCGGCCATCCCAGACCAGCACCTGATTATACGGGGTCATTTCCCCCAATGCATTGACAACAGGTGGCATAGATAACACCCGCTGTGCTTCTTCCGCATTCGGTGACCGAACATCAAATGGAACGGGAATATCAAGCGCAGGACCAACTTCCGCCTGGAGCTTGACCAGATCTTCCGGTTTGGGCTTCCGAAAACCATCCTTCTGGAGGAGGACAAAATGGGCATCAGAAGCAATCCCGAGCTCCGAAACCAGATTCAAGACACTCACAGTATGATTTTCAGAAGTGTGAAAAAAAACACGGAGATCCCGCCCATCCACATGTCCCTCAAACCAAGGGTATGAGATGATGTTATCCCTCCCTGCCCGACCGTCGAGTTTTTTTGCCAACTCCTGAAAATCCGCAAATATTTTTTGCCGGTTCATGAAGCCATGAACAAAAAAAGCAAGTCCGACAACAGCTATCAAACCAAAAAACGTCAACGGAATATAATTAATCATGGATTGATCCTAGCATATTTGAGAATGAGGGAAAAAGGGATAAAAAAAGGGCTGGACCCAGCAAACTCCGGGAAGCCAGCCCTCTTTTTCAGAAAAGATCCTCTGGATCAGCTATTCCCCAAGTGAAGGATCATGCCTCCAACACCAACAATCCAGCCGCTACCTGGTCCCTGAAAAGAAATATTATAAAGATCCAGGCCGGTCCCTGAAGGAATCAGGCTCCAATGATTGCCACCATCGGTAGTTTTCAGAAGTATCCCCATAACACCGACAGCATAGCCTGTTTTATCATCCACAAAAGTGATCGCATGAAGGTCATTCAGCTCCCGTTCATCGCCTTCGATTCCTCGACCAAGAGGTCCAACACCCATCCCGTTCTGGATGGACCAGGAGATACCTCCATTTGAGGAAAACTCTATGATTCCATGCGTACCAACCGCCCAACCATGGGTTGCATCAGAGAAATAGACACCATAAAGATCTTTCCCAACCGGGTTTCGTTTCTTGCTCCAGGTCGCACCACCATCTGTTGTAACAAGAACAAGGCCATCCTGACCAACTGCCCATCCGTTTGAAGGATTGCTCTTCAGAAAGAAGATACTCATGATCCATTGGGCTGTATCTGTAGACACCTTTTTCCAGGTTGCCCCTCCATCGGTTGTGTGGAGAAGCGTCCCAGCAAAACCTCCCGCAAAGCCTTCTGTCGGATTCAGGAAGGTCACGGTATAGAGATCAAATCGAACACCGGAGTTCTGAGGGACCCAAGTTTTGCCACCATCGTCAGTCGTCAGGATTGTGCCCTGGTTCCCAACGATCCAGCCCTTGGTCGGGCTCACAAATGCTGCTGACTGAAGCCAGTGGGTTGTTCCGGAAACCTGAGCCGTCCATGTTTTCCCGGAATCGGATGTGTGAAGGATGGAACCGGAAGCTCCCGTTACCCAGCCTTCCGAAGGGCTGACAAAAGAAAGTCCATTAAAAGGAATACTGATATCAAGGGAGTCCCTGAATACCCATCCTCCGAATTTGGGATCATCCGAAGCGATGGCCTTGCTGACAGGGCTGACAAAAACTCCTACAGACAGAAGGAAAGCAGCAAACGTACCCAATACCATAGATGCCTTATTTGCGAAACCAGTCTTCCCAAGTTTCAATGCATTTTTACCATTAGATCCTGTCATCATACCTCCCCTGAAAACCCATCCCCATGAATTCTCCTTCTTTCCGCCTTTCATCAAAGACATTTGGCGAAAACAAAGACAACCCCATCACCTTAAGTTTTTTATAACCCGGGAAATATATCTTGTTGCCTCTCCATTGGAGAGCATTGCCCCCAAGCCGAGGCCATCATCGTAGTGAACACTCAGAAGATCCATGAAGCTGCGCGCAACCTGAGAAATTTGGCAGCCTCCCCGTCAAGGTTGATCATGGACGGGATCTTCCCTTAAATAGGGCATAAAATAATGACTTAGATCGCATATCGAATTGGGGGAAAATTCTACTGAACACATCCCTGATTGTCAAACAAGCAATAGAAAACAAATGGCGACAAGATCTAAGGTGATCCTAAAAAAGCCATCGGGAGGGACCTCCCGATGGCTTTCAGACAACTCCATACATTTCATTAAAAATAGTAACGGAAACCTGTATTGAAGTTCATCACAGATCCCAAAAATCCAAAACCGGTCGGATTGTTTGGGCCAGTTACAAAATCCACGCTGACCGGATTCCACTGTCCATAGATCGAAAGCCTTGGCATATCGGACAATGCGTGCTCAATACCCATGCCTGCAGAAAGATAGATGGAAGAATTGGCATCGCTACCGGAACCGAACGCTCCCATAAACTGAATATTGCCATAAAGAATCGTCCGGGACGTTTCAACCAGAGCAATCATTGGCTCAAGCTCAAGCGTTGTCAGAAAGTTTGTTCCCGGGCTGACAGAAGGGAATCCAAAACCGAGTCCACCATCCAACCCGAACGTCTTGTTGAACCAGTACCTTGCACCAACAAAACCGACACTCGTGCTATCCGTTGCCCCAGGGGTAATCTCCATCGGAGACCAGGACAAACCCACCCCTATTTTACCGATATCCGAAAAAGTGCCACCAGAGGAAGATCCTGACCCAGTGCTTGAGCTCTGGGAGGAGGTTGTCACTTCAGGAGAATCCTCGGAAGAAACACTGCTCGCAGCTTTTGCGTGAACCGGTTGAAAAAAGACAGCTGACAAGACGAACGAGGATAAGAAAACAACTTTCAGAAAAGAACGAACACTGTTTGACGCCATTCAATACTCCTCATAAAAACCATAAAAGTTAAGAACCAAAACACAACGTGAAAAATGTCCTTGACAAAACAAAACACCCATTGCCACTCAAGACACAGAGGTAATGCCGGATGCATTTTATCATATTTTAAAGTATTCTCCCCAAAAATCGGTGATACCCATCACAGGAACAATGTGATCTCACGAAATATCCTGATACACTCCACAGTTCAGGGCAGCGAAAGCACATCCTGAAGCTGGATCTTCCCGACATCCGGATAAACCCTGTCCGCATGGAAAAAAGATTGTGGCGAGTAGGTATGGCAAACGGCAAATGCTTTTAACCCCGCGCGCTTTGCTGCTTCCACGCCCTGGACAGAATCTTCAATCACCAGAACCTCGTCATGAGAAAGCCCTTCCAGGCAGTCCATCAAGGCCAAACGGGAGAAGCCTTTTACATACCCTTCGGGATCCGGCTTCCCTCTTTCCGTATCCTCAGCGCTGACAATAAATTGAAAACACTCCATCAAACCGTTTTGAGAAAGAGTCCCCTCAATTTCTGGGCGAAGGGCCCCCGAAACAATTCCCATGGGATAAATATGGGACAGATCCGTCACCAGGGATAAAACGCCGTTATACAGAGGGAGACCTGAAGAGAGTCTCTCCATATAAATTTTCGCTTTTTTTTCAATCAGTTCACAGAGTATCTGATCTTCAGGGGGCTTTCCAAAATGGCTGGACCAAAGGCCTGATAGAGCACCCCTGTCGTCCATCCCCAGAAACTCTTTCCAATACAAGTCCCTGTCGACAACAACTCCATAAGGAGAAAGGACTTCTACAAAAAGATCAAGATGCACCCGCTCATCATCAATAATGACCCCATTAAAATCAAACAGAACAGCCCTGATCATCTTTATTTTCCCCAGATTGATTCCTGAAAATCCTGATCAAAAATCGAGAATGTTTTCCGGCAAGATCGCTGGAAGACAGATCCCACATTTGTTATCCTCATCATTATCATCAATTTGCATCAGAAAGTCGTCAGTGCATTGCCGGCCAGACAGATGCCTAAAGGTTTTCAAGGAGCTTTCCCATGATCCTCCCTTATAAGGGTATTCTCCCCAAAATTGCTCCATCGGCATGGATTGCCGAATCAGCGCAGGTGATTGGGGACACAACAATCGGAAAAGATTCCTCCATCTGGTTCGGAGCGGTTGTCAGAGGGGACGTTCATCGAATCCGAATCGGGCAAAGAACCAACATTCAGGATCTATCCGTATGTCATGTCACAAGAAACAGATTTTCACTCACGATAGGGTCCAATGTCACCGTGGGCCATCGGGTCATTCTCCATGGGTGCACATTGGGCAACAGGATCCTTGTCGGCATGGGATCCATTATCATGGATGGAGCTGTTATCGGAGACGACACGATTATTGGAGCAGGCTCCCTGGTCACAGAAGGCACAATTATCCCGTCAGGGCATCTCGCCCTTGGCAGCCCGGCGAAAGTCAAGAGAACTCTGACAGATGAAGAAAAAGAGTGGATAAGACAATCGGCCCGCCACTACATCTCCTACAGCCAGAATT
The DNA here is from genome assembly GCF_000284315.1 of Leptospirillum ferrooxidans C2-3. Taxonomy (NCBI): domain Bacteria; kingdom Pseudomonadati; phylum Nitrospirota; class Nitrospiria; order Nitrospirales; family Nitrospiraceae; genus Leptospirillum; species Leptospirillum ferrooxidans. Next base: position 383,324 of record NC_017094.1, on the reverse strand, counting down.
ATAAAAACAGTCCTTACCCGATTTCAGCTAAATAACGATGACCATCCAGCCACCCATCAGGCTTCAACCACTCATGATCGTTATTGTGGCCGCACTGATTTCTGCGCTGATGGGTGCGTTTGCTTTTTGGGATAATATTCTTGTTCACAGGGGAGCAGTCCTTGCCCTTGAAAACGAAGGTCGCCTTGTCGCCCAGGAGTTTGCCTTCGGAGTGGAGATGCACCATGAAGCGGACAGGATTCTCCCGGCGGCAAACGGAGCGACCGGATCGAGAGCGACTGTCGATCGACGGGGACTGATCGCTCTCCAAAAAGAGATGAAAGCGGTCATGACCATCCGGCATAACGTCAAACGGGTCGATCTGCTCACAGAGGGAGAAGAATTTCCCAGAATCATCAGCTACCCCAATACGCCTTTGTCCCTCAAGGAAAGTCAGGCCCATACCGTTGTCATCTCCCATCACCTGAACTGGATCAGCGTCCGGGAACCTATCGGGACCCGATCCGGACTTTATGTCGTTGTCCCATTTCTCCACCACAACAAAAAGCTTGGAACCGTTGGGGTCCTTATTTCACTTTATGAAGCAGACATGCTTGCACAGAGGGAGCAAAACAGGACACTTCTCCTCCTTCTTTCAGGATTTTTGTTGCTGGCATTTCTTCTCTCGATTGTCGTCAAGAAACTGGTCCTGACCCCCCTCTACCAAGTCTCTCAAGCTATGGAGAGAGTTGGGGAAGGAGACCTCGACGTCCGCGTTGACCCTGTCGGAACATTTGAAATCAGGCAGTTCAGTGGAGGTTTCAACAAGATGCTTTCCATTCTTTCTGACCGGACGGAAGAAAACAGGAAGCTCCTTCAACGGGTTCAGGAATTCAATGACACGCTGACAAACAAGATCACTGAAGCCACGCATGAATTGATTCAGAAAAATGCCTCCCTAGAAGAAGCCGGACGAAACATGTTTTTTTTCCAGAGGAAACTTTCAGAACTGGAGAAAATGGCTGCCATCGGAGAAAGCCTCGCGATTGTCGCGCACGAGCTCGGGAATCCCCTTCATTCCATAAGCGGACATGTGGAGTTGTCTCTTGAAGAAGAAGGACTCCCTCCTTCGGTAGAAAAGCATCTGCATGTGATCCTTGGCCAGATCGACCGGATGATCAAAGCCATCAGGAAGCTTCTCAGCATGAGCCGAAGGGATCCCCCTCCGACCACGTCACTGAATCTGCCTTCCCTAATAGAAGATATTCTCTTTCTTGTCCAACCCAGAACCGAGTCGATGGGGATTACCATCACCTATCAGTTTCCACCGGAATGCCCTCTAGTCCAGTCTGACCGGGAAAGCCTTCAGGGGGTTTTTCTGAACTTTATTGAAAATGCTATAGATGCTTCCGGTCAGCATGGCACAATAGAAATCTCTGGCCATCAAAACGGCGATTATGTTGAGATCCATGTTCAGGACAGCGGGCCAGGAGTTCCTGAAGATCTGGTTGAGCGGATTTTTGAACCTTTTTTCACAACCAAATCTCATGGAACCGGACTTGGCCTTGCCATCAGCCGTAAAATCATCGATGATCTCGGAGGTAACCTTTCTCTGGGGACAGGACCGGGCGGACATTTTGTTGTAATGGTTCCTGTAGGCCGAAACAGGGGGCAAAACCCCTTGAACACCTTTTGATGATATGGTAGGTTTCAACTATGCCTCTTGACTCGGAAACTCTGCCAATGTCGGCGTCTCAGAAAAACCGAAAAAAAATTCTGGTCGTTGAAGACGATGTGGTTGCGCTTGACCTTTTGGAAGAAATTCTGAAAAAAGGGGGCTTTGCAGTATCCGTTTCCCAATCTGCCGAAGAAGCCATCGCTCATCTTGACAGGGAGGAAGCCTCCCTGATCCTCACAGATCTTCGCATGCCAGGAAGAAGCGGGATGGACCTTCTCAGGTCGATCAAGAAAGACCATCCGGATCTTCCCGTGATCATACTGACCGCATTCGGTGACGAACACCTCTGGGTCGAGGCCCTTTCTCTCGGAGCCATTGACCTCATTCCAAAGCCATTCAAAAAACAGGAGATCATAGAGGTCGTTCAGCGAACACTTGACGCCATTGGACGCTCACCAAGCGGCCATCTGAAGCAGTCCCCCCCCGGAAATACGGACTGACCATCATTCGAAGGAGAACGCCGAAAATGATCCAATCTTCACAAATAGAAACCCCCAAGAAACTGACACGGACCTCCCTTATATCACTAGGCCTTTCCTTATCGCTCATTCTCTCCATGACACCGCAGCCAGCAAGGGCTAGTGATGGAACTCCTTCCGCTCCGATATCAAAGGAGGAAGTTGCTCCGGGTCTCGCACTTCAGAATGTGTTTGTGACGGTTTCAAAAGCGGTCATTCCGTCAGTCGTCAACATTTCGACAACATCCGTCGTAACGGCAAAACCGCAGAATCCATTCATGAACGACCCCTTTTTCAGGCAGTTTTTCGGCAATCAGGCTCCCGGAGGAGCTCCGCAGAAACATGTTGAGAGAAGCCTGGGGTCGGGCTTCATCATCTCCAAGGATGGCTACATCGTTACAAACTATCATGTGGTCAAACATGCCACTAAGGTCACCGTTGTCCTCTCTGACAAGTCAAGCTACCGGGCCACCATTATCGGAAAAGACCCCATGACTGATGTTGCGGTGATCCGGATCCACCCGAAACATGACCTCCCGATCGTTTCCTGGGGCGATTCGAAAAAGGTCAGCGTCGGGACCATTGTCCTTGCCATGGGATCACCTTTTGGTCTGACACAATCCATCACCATGGGAATTGTATCCGCACTGAAAAGAAGCAATATCGGAATTGAACAGTACGAAAATTTTATCCAGACAGATGCTGCCATCAATCCTGGAAACTCCGGTGGTCCTCTTGTCAATCTCTTCGGACAGGTCATCGGGATGAATACCGCCATCTACACAACAAATGGCGGCTATGAAGGGATTGGTTTTGCCATTCCGGCCGAAATGGTACGGCAAGTCGTCAACGACCTCAGAACGAAGGGACGAGTCGTTCGTGGTTGGCTTGGCGTATCGATCCAGAACATATCACCGGTAATCGAGCGTCAATTTCATCTTTCCAGCAAAAAGGGTGTTCTTGTCAGCGACATTCTTCCGGATGGTCCCGCAAGTCATGCAGGCTTCAAGCGGGGTGACGTGATCATCGCACTTGACGACCATGAAATTCAGGATGCCAACGATCTTCGGTTCAGGGTGTCGCGCATTGCACCTGGAACAAATGTCCGGATTACAGTCATCAGAAATGGTGACAAGAGAAATATTCCTGTCATGATCGGAGAGCTTCCGGCAAATATCGCAATGGCCGGAAATCACGTTGAGAAGCCATCCTCTCCAAAACTTAACAATGTCCTGAAGGGACTCGTCATTACTGATATCACCGCAGAGATGCGCCAGCAACTGAATCTTCCCGCTCATCTTGAAGGGGTTATTGTCGAGGGGGTGGCCTCTGGTTCTGTTGCCGAAAGCGCCGGTCTCAGAAGAGGGGATATCATTGTCGAAGTGAACAGGCACAGTGTGCACTCGGTCAGCGAATATATTCGCATTGCTAAGAAAATCAAAAAGGACCAGGATGCGGTCCTGTCCGTCCTGCGGGATGGCCGATATTCTTATGTCCCCCTCTCTCCCTAAAACAGGAAGCCTGCCCGTGGGGGGACCGAATCTCCCCACGGTTCAAAGGGGCTCTTCCTTTACCGTACTGGGTGTTGATCCCGGACTTGCCGCAACAGGCTATGCGGTTCTATCCGGAACATCTCTCGAGACAGTTCGCATATTGGCCCAAGGAACGATCAGGACATCTCCGAAAACACCCGTCGAGGGAAGGATCGGCGAGATTTATGACCGGCTTGAACAAATCGCAAAGACCCACCGGCCCAATGCCGTGATCATTGAAGATCATTTCAACAGGAAAAATGCACCTAACGCCGGTTTGATGCTGGGACCGGTCATCGGTGTCGTTGCTCTTCTGTCGAACAAACTGCACCTCGCTTTTACGACCATATCTCCAAGAGAGCTCAAGCACAGGATCACGGGTTATGGTGGCGCCTCCAAAGAGGCCGTCCAGGAGTCCCTTGCCATATGGCTTGGCCCGAGACTTCATCTTTCAAGCACTCATGAAGGCGATGCCATGGGATTGGCTTTTCTCGGTTTCAGCAGGTTATTGCCCCCATGATTTCAAGATTGTTCGGAACAATCATCTCCTGGGAAGAAGATGCCATTACCCTTCGCGCGGGAGCTGTCGGGTATCGGGTCCACCTATCGCCCTACTCGATGAGTGTCCTGTCGGGAACCGATTCAGAATCTTCCGAGTTAAGCCTGTATACCCAGTTCTTCTGGAGCGAACATCAGGATTCTCCAACCCTTGTTGGGTTTCCCACAAAAGAAGAACAGGACCTTTTTCTTCTTCTCAGAAAGGTTCAGGGACTTGGCCCCATGACCGCACTGCGAATTCTTTCCCTTCCTGTCGAGGAGATGCTTTCCATGATCTCGCAGGGAGATGTCTCCCGATTGAAAACACTCAAGGGAGTCGGAGACAAAACCGCTAAAAAAATCATTTCCGAGCTGAAGGAAGAAGTCCAGCCCATATCAACACCCCTGATTCCGGCCGAACCCACCGGGAAGAACAAAACAGCTTCGCTGACAGATATTTCATCCCTGGTCAGGGAGACATTGGTCCAACAATTCGGACACACTCCGATCGAAGCATCAAGACTTGTCGCCGCAGCTCTCAAGAAGAACCCCGACATTCGTACCATTGAAGAGCTTTTCTCGGAGGTTTACAGAATTGGATCTGACTGATCCCACACCATTTCCTGAAGAGGAAATCGAAGAGAACATTGCAGAAGAGAACAGGGAATCGAATCAGCTTCGTCCCCGCTCTTTCGAAGACTATGTCGGTCAGGAAGATGTCACCAGAAGCCTGCACATTGCCATTGAAGCCGCCATCATCCGGGGAGAGGCCCTGGATCATATTCTGTTCCATGGCCCACCAGGGCTCGGGAAAACAACGCTTTCCAGCCTGATTGCAAAGGCCATGGGCGTCCCCTTTCAGGGAACAACAGGACCTGCCCTTGAAAAAGGGGGGGACCTGGTGGGAATCTTGACTAGAATGGCCCCGGGAACGGTTCTGTTTATTGATGAAATCCACAGACTTCCACGCCCTGTTGAAGAGATTTTATACACAGCGATGGAGGACTTTGCCATCGATGTCGTCTTTGACAAAGGATCGGCAGCCAGAACATTCCGCCATCGGCTTCAGACCTTTACCCTTGTTGGCGCCACCACAAGAGCGGGTCTCCTCTCCGCTCCCCTTAGAGACCGATTCGGAATACAAAGGGATATGGACTTTTACACTCCCGCGGAACTTGCCCGGATTCTGGAACGGTCTGCAAAGATTCTGGAGATCATGATGACCCCTGATGCGGCAAATGAAATTGGGCAACGTTCACGGGGGACCCCAAGGATAGCCAACAGGCTTTTAAAAAGAGTCAGGGACTTTGCTCAGGTAAGGGGGAACGGGGTTATCACAGTCTCACTGGCAAAAGAGGCCCTTCAAATGGAGGGAATAGACACAAGAGGCCTGAACCGGGTGGACAGGAAGTTTCTTGAAACAATCCGGTCCGTCTACGAAGGCGGCCCAGTGGGAATTGAAGCCATCGCGGCAACTCTTCAAATGGATCCCGAAACCCTGATCGATGTCGTGGAGCCTTACCTTTTGAAGGAAGGATTCCTCGCCAGGACTCCTTCCGGTAGAAAGCTGACTCCTTCAGGGTGGGAGGCCAGTGAAGGCTCCTAGCCAAACAGCGAGTGGACCCTTGAATCCGCACCCGATCAATGAAACACTAAGGGGATTCAATTTCGAAACCATACGAACAAATGTGACACACTTAGGATGGAATGCTTCTTTTCCCCTCACCTCTCCCTAACGAAAGGATTGCCATGTTTGTTGTTGCCAATCGCATTCTTGTTGCCAAAGGATTTGAAAAAGACTTTGAAGAACGCTTCAAGAACAGGAAGGGACTGATCGACGGATCACCGGGCTTCATTCGCAACCTGATTTTAAAGCCCATCGATTCTGAGTACTACAGTGTCATGACCTTTTGGGAGACAATGGAGGACTTCAAGAACTGGACCCGCTCGGACTCCTTTAAAAAAGCCCATTCCAACCACCCTCCCAGAGAAATGTTTTCCGGACCGAATGTTCTTGAAATTCATGAAGTCATTTCCGATTCCGACAAGGATGTTGATTGAAAGGACTTTTACTTCTTTCCGGAGGACTGGACTCTTCCCTCGCGGGCAGGCTCCTTCTGGAGCAGGGCATTGAACTGGTGGGTCTCCACCTTGAAAGTCCCTTCGGCTGCGAAAACACTGCTGAAACCATGGCGGCGGAATTGGGGGTTCCCCTGCTCCGCCGTCCAAAAGGGGATGCCTTTATTGATGTATTGAAAAATCCCGAGTTTGGTTATGGCTCAGTGGTCAACCCCTGTATCGACTGCAGGATACTCATGTTTACCATTGCCAAGAAGGTTATGGATGAAACCGGTACGAGCTTTCTGGTAACAGGAGAGGTTGTCGGCCAAAGACCCATGAGCCAAAAAAGGGATACATTATACGTAATCGATCAGGAAGCCGGAATGGAAGGAGAAATCCTGCGCCCATTGTCGGCAAGGCTCCTCCCTGAGACTCGCATGGAAAAGGAAGGGATAGTCGACCGAAAAAAGCTTTTTGGATGGGCAGGACGCTCCAGAAAACCCCAACTCGCCCTCGCCAAAAAATTCGGATTCAAGACCATTCCAAGCCCCGCCGGAGGATGTCTTTTGACCGATGAGCATTTTCGGGAAAGGGTCACTGATTTCATTACCCTTGATGACGGAAGATCAAGGGAAAATGCATCACTTCTCCGACACGGCCGCCACTATCGATTCGAAGACTCCACGTGGGTGATTCTTGGTCGAAATGAAAAAGACAACAAGGCGCTCGACGAAAAGATCTCGGGACTTGGCGTCTCCTTTCACCCGGAAGGCTTTAATGGCCCCAGTGTTTTTTTCCCGGCACCCCTTCCACCCCATATGGATGAAATCGTCTACGGAGCTCTTTGGCCCCATTTTCCAGAACATGAACGGGGATACACACCTATTCCCGCCAAAACCGTCTGGGGAGAAAGCAACCATATTCTCTCTCTCGAACCACCCCTTGAAGAAAGCCCCTTTCTGAGGGAGGACCATTGGACAACCCATCTTCGGCATTGAAATTTCTCTTTTCAGATCATCAAAGACGATTCAGGAACAATATTCATGTTTACCCGGTCATATCCAGACGTTCCGGAGGACTTTCGGTCGGCATTAACATGAACCCGGACAAGGGCTGCAACTTTGATTGCATCTATTGTCAGGTCGATAGGACTCCGGAAGGAATGGCCCATATTCAGAAGATCCATCAGAAAGTCGACCCGGACAGGGTCATCGCCGAACTTTCACACCTGATCGATCTTGTGGAAACCAACCAGTTTTTTTCCGTACCTCCATTTGACCAGACTCCAATGGCCCAGAGAATACTGACCGATGTCTCCTTTTCAGGGGACGGGGAGCCCACAATGGTTCCGGAATTCCCGGAAGTTTTGGAAAAGGTCCTTGCCTTTTTCCAAAAACGCACCCATGAAGTCACAATCCGGATCATTACGAATGGCACGGGGCTTTTTAAGGCATCGACCAGGAGAAAAGTGCTGGATCTTTTCAAGCAGAAAAATACTCTGGAATCTGAGAGAATCCCCTGGTCCATCTGGTTTAAAATCGATGCGGCGGATGCAGAGAGTTTTGCCTTTCTCGACCGGTCCGGTCTCCGTTTTCCATCCTACTGGAAACAGGTCGAGGAGACGCTTCAAGAAACCCCTGTCACAATCCAGACCATGGTCATGGACTATATTTCCCCAACAGTGAGTTTTCATCCTGAAGGAGACTGGAGCAAGCATATGCAGCAAGCCATGGGGAAGCTCGTTGCGGGTGGTGCCAAAATCAGTCGATGGGACCTCTATTCAGTGGCGAGAATGCCTCCCTCTCCTGAAGTCAGACCGGTCTCTTACGAGCGCCTTTTGGCCCTGTCGAAATTTTTTAATGAATCCATTCCGCTTCCCATCCATATTTTTCCATAAGAAAAATTCAAATCCAAAATCCCGTAAAAAATGATTCCACATAAACGCTACCGCAACAATCCACCAGAAAGAAGGTCAAAAACGTCATTCATCCTCTAAAAAAGAGAGATTCCCCATCACGTGAATGATCAGTTCGGCACGGTTTCGGACTTTAAGTTCTTGAAAAATCGTGTAGAGGTGGTCCTTGACTGTCTGGAGAGCCAAGCCAAGCTTTAATGCGATCTCCTTATTCGTCCGCCCTCTCATGATTTCCAGGATAATTTCAGACTGGTGCTTTGACAAATCCAGCTCCTTCATCCTCCGGCAGAGGGCCAACTTCGGGGGATAGGGCTCAAGAACAACCATTCCACCAAAAGCTTAAGGAAAAACCAAGTCATCATTGATATGACGAGATCGGAGTTTGTACAAAGAGAAGAGCAACTCCTTTGTGGAAGAGCTCTAGAGGAAGAGGATCGAATCTTAGGGAAGATTCCTTGATATTATAAGGATTTGACCGACGAAAAAAATAAACCATAAACTTTTATATTCTTAAAATCAGGAGCCGCTCTGCAAAGCGACCCCTGAACAAACAAAGATAACGCGGAGGTTCACCCGTGAAACTCCAGTTCCAGTCTATACCTGACCGATTCTGTTTTCAACCAGAGAAGATCAGAATGGATAGAAGGATCTTTAGATAAAAAAAATCAATCGATAATCATGTCTTCCTGAGCTCAGCAAGAAACGATATCACCTGATTGGTGGCATATAAGCCCAGAAGGGAATAGAAACGGCTTGATGGCTATTGAGGACCTAGAGTTGGATCTTGAGTAACCATCTCGGACGGTTATCCTGGATTTGTCCTGATCTTGCCAATGCTTCCTGCTCCATTCCGGAGCAACAGGACAAGAACACATCCGGATCAGGAAAGAATGAGTGACGGATTTTTCGTCCGGGCTTTTGGAAAGAAACTGATTAGAAGGAAGGTTCCCATGCAATATAAGGGATACCGGGGGCCGCACGTCTTGCCATGGTGAGATAGCCCGTATGACCAACGATACGATGGGCAGGACGAACCGATGTCGGACCAAACTCCCAGTCCCTGACAATCGCCTCAACGGTCTGTACAAGGTGAAAGTCCCCGGAATCCTTCAATCGGTTGGAAAGGGTATGGACCTGAAGCGGAGTCGGCATCCAGGAAACCAGAATGCCACCCGGGCGAAGCTTTTTGGCAAGACCGGAAAGGCCTTCCCATGGCTCGGGCAAATCGAGAACGACACGATCAAAAACACCGGGAACAGACTCTTCCCATCCGGGATCACCATATGAGCCGATCAGGAGTTTGTGGTTCCCCATCAGTTCCGGAACCATTCTGCGCAAATTACTCATCGCCTCCGATGCGTGTTCTTCGCGCTTCTCGAGGGATACGACCTCCCCACCCGGCGCAGACATGCGAAGAAGGCTTAGTGTCAGGGCTCCGGCACCAATTCCTGACTCAAGGATCCTGAGCCCGGGACGGATCTCTCCCCACATCAGGATCAAACCCTGATCCTTTGGATAGATGACCTGGGTCCGTCTTTTCATGTGGGAAAGGGTTTCCCTGAGAGTGGGGCGAAATGGAGTAAGCGTCAGACCTCTAGGGCCAACATAGCTTTCCCCCTCGGAAGCTTTTTCCATCAGCTCGGCATGCGGGAAAAGGTGGCCATCAAGATTGAAGACCTTTCCGGGAATCAACTCCGGAATGACGTAGGCTCGACCACGGTTGTCGTAGAGGATTAGGGACTCACCCGCAAGAAATGGCATGGGGGGATTATAGGCAGGTTTCCTCCCGGACACAATGGGGGGTGGAAAAATCTTTTTCACAATTGGTAAAGATCCGGCCTCCTTTGTCTGAAGGCGTCACTTTCCGCCGCAACGGTCTTTCTCTTTGCCAAAGACGGGTCAAAGGCAACTTCCAGAATGGCTGCCGTTTCTCTTGGAGCCCTTGCAAGAATCTCTCCGGACGGAGACAGCACCTGACTCTGACCGATATAGGTCAAGGGAGGAAGACCTCCTCTTGCCTCTGTTCCGACCCTGTTTGCCGTAAGAGTATAGATCCTGTTTTCCACTGACCGGAGAATCATTCCGGAAGGACCAAAAGGGAGAACCCAGTTTGCCGGATGAGCGATCAACATGGCTCCTGCAAGGGCCAGACTGCGGGCAACTTCCGGAAACAGCCAGTCAAAACAGATCATGACCCCCATTGGCCCAAAGTCTGTATCGACAAGGCACAATGGCCCAGCTCCCGGAGAAAACCAACGATTTTCCGCATCAAACAGGTGGACCTTGTCATAAACCGTTACAAGTTCCCCATTCCTGAAAACAGCCGCAGAGTTTGTCACCCGGCCATCGGTCAGACAGGGGAATCCCCCGACGACCAGTCCACCGGTCTCCCGTGAGAGAGACTTCATGAAAGTCACCGTTGGACCAGCATCAGGCCCAACGGCTTTCTCGGAGAGGGATCGAGCTTCAGAGACAGATGTGAACTGATATCCCGAGGCAAAAAGCTCCGAAAGAACGACCAGATCGGGCTTTGGTTCCTTTCTTTTCGATAAAATCAGGGAAACATCCTCGATATTTCTGGACACTTCTCCAAACACCGGGTCGTTCTGAACAACAACAACCTTCATCTGGGCTCAGACCCCCTCAAGTTCAAAATCAAACAACCCATCATCTTCTCCGGACGCGCCAGCCTCTTCCACAGGATCGACTCCTTCATGAGAATCAGATTCCCTTGGATAGCGATTCACCCGTTTCCGGCCCTTTTCCCGCTCTTTTCCTGCCACAACAATCGTGAACTCCCCTTTCAGGGGTTTTCTGGAAAGGATTGCGGAAACCTCCGACAGCACCCCCCTTGTCACCGATTCAAAGGCCTTGGTCATTTCCCGATGAACCGATGCTCCCCTGTCGCCCAAGACCTCCTGCATCAATAAAAGCGTCTTGAGAACCCGATGGGGCGACTCCAGAAAGACAAGCGCTCCGTCATATTCCTTCACCCGTTCAAGCCTCTTCCTGATCTCGCCTGGCGTTCTGGGCAAGAACCCGTCAAACAGGAATCGGCCTGGCTCTATACCCGATGATACAAGCGCAGACAGGACCGAAGATGGTCCCGGAACCGGATGGACACAAAAACCGGCCTCAATTGTTCTTCGAACCAGTTCGCTTCCCGGATCGGATATGAGTGGAGTTCCGGCATCGCTCACAAGGGCGATGCTGATTCCATTTTTCAAGCGGTCGAGGAACAGGGGAATTTTTTCTTCCTGATTGTGGGCATGATAAGAAACAAGCGGGGTCGGGATCTGATGGTGAGTCATCAGGGAACGGGTCACCCGCGTGTCTTCGGATGCGACAAGCCCGACGGATTGAAGAACCTTCAGGGCACGAACGGTAATATCCGAGAGATTCCCGATGGGAGTACTGACAATGTACAGCGCCCCCTGCCCTGGATGGTCATACATGATCCCTTTTTCGGTCAGAATGCTATCCATGCCACAACCATCTTCCTATAAATGGTTCGATCAGAGATCCGGTCGGATCAGCCATCAGAAATTCAGGAGGATCATCTCCTCCGGGATGGACCTCTCCTTCAGCACCTTCGTCGTTTCCTCAACCATTTCCTTCATTCCGCACAGATAAACAACTGTCTCGTGGAGAGGATCCTTGGACTGACGCAGGATGTCCTGGACAAACCCCGAGTGCCTGTCCCATGTCTCGTCAGGATAAGTGACCGTAATATGGACCTCTGCCCCTTTCTGGTGCCATTCATCCATCTCATCACCAAACCAGATATGGTTTGGTGTAAGCGTTCCAAACAGAAAAGAGATCCTGTTGAAATCGTTTCTTCGCTCAAGGGCCGTCAATAATGTTGAGCGAAGAGGGGCAATCGCCGTTCCGACACCCACAAACAGCAAATTCTTTCCAACATATGGATCCAGAGCAAAACCTTTACCCTGAGGGCCGGAAATGGAAATCCTATCCCCGACAGAACGGGAAAAGAGATAGTCCGTTGTGGAGTTTCCTCGTTTGACCAGAATTTCGAAACTCCCCTTCAGTGATGGTGGGGAGGCTATCGCAAAATAGGAGGACTTGCCATCGGATCCGGCTAGTGAGATGAATTGTCCCTGGTGAAAGGGAAAGTCCACCCCACCCGTATCAAATTTGAACAAACGGACATTTTCCTCGAAAGGAATAATTTCGGACAATTTACAAACGATACTCCCGACAGAACTCACAAACACCTCACTTGAACCGATGAAGCATCTCCCTTGGGGGATGCAATATCACTTTGGTTTAAATGTCGTTTTCACATAAGCATAAACATCCTGGATTTCCTGAGCGGTAATCACATCCCACCATGGTGGCATGACCCGTTTTCTGCCGTTGGTGATCACATTGATAAAAAAAGCATCAGACCGCCCCTTCCAGAGATTGGGATCCGTAAAATTGGCGGGATGGGGGAACATCGCCGGAGCGGCAAGCCCCTGGCCGTTTCCCTGGGGACCATGACAAGCCACACAATAATGATTGTAGACGACCTTGCCATCCACAGGATCAGCCGGAGCGAGAGCAAATGCCTCTTTTCCATGACCAATCGCTTCAAGAGCCAGAAACATTCCTAACAACAAAATAGCTCGACGAATCAACGTATCCTCCATTGGGTTGATCTCCGAGAATCGCATTTTGAAACGGAGATTGGCTTAAAAGGGCGCGAAGAAGCCACACATGAATCGATGGTTTGCATCTTCGTGCCATCTCGAGCAGACAAGAATCGGTTAGACATATGGTTGTTTACGGGATTCCCCGAAAATTATGCCACAAGCATGGAGACCATTTCACCCATCTTTTCTGTTCAGTAGGCAAAGTCCACACCTATGGAGAAATTGCTGGCGGTCACATTTCCGAAAAGTGCGCCGGGGTAAGATGAAACCTGGCGATTACCGGACATCTGAGCTCCATTGGACGCAAATCCACTCAACAGCCCTGACACACCCGCGTCGAATAACCACTGGTACTGGGCATAAAGGGAAACGGCAGTCCGTTCACTTTGCCATAAACCATATCTGTCCAGAATCGTAAAAGAAAGAACATCATTAAAATTTCCCGGAAGGGCTATCTGATTTCCGCCGGAAAAAACTGGCTGTTCGATCATGTCCAGCTGATTATAGATAACAGAAATCATATTGGATCCGGTCCCGTCAGAAGAGAACATTCCCCCGAAATTGGGTTGCCAGTCCGCCTCGACAAACCAGGTCATGTACGATAGCCCTGAGGCAGGAATGGAACTTCCCATGAAATCCGGGTTGGATTGAATCATTCCTGCCGGATCCCGGACAATTTCCCATGCGCCGAATAGATTGAGGCCACCTCTGGGTATCGGGTTCAAGGAGATGTCAACGCCCTCCCGGTTAAAAATCGTTGAAGGAGCATTCCCGCCGACACTGCCCATGGAGCTCCCCTCCCCTACATAGGAGAAAAGACCGATTCTCTCCCCTGATGTCGCACCCCAACCCCCAAAGGACTGCGTCAGGTGAACAAAATAAGAAAACCCGTTGTTTTCGGCAATATTCAATGAATAGGTTGAGGGAGACAAAGGATCCTGGGAAGCGCTGCTTCCCGAGACTCCCGGGGAGTTCGATGAGGAATATAAGGAGGAGTTGGGCATAAAGCTCACATCGAGTCGTGTTTCGCAGGGGTTTAAGGAGAAGGATCGTCTTGTCCCGCATCCATTTTCAAACTGATACCCGAAGTAGCGAATGGAAGTGACCGATTGCCCCATCTGAAATCGGTCTCCGTCAAAATAGGCCCCGATAGGGTTGGCAAAAGAAAATCCGGCATTTTGTGCACCGGAGTTCGTAACAACCTCCGCCGTTCCCGGCTGATAGTCATACATCGTGTAGGGGGAAGCCGTACCGATCGAAACCGACCTGTGCGATGAAAATGGGGAGTCTACACTGGATTGACCCGCATAAACATTGAACCAGGTCGAATGGAGAAGATCATCCAATCGGACCCAGAGTTTTGTGATCCCGAAGTTCCCGCCAACGAGATACCCCGGTTCGACCCAATAAGAGATCCAGGGGTTTAAAAGGCCACCGGACTCAAGGCTCCACGGGTTCTGTGAGTTAGCACCGTTGGACCACCCACCATTAGTGTTTTTTCCAGACAATACCCCGTTGACCGAACTCATGTCGTAAGACTCGCTCATGCGGAAACCGACAGGAAAATAATTCTGGTTTGCCGGATCAGAAAACCCCATGTCCAAACCATTCCCTCGACCTGTTGTGGAGAGCATGAAACCGCGATCCTTGAATATGTTTCCATTGTCATTCAGCTTGGGCCATTGGATGTGACAAAAAGCGCAGGGAAAATCATAGCTTCTGGAAAATCCGGGGTAGGCAAAGCCTTTTTCAGGCAAGGTGCAAATGACGAAGATCGACAGCAGAAATAAATGGATCGAACGGATCAAAAAACATTTCATTGGGATTCCCTTGGAAAAGATCCTGAAAAAACGCGGGTTGATCAAATCTCTCAAAAGAGATTAACGGCTTAAGACAAAAAATCAAATCCCTTGATCGCTTCTGTTCGCTCAAACCATGGAGTCTTCCTTGGCAACCGGACAAGTCTTGCGCTACAAAACCGGACAGATTATGTGCTCCCTAAGGGAAAAGTGATTGAGGAGGAAAATGGAAAAAGAAAATGATAGCATTGTAAAGCATTCCCAAATCCCTCATTCCCGAAAAAAGAACTCGATCGCTTATCAAAGAGTTTCCTGCAGTCAGAATACGCTTCAGGCTTTCAAAAGGGGCCTTTCGATGCATAAAACAATTCCTGTCGACAAACTGACAGTGGGCATGGAAGTGATCTCACTGGATAAAAGCTGGCTCGAGACAAATATCCTCTTCCATCGCTTCAAAATCCGGTCTGGGGATGAGATCCGCAAGCTGAAGGAAAACGGGATCAGGATGGTCACCGTCAATATCGAGGATGAGCGGGACCAGATCTCCCAACAAAAAGGAACTGGCAAACACTCTGATCCTCCTCTCCAGGAGGAAAATGACATCGCTCCGGAGTTTCAGACCCTTGAGATAAAAACACCCCATGCCATCAGGGAATGGAATGCCCTTCAGGAAAAAACCGTTGCAGTCGTCGCCAAAAGTTTTGACAACATTCGGAAAAAACTCTCATTTGATGTTCTTCCTCTCAAGGAGCAGGTTGCCCAAACTCTGGAAATGACCCTTAAAAATCCCAGCAACAATTCATTTCTTCTGACCCTCTCGGAGGTTGATGATGAATCTTATGTTCATTCGGCCAATACGATGGTTCTGACAATAAGCCTCGCTGCCCGGTCGGGGGTGCCGAGAGAAGAGCTGGCAAAATGGGGTCTTGCCGCTCTTCTGCACGATATCGGAAAGAGCCTTATTCCTCTGGATGTTCTCAAAAAACCCGGAAAACTCACCCCGTCAGAGTGGGATATCATGAAAAAACATCCCCAGCTGGGACATTCCATTCTTTCAAAAAGCAAAGATGAAGTGATCAGTGGTTTGTGCGCGACAGTCTGCATCGAGCATCACGAACGAAAAAATGGAGCGGGCTACCCTTACGGAATCGACATCAAGGAGTTAAACCCCGTCTCCCGCTCCCTGATGGTTCTCGACATTTACGAAGCGCTCACCGCCGGACGCATATACGCAAGCCCTCTTTCACCAGCCAAAACTCTGGCCTACATTCTGGAGACTGAAATTCATCGACTTGATCCTAAAGCGATCGCCGAGCTCGTCCGGATGATTGGCGTCTACCCGGTCGGATCACTTGTGGAGCTTGCAGACGGCAGGATTGCTATGGTTTCCGAGTATAAAAATCCCGACACACATGCAGGGCAGGTGAATTTGCTTGTTCTTTTTTCCAGCCGCTCAAAGCCTGTTGACGAACCTTTCCACATCACCCTTCCGTTGATCGACCGAAATACCGTCACCCAAACATTTCACCCGAGAGAGCTTGGAATTTCCCCTTCGGAAGTCTTCCGTTACATAGAGACTCCCGGCCCGGAATTTCCGGAAGAACCACAGGCAGAAGAAAAGGTCCGAGATCAGGCATTACCTGGATAAGCAGCTTCAGCTTGCAAACACCTGCGCCCACCGATACAATCTCTCCCTGAGATTCTCCTTCCACAACGTTTCATCATCAATGCTCGGGTGGCGGAACAGGCAGACGCAGCGGACTCAAAATCCGCCGACCTCACGGTCATAGGAGTTCGATTCTCCTCCCGAGCACCAAGTAATATAGCCATTATATACTTCTCCTTCTTCTATGCTAAAATAATTCCCAGGAATATTTCCGACACTTCTCCGACACTCAGAAAAAATACGAGGAGGAAGAATGGCGAGTTTCTATAAACGCAAACTGGCAGATTCTACGGTATGGGAAGCAAAAATCCGGCGAAAAGGCTACCCTGCCCAAATGCATTCGTTTGACAAGCGCGAGGACGCTGAAAAATGGGCGAGGGAGATCGAGTCGGAAATAGATCGGGGCATTTTCGTTTCACGGAAAGAAGCTGAGAACACGACATTGTCCGAGGCTTTGAGCCGGTATGAAGAAGAAGTTTCAAAATACAAAAAAGGATACTCCCAGGAGAAAAAACGAATCCGGTCCTGGAAAGTAAATGCGCTCGCACAACGATATCTGGCAACCATTCGACCGCAAGATATTTTTGAATACGAGCAAGCTCGCCGTGGTGCAGGTATTTCTGAGCGAACAATCCGGCTTGACCTTGCAATCGTGAGCCACCTTTTTAACGTGGCACGGGAGCACTGGGACATGCCCGGTTTAGTCAATCCGATCAGAAGAACCAAAGGGACAAATCCGGGGAAGAAAGCAAATAACCTGTTTAAAAGCAGGGAGCGGACCCTTTCTTTTGAAGAACAGAACGAACTACTCAAACACTTGTCGAAAGAAATGCAACATATTGTCTTGTTGGCAGTGGAGACAGGCATGAGACGGGGAGAAATCATGTCTTTGACAAGAACCAATATCGATATTAACAGGAAGATCGTCAAGCTTGAAGAAACGAAAAATGGGTCCTCTCGTGAAGTTCCTCTCTCCACTGTAGCTTTGGAAACATTAAAGGAAGTGCTCAATAGCCAAGTGATCGGTATTAAGGGCAACCTATGGGGAATAGGCCCCGACCGGGTTTCACAGGTTTTCGCTGCGGCGGCCAAGTCTACAGGGCTAAAAGATATTCGTTTTCACGATCTCCGTCATACGGCGGCCACAAGACTTGCCGGGATCTATCAAGCCCACGAATTGGCAAAAATCCTTGGGCACAAAGTCTTGAACATGGTCATGCGATATTACAATCCGACAGGCGAGGAACTCGGGAAGAAAATGTGGGAGTCTTCCACGAATCACAAGGCTTCCGCTCCGGAAAAATAGACTGGAACTTCTTGGGGATTTTGGGCTGTAATTGGTTGGATTCCCGCAACAATTTGGCAGTATACGCCCTGAGCCAATACACGACTGATCAGAAAATCAATAACGCTATATGGTCAGATTGAGGATTGCAAGGACTTATTCTATGAAGTGTTTGACAATATTCTCACAAAAATGGGAACAGACGGGCTCCGTTCCCATTTTAATTTTTCAATACGTGTAAGGATCGCCCCGTCAGCGGACGATCCTTCCCGACTATTCCATTTTTTTCAAGAACCAGAGTGCCTGGGACAACCCTTCGCGGTATCCCTCATAGTACTCCGACTTTTCCTTGTAATAGTGAGCGCTCACCCGAACAAATTCCGCCTCAAGCTTTTCCAGTACGGCCTTTTTCGTCAGAGTGCCGTTTTTTAGTTCTGAAGCCTGACCTTCCGGCACCTTCACCACAATGACCTTGTCTCGAATATCCATTTTGTCCTCCCGGAAAAGAGCCCGCTCCAGAAGGAGGCGGGCCGAAGTTTACGCCCGCCAATGGTCCTTTATTGCATGGTGTTTACCAGAAGATCACAAGCAGTCTGAGCGAGTTTCGACGCCCGGACCAATGCCTTCTTGTCTTTCTCCAGCGCCTCGATCCAGGAACGGACATAGGCCGCATGGTTTTTGAAATGGGCCTCCGCCGGACTAATCCCCGTCGACATGGCCACAAAGAGGCTCGTCATTTCTGCGACCAGCTCCTCAAAGGCGTAATCCGGATCCCCGTAGACCCCAAAGGACCTGTTTAGCCTTTTTTCATGGCCCGTTGCATGAGCGAACTCATGAAGAAGAGTCCCGAGATACGCCTTTTCACCTTCGAAATTTCCTTCCCCCGGCATTTGGATCCGGTCGTCGGTGCGCGAGTAGAACGCCCGTCCGCCTCCGTGATTCACCGGGACATTGAGAGCCGTCGAAAGCCTTGACCTGATCTCTTCCGCCTTGCCACTCCAGTCTGCCGGTTTCGGTTTTTCTTCCAGTGCGGGAATCCCTTCCAGGTCCGGAGCCCCAAAGACAAAATAGACTTTAGGAATCAGAAGGTCTCCGGAATTGCCGGGAGGCTCCTCTTCCCGCCCTTCTTTCTCTTTTTTCTCCACCGGAACGAGCTTCAGGATCGGGATCCCTTTGGATCCTCCCCGAATTTTCCAGCCCGCCTCGACGGCTTGTTTGAAGGTGGCATACCGCATGTCCGGTACACCCATTGACAGGGCATGCCAGGACAAGTTCAGCGCATTCACGCCCCGGTAGGGCTTCCCGGTCAAAGCATTTACAGGCACACCGTCCCCGGTCACTTTCCAGGGCCGGGTCCAAGGCGCGGTCCCGGATTCCAGGGCGTGGATCATTTTCTCCGTAATCTGCGCGTAGAATTCTTGCGTGTTCATTTTCTTTCCTCCTGGTTGCGTGCCCCTCCCAGAAGGAAGCGGGCACAAGACACATGCCCGCATTGGGCTTGACTTAGTCGATTACCCCGAGGTTTCGGTAATACGACTCCATTTTGTCCAGCTCACGTTCCAGTTCTTCCTCGGAGAGCCAGTCGATCCAGTCCTCCCGATTTTCACACTCTTGAGCAATCTCCATGCCGCCCTCCCGAAAAAAGCCCGTTCCGGAAGGAGCGGGCCGCGTTTACCCGCTGTGGGTCTTGATTATTGTCCGAGCACCGAACGGAAAATTCCCCCGATACCGTCCATTTTTTCCCCGCACTCCCCATGAAGCCGAAAACAGGAAAAAACCACTCCCAGAGCCAAGAACCACGAAAGAGCGCCCAAGACGCCGATAATGATTTTCATGATCATGTGTTCTCTCTTGGTCGGGACCGGGGATCCCAAGAGGAGAAAGCGGGGGTCGACTGACGAGAACCCGCCTACACGTGGCTTTCAGTGTTTTTTTGATTGCTTTGGGATTTTTTCTTTGGATTGGCTTTTTGACTTGCGTTAATTTGCCTGCTTTGTCCCGGCGACCGAAAAGGGCGAGACGACGTGAGGCAACAACGTCTGGAATGCTTTCATTCTAGCATGGATCGATCATGCGTCAAGCTCTTACCTGACGTCATAAAATGGATCAATGGATTCCTGGTCATTGGGACCGGTCGAGGGTTCCTCTTCGCTCTTTTTTTCTCCGCCTTTTCCTCTCCGTTTGGTCCTTCCGGACTCTCTCCGTATTTCGGGAGGAATCGGCGCCGTTTTTGGCGAAGCGGTCGTCCACCCCGCCGGGATCTGGTTTTCCCGGACCCTGGGAAGGGTGACATACGGCCACACGAGGCGATAGACCCCATGGCCGGTATTGAGAGACAGAAGGGCCAGGATCCCGGGACTGGTGCCCTTGTTATCCCCCAGACCATTGAGATCGTGACCCGTCACCACAGGTTCGGATTCGACAACCTCGGTGATTGTTTTTCTCAAACCTTTCTCGGAGTTCGAAAGAGAGACCCGTCGGGTTCTTATGGTCCTCTCTCCGAAAAACTGGGTCAGCCACCGGACCGTTTCCACGCCCTGGCTCCGGCACACGATATACGTCCCGCAAATTGCGGCCCAGACGTCCGCCGTTTCCCGGCCATAAATCTCCCGGAGCTGGGAGAGATCCTGGAGTCCGAGGAGAACGCACAAGCCCTTGGAACGGCCCACCTCCAAGTATTGCGCGAAGTGTTCGAGCTTGCCGAGTTGAGGAAATTCGTCTAGGAGAAACCAGATCCGGCGGCTCTTCGAATCCGGCATTTCGGGGGAATTCATGATCCCCCCAAAGGCGCTGACAATGGCCTGAATATATGCCCGTTCCAGGGTCAGGTAGCGCTTGTTCCCCTGGAGAATGATCGTCCGGCGGGAAACGACCGGGGTCAGGGCCCACTCTCGGAGAGAAATCCGGGGAACGATCCGGCCCGGTTCGATTTCCTGCCCGGTGAACGGATCGGTATTGTCCCACGCCCGGCACAGATCGTCGATCGATCCTGTAAAGGCATTCATTGAAGACAGCAGACTGGCTCCCGTGCTGGTCGGCCCCCCTCCCGCCCCGACGAAGACCGGGGCCAGATTCGGAGCATACAGCATGACCGCCCCCAGAATCGTCTCCGGCGAGTTCAGGGCTTTTGACAATTCTTTCCACGACCATTCGGTCCCACGGGTCGTCTGAAGGTGTTGAATGCAGGCTTTGACGATCTGACGGGGAGCCTCCGACCAGAATTTGTCCTTGCTTTCCGGGATCAGCCTCTCGGCAAAGGTCGCCGCGTCGGTGGCGTTCTCGATATCCTTGCCCACGTCCCACGCCCAGGTCCGCGCGTCCCAGGGCGCAAGGAGAATCATTTCCGAATCGGCAACGGGAAGTCCTGCGGTAATGTCACTTTTGTTGTCGTAGAGAATCAGACGGTCTTCCGGACCGGAACGCATTCGGTGAAGGATCGACTGCAATATGTTAAATATGACCTGGGTCTTGCCGGATCCGATCGCCCCGAGAACGAAGAAATGACGGGTTTCCCGATCCCGGGAGATCGGAACGTCAGGGTGAATCGATATTCCCTGGCCCGACTTGGCGACCTCTCCCCGTAGTTCCCGGGTTGCGTCGGCGGCACTGTTGAATATCCGCTTTCCGACAACATGGACTTTTTTCAGCCGCCCCCGGGAGACTCCCAAAAAGGCGAAAGTGCCCACAACAAGGCCGCTCCCCAGAGACAGGGCCAGAATTCCTTCGAATGACCAAAGGAAGCCTTGGTTGCTGAGCCAGAGCCGCACGCTGTCCCAGTCATACCCGTTGAAAGGAGCAAGGTGAAAAAAATGGAGGATCCAAAGAAGGGATAGATCCAAAGACACATTGTTCCCTTTGGCGTCCGTGGCAGGAAAGGGCCAAGGGGCCAGTCCGGGAATGTGCCAGAGTCCAAACCACAATGCGCCGGAAACGACCGCCGAAACCACGACGAAAAACAAGAGCCCACTGCTCCAGTCCCGACCTTCCCGTTCTTCCGGAACTTTTACGGAAGGTCTATATTTCAGTCGCTTGGGTCGTTTCGCGGGGAGGGGAAGAAATGCCTGGGATTGGACTTCCGGATTGGGTCCGGAATTCCCTTCCGTCGAGGTTTCAGAAGACCCGGAATTCAGATCGACCATGTATTCAGCCATTGTTGACCTTCTCCCGAATTTCTGTCCCCCTCACCGTCTCGTATCGCGCCTGGGTCTGCCGCTCCCGGCGTCCCCGGGCCAGGGCCGATCCCCGAATGGCCTTCCCCAGCCGTTCCGCCCGGTCGGCGGTCCGGACCTTTTCCGACTCTTCCAGGGAAAAAGACTCGGCAAAAATTCCCCCCTTCAAGCGAAGTGGCTTTTCTCCAGGCTTTTTGACCGACAGGTAATCTGCCGACAATCGTCCTACCTCATAACCTTGCTCCTTCAAAGCGTCGACCACCCCCTTCCGGTCGTGAATCCTTCCCTCTTTAATACGGACGATCAGAAGATCTGTCAGCCGCTCTTTCTCCCGGCTCCGGGACGGGGACTCATTCTCGCCGGGGGAGCGAACCCGGGCACGATTGGGGTCCTCCGGATCGGCCCACCCGTTCCTGAGGTTCGTCATGTTTTTCCAGTCCTTGAAGTCTTTCCGCCACCCCGGTGGAAAGGCATTGAACTGTTTTCCGGTGACAAGGTCCACCTTGGGAATAACAAAATGGAGTTCCACCCGTCCGTCCTTGCCGGTGTGCCGGACCCAGAGGACAAGAACCCGATCCCGGGAGAGCCCGGCAAAGGCCAGATCTTCGAATTCGCGTATCACCTGCTCCTGCTGGGACGGGCTCGGTCGCTCTTCGGTCGCAAAGCTCAGCACCCCGGAGGTGTACTTGTGCCGGAAGTCCAGGCTGTCGATCACGTCCCGGATCGTGTCCGGATCGCCGAACAGAATCTCGGGCGTGTGGGGACGGGGCTCTCCGTTCGAGTCCGTCTCCCCGAGAAGGTAGTCGACGGGGCCAGATCCCCTTCCGGTCCCCCGGCGGAAAAGCTTGACAATCATGGGTGCGTCTCCCTGAAAAGAACGTCGTATATTTTCTGGAGCTCCGGTATGATTCGAGGAGCAACGGACGGGTTTTGCCGAACCGACCGGGCCATGTCTCCCAAGGCGGCTCCAATCCGGGCGTGGGCCAGAGTTCTCTCCCGAAAGGCGGCCCGGTCTTGGGCGGTCCAAGTCTTCACTCGTCCCAATGCGTCCCGCACCAGAACGGAGAGAGGACGGCCCGCAAGTTGGGCCTTTTCGACAATCCGGGCGTAGTCCTCTTCAGAAAACCGCACCGTCAGTAATCGCTTCCTATCCATAAAACCTCCGATCAGAAAATGGTTGAACAAATCCCTGGACGCTCATTGCCTTCGAGGACTGACGTGCCGGGCCAAGAGGCCAGTGCCGGGATTGGGAACCCGCGAAGGTTCCGAATCCCGGACGAAAGGCACAAAGGACGAAGGAAGGCAGAGCCGTCCACCTCTCGGGTAAGAATCCCGGGAGAAGGAGCGACTCTGCTTCTGGGGGTCCAGGGGGCTCCCCCTCTGGCCAGCAAGTCGGTGGCGCAAGCTGCCGACGGTACGAACTGTCGCTAGACAGGGCGTATGCTGGCTTAGCTCAGTTTTTGCTTTGGATTTTCAGTTCGGAATTGGTTTTCAGGTGCTTGGGAAATTTGTCTTGGATTTTATCGGATACGCTCTTGGGCGGATTTTATCTTCTGTTTTTCGAAAGCCACGCTTGGGCTTTTTCTCTAACGTCCTCAGGCAGGCGAGTCATTCCCTCTTCGTCCAGGAAGAACGGGTACTGCTCCAGAGGAACGCCGGCTTCTGCCCGTTGTCGGGCATACTCACCGGAAACCTTGAGAAGAAGATTCCCGTGAATCTCCCGGATTGATTGTCTGTCTGGCTTCATGTCTATCACCTCCTCTCTTTCACAGTTCTCATTGTACGACAAAAAAGGTACGACAGTGCAGGAAGGTTTCTTGCCAAGCCCTTTCACCTCCAGACCGTCGACGAGAAGAAGCTTCTCCTACGGAAAAGAAGATCAGGCAATCTTCAGGAGTTCCTCGTTCCAGTCCTTTCCTTGGGGAAGGATTCTCCCTGCCTCGGGAACGGACTCCTTGAGGGCCTCGAAGAACGACTCCCCCGCCCGGTCATTGTCGAAGCCCGCCAAAACCTTCAGTCCTTTTTCCCGTGCTTCGCGTCCGTAGTTCTGGATCAGTCCCTTGGCACACCCTCCGAAGGAAAGAATGGTCCCGGGAAATGCAAGATCCCGGAGGCTCATGGCGTCGATCGCCGACTCCACAAAAAAGAGATCCGTTCCCACCCCGGAAAGCCGGAAAGGGGCTTTCTCGCCCCGATAGCCATGAAAGCTGACGGGTCCCGTTCCCCTGAGCTCGGCCCCCTTCCCCGTTTCGGAGAGGAAGACGGCATTCCTGTATTTATCGGCATAGAGCGTCCCTTCCCGGTGCAGGGAATCCACCAAGTGCCCGGAGAGCTTCCGGACTCGGGTCAGATAGTTCCGGACGTGGATCCAGTTTTCCTGAACCGGAAAGGGGACAAGACTCCTGGACCCCGGAGTCCCGGAAGGAAGAACGGTCGGCAATTGTCTTGGAATCTCCGGAACACCGCCCAGGACCCGGACCGCCTCCCGAAAATCGACCCGGAGAATGTGCATGACCAGGTCGATTGCCCCGCCCCCGCCGGTACTCTTGTCGTGGTTGAAGAACTTCGGCCCGGTGACCGTCATGCGACCCACAGGTGTTCTCCAGTTGTGCTTGTCCTTTTTATCCCGCTCGGCGCCCAAACGCTCCAGAACAATTTCAAGAGAAATACTTCTGACCGAATCTACCAAAACTCCCATGCCTTCCTCCATGTTGTCTCCCCGAATAGCGACAACCCACATACGATCGGCCAAGCCAGAGCCGCACGCAGTCGGTTTTGTGTGATTTTCTTTTCCGTAGTAGCAATTTTTGTAGTAGAAGCTTCTTCCTTCCAGCTTGTTTTCCTCTGGTTCCAGTTTCAGGTGGAACCGCTTTTTGTTTTTAAAGAATGGACCGATACTGATTTTTTTCTTCCTTTCTGTGGTTCCACTTTTTTCGAAGATAGACACGAGCATTGGGATTTTTCCCATTATGTATCTCTCTCTTTCTCTGGAACTGTGGAACCATATTGATATTATGGCTACAATTCAGGATAAAAATGGTTCCAGAGTCGGTGGAACCAACCGGAACCTCCGGAACCGAAAGAGGAGCCTGTCAGAATGGCACCTCCTCCATGGTTTTCTGAATTGCCTCGTTCTCGTCAATCCCGCAACACTCTAAGGGAATCGCCACACCCCGAATTGAAGTGCCCCCTACCTTGGCTTTGTGGCTTTTTTTTGCTCCGGGGAGTCTGGCCAGCACTTCGGCATAGTTTCCAACCACGCCAGCGATCTTCTTAAGTGAATCGTTTGTGCTCCCAATGAATAAGAACCGGCTGTTGTCGCTTTCGACGATCTTTATTCCGTAGGCTTCCGCTGCCTTCCTTTCCGCAGAACCAGTAAGTGACATGGAAACGGATAGCCCTGCTTTAATTTGTGCGTACAGGATCTTATGGAGCATGTCCTCCGCGTCGTCTTGGGTAAATGCACTCCCGTCGTAGCAAAAGTCCACGCCAGCCAAAGTTGGCATAGCGAAGGTGGCGCTCCCGACAAGCGTTCCGACCGTATCCTTCAGACGCTCTTCAGCCTGCCCCAAACGCCCCTTCGCACTTTCGATTGCGACTAAAAGACGAGCGTGATCATGGATCAGCTCATGGAGAATGATCTTCCCAAACCGTGCAAGAAAGCTTTTCGGAAACCTAGGTTCACGTCCGCCCTGTCTGCGGGAAAGCTTGATCACATGGAACCGGCTCGCGTCGGCAGCATTCAGGTCGGGTGGGTTGATCGACCCGAAGCAAAACGAAGAGGTTAGCCGAAAAGAGAACCCACGTCCGTCAGGTGTACCGAGCACCTGTTCCGAGCCCGAGGAACTGGAGCGGGCCAACATGAGGAGACCTTGCCCTTCCCCTCTCATGGACTTGGGTTCGGCTTCGTCAATGAGAATCGGTCGGGAACTTGCTTTTACCTGCTGACGGATCCCTGCAGCAGACGACCGACCTTCTACGGCCACAGCATGCCCGTCAAAGATTTCCTTCAGGATTTTCCACACCGTAGTTTTACCGACACCTCTCTGTCCGGTGATCCAGATATGAGAGCGCCACGCGATCGATCCTCCGGACAGGGCAGACACGACAAAACCAAGAAGTGCAAAGGCGGTGTCCTTTCCGTAAGCCTGGTACAGTTCGATAAAAAAGACCTGGGCATATTCGAGAAGATTTCCTTCTTGTGGTGCGACAAACCCCTTCGGGTCCCCGATATAGCAATGATCCGTTTTCTCGAATTTTTTTCCGTCGTGGTACTTTGGACAATCGCCTTCAAGCCAGAGACCTGGACCCCGGGTATGTTCCTGATAAAAAGCCCCTTTAGCACGGCAAACTTCCTGCAAGTAGAAAAAGGCTTTTTCCCAATCTGGTCCTAAAGCCTTTCCCTTCTCGCTGGTTCGCATGCCTCCAAACGCTATCAGAGCAGCTTCTCCGAGCTTCCCTGTCGAAGCGGGTGTTTTCGATATATCAAGGATCGCCTGGCTTGTGGTATCAAAAACTATGGGATTCCCTGCGGATACACCAAGTGGGATAAACCCGAACGATTCCCAAGATTTCTCTACCTCCTCGGTGGCCTCTTCTCGCGCGCGCGTATTATTCAGGAGGTTCATTTCGCACCTCCCGCCGCTTTTAGGGCCGCTTTTGCCGCGGCTTCCCCTTTGGTGGGACGCCCTCGTTTTTTCGGGGTAGGTCCAGGTTCTGGCGTGGTGTCGGAAGACGTCGGCAATCCGGCTTTCCGGTCGATCCAGGATTCCACGACTTTCGGGTGCCAGCGCAAACTTCGGCCCAGTCGGACCGCAGGTGGCAAAGAGTGCGGGCGGGTTGAAGCGAGGTTATAAATCGACAATTCGGTGTAACGTAAAATTTTCGCAAGGTCTTTAGCGGTCAACAGTGCTTCCATTGGGAAACTCCTACAAATATCAGATTCCAGGCATATCACCTCCTTTTTTGGTTTTATTTTTGGGACAGAAAAAGCACACAGGGATCCACGTGCCTGTTTACATGGGCTGAGCGGGTTCTGTCTTATTTGGGTTTTGTGATTTATTTTTAGAATGTTGTACAACCTAGCACACACCCCTCTTCGTGAAAGGGAAGTGCGCCACGTTGACAACTTTTGGAGGTCTCGGAAGGAGACTTTGATTTTATTTTTGACTTTTTATTTTTAACTTTATGTTACTGAAATCAGTATAGCAGATTTTTTGGGTTGAGTTCACATGTATGAGAAATCGTAACTACTCAGGTACAACATTTAGGGACAATGCCCCGAATACTCACTACATTTAGTGGATTCCATGGAGAAAAGCGCTCGGAAATGCGTTGCATTCAAATAATTCCACACCTCAATCGCCGCCGATCTATTTATAAATATCTGTGGTTGCGTGATTGGCAGAGATTAACACCCACCTGAGTAGTTACGAGAAATCTAATCAATGAATCCCCTTTTCAAAGATTTCATGTCAAAATCCTGGTTTTGAGAGGACTCTGATTCCACGTCTAACTCCCACCTCCCTACCCAATACTGCCCTGGCGTCTTCGAAAGAAAGTAGAAACTGCTCTATAGTGTAGGGGAGAAGTTTTAAGATTCCTTTTTCTTTGAGATCTTTACGGAAAACGCTAAATATCCTTGATTCTAAAGCCTCTTTATCTGAATCGCCTTCTTTTAATGCAGGATTGACGAAAACAATTTCTCTTAAGGAAATATTGTTTTGCAATCCAGCCGCCATGAGATATCTGAAATGTGCGTCTGCCAAGGGCAGTGAATACCCTATGACGATTATCCGTGTCGCCGTTTGAAGCTTTTTGATCGCATTCGACCAGACACCCACCAAAGGGTGTCCTACCTTGGCGGTTCCCTTGTCCCAGACTGGGGGCGCCAGCAGAAGGGCTTGAGAACCTAGCATTTCTTTTTTTATAAAATCTCCATAGACCTTAACCACACCCTTGATCCCTATGTATTTCTTGATAGGGCTGTTTGGCGATAATCCTGTCAATGCCCAATTCACGGACCCATGAAGTTTGAGGATAGATACAACATTCTCTTCCTCTTCATTTTCTTGAATGCTCCTCGCAGAGTCGTCAAAGTTTGGCAGCTCTGGAATCTCATATCCATGCAATCCGTCATACCGGAACGGTATTGCCCATTCTTGAAGCGCTTCTTCCAGCAAAAGATCATAGTTGAATGTTATGAACGTATTGTCCTTATAAGGGGTCTCTCCCCATACACCGGACATAAGTCCCACATAGAATTTGAACTTATCTATTGTGAGATTTGCTGGATTTTCTAGATTGTCCAGGGAAAATCCCTTTGGTAGAGGGTTAGGAGCACCAAAAAAAATCACTTCTCTATCAACTTTTTTGTTTCGGCAATACTCCAGTGTTTCAGCAATTGCAATGATCACATTGCGGTTTGTCGTCTCGTCGGAACCTCCTTTGGCAGCACTCAAGCTGAACAGATCTTCTATGTTTTCTGGGTCAAACTGTATACGATATGCCGCGGCAGCAGCTTCGAGTCGAAACTTCAGAACGGCTTCTATTTCTTTCGTTTCTTGGGAGTGATCTTTTTGCCAACTTGCGGCCTCTTTCATTTTGTCCATGAAGTTCCGGACAAGAGGGT
Organism: Leptospirillum ferrooxidans C2-3; assembly: GCF_000284315.1. Lineage (NCBI taxonomy): Bacteria > Pseudomonadati > Nitrospirota > Nitrospiria > Nitrospirales > Nitrospiraceae > Leptospirillum > Leptospirillum ferrooxidans. The sequence continues at coordinate 354,899 of NC_017094.1, read as the reverse complement.
ATCCCGCCTCATAGGAGAAGCCAGCTCCAAGGATATAAACGTTGTGGTCGTTGTGGAATTCAATGTCCATGTTAGGTAAAAACTCCTTCTATGGGGTTTCGCCTAAAAATCGCATTGAAATCAATATTGCAGCCGTTGACAAGTACTTTCCAGGCAGGATTGCCTTTGATTTTCTCTTCCCAAAGACCAATGATCGTTACGTGAAACGGCTTCGGTGTGAAGTTTTCTCCTGCGATCTGAAAATGAAGCCTCCACTCCCGGTACTGCGGAATTGGGAATGGAAATAGATACGAAAAACTCGGGTGAGGTTGTTTGGTCCGAATATTGATCTGGTGTGAAGCCACTATCTCAAGAAAATCAAAAGATCTTTCGGTTTCAGGGTAAAGGTCGACTTCTTCGAACCCAAAAGAATTTTCCGACCATGCGACCTGATTAATTTCGTTATAATCCGTTTGTCTCCAACTTTCTTCTCTATTTGCTCTTTGTTCGATTCTTGTCAGGTAGACACGACACCTTTCGGCTGAAAAGGACTTCGAAAGATTTTCTACTTTGGCGCGGACTACGATCTTATGCCCACCAATGTTGGGAGAACCTACAAAAACCAGGAAAGGAGTTGTTCTCGGATCTTCCAGGTTGGTTTTTTCTTCTATAGGAAAGTTGATTCGAATTTGGGGTCTGAGAAATCTCCTTTTTGCTGGTTCCAGCAGAAAGGAGGACAAGAATCCGACTATCCCTCCGCCCAATGTGCTTGCCAGTATGCTTGTCCAGTCTGTAGGAGAAGGGGAATTTGAGCTCATGCCACCCAATCCTGACACAATGTCTCCGCCTGCTCCAATACCGTCTCCGTCGCCTTCTCCTGCTTGTCCGGAGGGTAGCCGTTCTTCTTGAGAATCCTCTTCACCAGGCGCTTAATATGCGCCCGTCTGTCCTCCCGGATCGACCAGTCCACCGTCACGTTGTTCCGGATCGTCTGGACCAGCTCCCGGGCGATCTCGCATAGAACCTTGTCCCCCAGGATCTTCACCGCGCTGTCGTTCGTCTCCAGGGCGTCGTAGAAGGCCACTTCGTCTTCCGAAAGCCCCAGGTCCTCTCCCCGTTTTTCGGCTTTCCGGATCTCTCCGGCCAGCGTGATCAGCTCTTCAATGACCTGGACCGTCTCGATCGCCCGGTTGTGATAGGCCCGCAAAGTCTTTTCCAGCATTTCGGAAAACGACCGGGACAGGACGACATTTTTCCGTGACCGGGTTTTGATCTCGTTGTCGAGAAGCTTTCGCAGAAGTTCCACGGCCAGGTTCTTCTGCGGCATATTCCGGACGTCGGCCAGAAATTCTTCGGAGAGGATCGACAGGTCGGGACGCATGAGTCCCGCCGCCTCGAAGATATCGATCACCCCCTCCGAGACGATTGCTCCCGAGACGATCTGCCGGATCGCATGGTCCATGTCTCCCGGATCTCTCCCCGAGGACGGACCGCTCTTCGTTAAAACGGCGTTGACCTCCTGGAAGAACCGCACGTCGTCCCGGATTTCAATGCCCCTGGGGTGCGGAACCGCCAGGGCAAACGCTTTGGACAGGTCGGAGACCGCCTTGGCCAGTCTCTTCTGACCGTTCTCCTGGGACAGAATATGGTCCTGGGCAAAGGGCAGAAGGGACAGGCGTTTTTCGGGCGATTGTTTTCCAGAACTCCAGTCGAACCCATGGAAGAGTCCGCAACAGATCTCGTAGTGCTTCAAGAGAGCGGCCACGGCGTCGTCCTGGTCCAAGGTGGGCTTTCCGCTTCCCCCGCTTTGGGTGTAGGTCGCCATGGCGGTCTTCAGTTCATGGGCAATCCCCAGATAATCGACGATCAGGCCGCCCGGCTTGTCCTTGAAGACCCGGTTGACCCGGGCGATCGTCTGCATGAGACCATGGCCCCGCATAGGCTTGTCGAGGTACATGGTGTGAAGGGACGGCGCGTCAAACCCCGTGAGCCACATGTCCCGGACGATCACGATCCGGAAGGGATCGTTGGGGTTCCGGAAGCGGTTGGCCAATTTTTCCCGCCGGGGCTTGTTCCGGATATGCTCCTGCCATTCGACCGGATCGGTGGCGCTTCCCGTCATGACGACCTTTAAAATTCCCTTTGTGTCGTCCTTGTCATACCACTCGGGACGGAGTGTGATCAGGGCTTTGTGGAGGTCGAGACAGATCCGGCGGCTCATGCCCACGATCATGGCCTTGCCGTCAAGGGCTTCCAGGCGTTTTTCAAAATGGTCGACAATATCCTTGGCAATGAGCCCGATCCGTTTTTCTGTTCCGACCACCGCTTCAAGAGCCGCCCATTTGGATTTCAGCTTCTCCTTGCGCTCCTCCTCCTCGGTCTCGGTCACCTCCTCGAATTCCTGGTCGATATGGGGCTTCTCGGCCTCCGGAAGGTCGAGCCTGGCCAGGCGGGATTCGTAGTAAATCGGGACGGTGGCTCCGTCGTCCACGGCCCGCTGGATATCGTAGACGCTGATATAGTCTCCGAAGATCGCCTTGGTGTTCCGGTCAGAAAGCTCCACCGGCGTTCCCGTGAACCCGATAAAAGAAGCGTTGGGAAGAGCGTCCCGCATGTGCCGGGCAAAGCCGTCCATGAAGTCGTACTGGCTTCGGTGGGCTTCGTCGGCGATCACCACAATATTCCGGCGGTCCGAGAGCCTGGGGAAGGTGTCCCCGTCCCTCTCCGGATCCGGGAAAAACTTCTGGATCGTCGTAAAGACCACACCACCGGAGGCCACCCGCAATAGCTCCCGGAGTCTTTGCCGTGCGTCGGCCTGGACGGGAGTCTGGCGGAGAATCTCCTGGCACCGGGAGAAGGTCCCGAACAGTTGGCCGTCGAGATCGTTCCGGTCGGTGAGAACTAACAGAGTGGGGTTTTCCATGGCCGGGTGAAGGACGACCTTCCCGGCATAGAAGACCATGGTGAGGCTCTTCCCGGAGCCCTGGGTATGCCAGATCACCCCGATCCTCCGGTCTCCCTTTGGCCGGGAAGCCGTCAAGGTCGTCTCAACCGCCTTGTTCACGGCATGGAACTGGTGGTATCCGGCCAGTTTCTTGATCAGACTCCCGTCGGTTTCCGCCTCGAAAACAACAAAGTGGGAGACAAGATCCAGGAGGTGCTCTTTTCGGAAGACGCCTTTTGTCAGAACCTCTATGGGGGGACGCATTCGGGCTTCTTCCTCGCCCTCGATCGTTCGCCAGGGAGCAAAGCGCTCCTTATTTGAGGAGAGAGAGCCGATCCGGGCCTCGTAGCCGTCCGAGATTACGAGAAGTTCATTGAAGGCAAAGAGGGACGGGATCTCTTCCTTGTAGGTCTGGATCTGGTTGAAGGCCGACCAGATCGTGGCCTTTTCGTCTCCGGGATTCTTGAGCTCGATTACCCCCAGAGGGATCCCGTTCACGAAGACAACGATATCGGGACGCCGATTGTGGTGTCCTTCCACAACGGTGAACTGGTTGACCACCAGCCAGTCGTTGTTTTCAAGATCGGCAAGGTCAAAAAGCCGGGCAGAATCGGAGACGATCCGGTCCTGGGTACGGTATTCGACAGGGATCCCCTCCACAAGAAAGCGGTGGAAGGCATGATTGCGCTGGATCAGGGTGGGAGAATCAATCCGGGTGAGCTTTCGAAAGGCGTCGTCGAGAGCTTCGGGAGGAAGGGAGGGATTGAGACGGGAAAGAGCAATTTGAACGTGGGCGGGGAGGAGCGGGTCGGAGTACGAGGAACGCTCGGAGAGGCTGGCTTCGGGTGCGATCTCCGGGCCATGGAGGATCGTGTATCCCAGCTCGCCGAACCAGCCGAGGACGATCTGTTCCAGGTCGGATTCGGTGAGGGCGGTCATGGGTCACCCCCCTTGGACGGACTCCGGTTCTTTCCATTGTCTCTGTCTTGAGCAATCATAAGACTGCCGCAAGCCCCTTTCTCTCGACAAGACTCAACAGCTTCAGGGAGGGACCGCTTGGGCGTTTTTCTCCGATCTCCCATTTCTGCACGGTCGAAAGACTGGTGTTCAGCACTGACGCAAACACGGCTTGGCTGACATGTTCCTTTTCCCGCAACGATTTGATCTTTTCGGGAGTCATTTCGGAAATACTGGGGGTTGTCAACGCCTCCAACTCGTTCATTCGCCGCTTGTCGATCAGCCCGATCCTGTGCAATCCCGACGCCGTATCCTTCATTTCGCTTGCGATTCTATTGGTGATTTTCTTTGGTCTCATTAATCACCTCCACAAATTCTCCCGAGGAAAGGGCCAAGTCCACTTGCCGGTCATTAAGCTTGAGAAGATCCACGGCCATTTCCTGAAAGATTTCCAGTTCCTTGTCGCTGATATTGTTTCGCTCGTTTTTTCCAAATCCGTACAGGAAGAACCAGCGGTCAACTTTTTTGGTCGCCACAATCACCCGGACGCCACTGCGTTTTCACAGTCCCGGAAAAGCCACCCGCTTTTTGAAAACGTATCCGCCAAGATCCGCGTCGATCAACCCCTGCTCCATTTCGGCTACAGCCTTAGCGAGAGCCCCGTCCGACAACCCGTTTTTTTCCAGCGCGCGAACGTCCGAAGCAGGAGTATGCGTTTCACATAAAGATTGTATCACTAAGTGCTATGGGTTGAAAGAACTTGGTCATGGCTCCCTTCAGGCACCTTTTGTCCGAACAATCTCGTCTGCTTCTTGCGTGGCTCGACGGGTGGTGGCGTTGGGCACCTTTAGCTCGAACGCTAGTTGCCTTTCGGCAATGATACGCAACAGGAACACGCGCACCGCGTCGGATTCAGACAATCCCATGGCCGACAGCGTTTCCGTGGCTTCCGTCTTGATTCGTTCGTCAATGCGAACATGGATCATGGTACTATTCGCCATATCGGTCTCCATTCATTTACCTGATTAGCACTATCCTTCAGCCAGACCCTGCGGATAGCTCCAGGCGGGGCTTTCGGCTCATGGCCTTGCTCATGCGTCTACTTACGGCCGCCTTGAAACTCGGCCCCTCTTGGAAATTGACTCCGTCTAGCTGAAGGATCGTGCTAATTAGGTTCATTTATGAGACACTTTGTATCTCAATGAGAGGAATACGAGCAAAATAAGAAGGGCGACAAGTGGATTTGGGAAATTTAACATTATCAAAGAAGCCAAAGACGATATGGTAGAGGTCAGCTTCTTCTTCGAGAAGGCTACTTATTATCCCTTTTTTGTATGTTATTACGGTCTCTTTCGGGGAGTTTCTCATACAATTCTTTCAATTCATTCGGTTTAGTAATCATTTCTTGCACAATCATATTGACCAAGTGAAATAATTTGGTGGCTACCTCAGGATTATCCTCAACATTCATTTCTCCTGGGTGAATTGCATGATTCCCAGTCACTCGAACGATATCAAGAGCTTTTTGTATTCCAGGGTCTAATCCATTTTTCACCAGCCTTTTAATGTCTTCATTGATATTTTCGCCGGATTCCCCAAAGGACTTACATAGTTTTCCAACTATAAGACGTAATAATGCTGCCGCTGACCTCGGAGAGTCCGGACAGACCCTTCTGGCCTCTCCAAAATCTTCAAGACATTCTGCTGGCATATCTGGCGAAGGAAGCGGACTAATGAGTTTTTTTGGAAATACAAGAGTGACTTCATATCCTTCTCCACTTGCCCAAAGAGTCCATTTATCACAATGAGAACATTTGGCAGCAGCATGACCACCAATTTCTTCTCGGTACCCCCCTTGGTACCCAATCGCTAACTGCACCCACTTAAATTGGGCATAAGCACCACAAAATGGGCAATTAAACGCACTCTTATTGAATTCAGGTTCTTTGTATGGTGTTTCCAATGGACCCTCCTTGAAACAATTCCTAAAACCTCAAATCAAAGTAAATTTGTCAAAGAACCTACTCAAAAAAATCTTCCGGCGTTTGAAACTCGAATTTCTCCAGAGAGGAGTTTGGGGAGAAGCGTATCGCGCAGTTGTGTTAAAGAAAGTACCTCTTCTGAATTTCTTCGAACAAATGAATAAAATCGTGAAACTATCTTCCCAAAAGCCTCAGCAAGCAACATAGGTGACATTACGAATGGAATCTGGCAAAGGTTGGATTGATTGAGTTTTGGCTGAACTGCCCCAGTCACGAAAGAACCAATGTCTGCTTGTTGCAAAAACAACAGAAGGTGTTCGCTTGAAACACCTTGTTTACCAGTCAATACATGAGCATGATTGCTTACCCAAAACTTTCCCCACACATATTGGGTTACTGGAGTCTGATCCTTATTGTTGATCACTGAGCCGTCTTCTCCAACCAAAATATGGACCCCCTCAAACAGATAGTGGTCAACGTAATCAAGAATTCCAGTTGCACCATAATAAGGGTATTTACCTTTATGTTTGGCTCGCTCATTACTTGATAATGGAACACGTTTTGAATCAAAAATATTTATCACAGAACTCAGAGTAGTTAATTTCCACCCCCTTGGAATCTCCCCCAGTTCCGAATCCTCAAAACTATCCGGGAACAAGTCTTCGATCTCCTTGGGCAGTCCCGTGGGTCTTCCTTCCACCTTGGCTCTGACAGGATCGAAGTCCACGAACCAGGACTTGAAGAGCGCTTGGGCCATTGCTTCCAGAGTTTCGTTCATGCGACGGTTGAGTTCGATCTTGTCGTCGAGGGTGCCGAGAATGTGGGCTATGGCGCGTTGAATATTTTTGTCTCTTGGTGCTTTGAGCGGTGCTTGCGTCATGGTCCATGCACTTGCATTTGGTTGGGCCGATTTATCACCAAGAACGCCACGAATAAATGACCAAAAGTCATTACTCCTGAGATAGTATGCAAGAAACCGGCTATCAAACTCAGGCTTGGCCTTAAGACGTACAAGATAAGAAGCAAATACCGCAGGCGGCGGATTATTAATGTACGCACTTGCACCTGTTGAGGCCCCCGTTCGAGCAATCACAATATCGCCACTATCGAGCCGATATTTATGCGCCGAGCATTCATTGACCGAAACATAGGGAACAGATTTCCAGTTAACCTCCCCACTCACGATATCTGTAATCCGTAAGAATCGAGGGCCAACAGGGGTGTCGACCGCAGAAGCAGTGAGTCCGTAATCAATTGAACGGCAAGCCTCACAGAGTTTACAAGAGATCCATTCCTCTAAAGGGTTGCTGCCTTGAAGCCCCTCATATCGATTTTTGTAACCAGCCCCATTGACAATCCTTTTTTGGATCACGACCTTATCTTTACGGATAATCTCCCTGAACGTTTCACTAATGTTTGCCCAATCCACCACGTCCACTTTGTAAGGGATATTGGATTCGCTGAAAGCGTCCCTCAAGGCGGCTAACGTTTTGAAATCCAGGGAGGTCTCTCCAATCACGGCCAGATCGAGGTCCGAGGTATCCCGAGCGGTCCATGTTGCACGAGACCCAAATGCCCATACTTCCCGGCCAGGAATCACCCGGTTCAGGATTTCCAGGACAATCTCCAGGTGGTCTGGACGTATGTCAAGTGGCATGTCTTAAGGTTTCCAGTAGGCTGATTGCGTCGGGAAGGAATAATTCGGCTCGGACAAACACCGCTTCTGCCGTTTGGGAATCGTATGTGTGCGAGGTTTCATTGCGGGCCTCATAGTGTTCGAGCCATGCTTCGGGGTCCATTATGATTTGAAGCCGACCAGCTTCCCGGAACAGATCCTTTTTGGTCCGAATCGCGCTTTCCTCCACTTGGGCGATATGCTTGAGATAACGCTGGATCATTTTCCAGGAGAGATCCATGGTGTATTCAAACCGCTGGATTACACCGTCCCGGAGAAGCTCGTTGTCTGGATCGGCAAGGCTCTGCTTTATCCCCGATCTCAATTGTTCAATAGCTTTTTCCAAAGGCTCAAGATTTAGGGAGTTCATGACGATTCCTTGTTGAAAGCTCGTAAGTTCACTTCATATTTTCTAGGGTCAAGCTCGGCACATTCAATCTTTATACCGGTGTCTGATTCATTCAAAGTTTCAACCAAGAATTGAAACCCTTTTTGACACTCTAGCGGCATTTTTGCACCAAAAACAATTCCTGTAAGGGATTCCACCTGGAAATCAAAATATTCTTCTCGATTGTTCCAAATAAGGCGAACTTCTTCTTCATATTTCCAATGGTTACTTTTGGAAAGAAGAATCTTTTGTGCCAATTTCATGTTATTAATTTCATTTCCGCTTAGGTTGATTAACGGGCGCGAATCTGAATATTCTATAGGGTAGAAGCCGATCAATTTGTTCTTGCTTTTCAAGATTTCAGAACAAAACTTAAGGCAATATCCTTCATGTTTACCAGCGTAATGAGCCCACATGAGAAGATTGTTCCCTTTCTCTGAAAAACAGACAACACGAGAACGATTCACAAGTTTTTGGAGGGTGAACTTGAGGAGATCAATGATCGGTTGCCTATGTTCAGGATCAATAGAATTATTGTTTGTGAGGTATTCCTCTGCCCGGCCCCCGAGTTTTCCCCTACAGTTCTGCCACTCCTCTGAATCGAATGCTTGATTCCCATGGTACAAGCGAAACCATTTTAATAGATCGGTATCTTTAACTTTTGGGTCAAATTCGACGAGACAATCGTAGGGATCGTTAAAGCCAGAAGGAGTCGTGCGATAAAGCTTTTTATTTGTCAAAAGATAGACCAGCCTATGATTTTTCTTATGGCCGATCAGATTCAGATAGTTTAGGAGAGTCTCTTTTTGGGGTGGATCCGCCGCCGCCCATGTCGCAAACTTCTCCAAATCGCACCGATCTTGTTCATTAAAGGAAAAATAACGATAAATGTTTCCTTGGGAAGCACACTCTTTCATATTCGGGTCCACGATTCACCTCCCCTGAAGAAGCTTAAAAGAGACCCTGACTAGCGCTACTCAGGAAAGAGAAAGCCACTTGACATTATGCCGTCAGGATTTGGAACCTGGTTGTCTGGACAATCGGTCTTACATGCCGGTTCTCGCGTCGCAACTCGACAAGGCCATAATTCGACATGGTTTTGAGGGTGCGAGAGAGATTGCTTGGCTTGCGTCCCGTGACCACGGCCAGATCGGAGATCGATTGTGGCTTGACCTCGGCAATAACCTTGAGAAGAGCCCGATTCTCGTCGCTCAGCACTTCGGCAAGAGACTTGATTGAGGAAAACCATATTTTCGGCTCTCCAGGACCTGGTCGATACTCTCCCTTGGCGATTGACAGCATTCTTTCCCGAATCTTCTCCTGAGGCATGATTCCGATCCGAAGAACCTTCATGTCTATTGAACCTCCTGCAAGATCCGATCAACACTTTCAAAAAAATCCGTCAACAATTGGTGGGCATTCTGAAACTCATAGGGAACACCCTTGTCAGACCTGTGACGGTGCGTATGATCATAGGTCACAATCCGTCCCGCATATTTGAACTTCTTCGGTAACTTGATAGCATGGGCATTGTCGTACCCCATGATCCGCTTTCCATAAGAAGTCATGCAGTGTCAAAGAATAACGAATCCCATGAGGAATCGCGGAAGTCGGAGTGACCTGCCATGCCTCAATCTTGATCCAGTACCCATTGTTTTGAACTATGATTTGGCCGTGCAGATCAAGAAGAGTGTCGACCCCGTGCTCTCTCGGCAACAACTATATCACCAGTTGATAATACTTCAATAACATTCTTGCCTCAAATTGGACGATTTCCAACGGAATCGCCTGAACTCTATTTGCCAACAAGGAATCGATTTTTCCATGACCGGATCCAGGGTCGCGTACTCTCCGCATTTCTCGCACCGGAGCACAGGAAGATCCTTCAAAAGGACAATTGTTTTGGCCGAAAGATTGAAGGGCAGTTCGGTGATCTGGGGCTCCAGTGTTTCACCACAGACCCGGCACTTCATGATTGATAAGCCACATATCTGAGAATCTCCACCTCGGCATTCCGTTTCACAGCCTCTTCCGCCTGTGCGTAAATCTTTTCAGCCACGGGTTCGTCAAGATAGTACTCTCCACAATCCTGACAGACGTCCCCTGGAACCTCCTTGACAATGACGACGGTCCCGCTGCGTGCAAGCGTTACGGTAACATACCCGGGAGCCATTTCTCCTGTTTTGCAGATCACGCAGTTCATTATTGTCTCCTTGTTCTCAAGGTCAAGATCAAGAGTATAGACCGTAACGATAAGGCACGTTTCAGTGGTCGTGTCTTCGGCAATAACGACAAGGAACGATCGGCTCCCGGTAGCCAATACAAGACGGCTGGGATAGAGGTGGTCGTCAGGGTACTCGGCAGCCGTCATTCCTGAAGCAATTGCAGTCCTGACTTCTTCCTCAGATATACCCTTCTCGAACATGCCTCGAATGGCCTGCTGGCTGAAATGAAGATTCTTACAGTCCATAGCCCAGCTTCGACAGATTACTTCTGATTTCCGCTTCCAGGCGAGCACTCTCCTTGAACTGTTCGTCCAGTTGGGCCGTGAGCCGCTTCATTTTCTCCTCGAAGGGTTCCCCGTCGCCCTCGACCTCTTCCGCCCCGACATACCTTCCTGGGGTCAAGACATGCCCGTGGGTCCGAACCTCTTCCAACGTTGCTTTCTTGCAAAACCCGGGAATGTTCTCGTACTGTCCGGCCCCGTCACCCCGCCAGTGGTGGTAGGTTCCGGCGATCTTCGCGATATCCTCGTCGGAGAGGTCCCGGTGGGTCCGGTCGGCCATGAATCCGAGCTTTCTCGCGTCAATGAAGAGAATTTCTCCGCTCCGGTCCCGCAGGGGTTTTCCTTCCTGGCCTTTGCCGTTTTTCTTGTTTCTTGAAACAAACCAGAGGGAGACCGGAATTTGAGTCGAATAGAAGAGCTGTCCCGGCATGGCGACAATGCAATCCACCACGTCGGCCTCGACGATATTTTTGCGGATTTCTCCTTCCCCGCTCTGATTCGAAGACAGGGAGCCATTCGCCAGAACGAACCCCGCCACCCCATTGGGGGCCAGGTGGGATATGAAGTGCTGGACCCAGCCGAAGTTAGCGTTTCCCCCGGGAGGAACTCCATAAACCCAGCGTTTGTCTTCCCGGAGCCGGTCGCCTCCCCAGTCGCTCGAATTGAACGGAGGATTGGCCAGAATATAGTCGGCCTTCAGGTCGGGGTGGAGATCCCGGTGGAAACTGTCGGCGTTCTCTTTTCCAAGATTGGCGGCAATGCCCCGAATAGCCAGATTCATGGCGGCCAGTTTCCAGGTCGTGTGGTTCGATTCCTGACCGTAGATACTGATATCCCCGATCCGGCCTCCATGGACCTCAATGAATTTCTCGGATTGAACGAACATGCCGCCGGATCCACAGCAGGGATCGTAGACCCGCCCCTTGTAGGGGGCCAGCATTTCCACCAGAACCCGGACCACGGAGCGGGGAGTGTAGAACTGTCCCCCCTTCTTTCCTTCGGCACTGGCAAACCGGGAGAGGAAATATTCATAGACCCGTCCCAGCATGTCCCGGGAACGGTGTTCCTTGTCTCCCAGGCCGATCGTTCCCACCAGGTCAATCAGTTCTCCCAGACGTTGCTTGTCGAGACCCGGACGGGCAAAGTCTTTGGGAAGAACGGCTTTCAACGACTTGTTGTCCCGTTCGATTGCCACCATGGCGTCGTCGATCACCTTGCCGATCTCGGGACGCTTGGCGTTGGACTGGAGAACCGACCAGCGGGCCTCTTTGGGAACCCAGAACACATTGTCCGCCCGGTACTCGTCCGGATCTTCGGGGTTGGCTCCCTGGGAGATTTCACTCGTCAGCTTGGCGTGGTGTTCCTCGAAGGAGTCGGAGACGTATTTCAGGAAGAGGAGCCCCAGGACGACATGCTTGTATTCGGCGGCGTCCATGTTGTTCCGGAGCTTGTCGGCGGCTTGCCAAAGCTTGGTTTCGAGACCGAGGGGGGAACTGTCAAGTTTTTGATTGCCTTTTCTTGCCATTAGGCTTTGTCCTCATTGAAAGTGCCAGAAGATTTCCTTCCTTCACACAAGTTTTCTGATTCGACTGAACCTCTCGTTACTCGTTTATGCGTGTTCACTGAATAACGGGGCATGAAGGATCTTTTTTGAGAGCCGAAATAATATTTTGGAGTTTGCCGAAATCAATGAGGGACATACGATATTTTACACTTTCAATATAAACAAGAGCTGGCCCTGTAAAAGTCGAAGTCGTTACCAATAGTCCTTTGGTTGCATTCCGGGATTCAATATCTCCGAAAAGCTGTTTTACAACGGGTTCGCCAACCTTTCGGTCTTTTCGATTGCGTTTGCACTGGACTAGGGTCAGCTCTGTTCCGAACATACAACGCCTCTCGGCAAAAATGTCCACACCACCGTCCCGGCTTCCTTTACCAAGAGTTACTTGGTAGCCATGCTTTTCTAAAAGTTTCGAAACAAAAATTTCGAATTCTCTGGGCATTAGGGAAAATATCTCGTCTGGGTTGGAATCAAAATATCGAACAAGCTCCAGCGTATCCTGAAATTGTATGCCCCCATTTCGAAATTCTTCCAAAGATATGAGTCGACGTTCTTCAGCTGGCAGATCTTTTGTGAAATTTTCAATCTTCTCGGATAACAATAAAACAATCTCGGCGAAAGAGCCTGTCATATCAGCCTCTTTGAATAAAATCATGGGTGGTCGGATTCCAAAATGGCTCGGATATTCGCAACAATTATGGCATATTGAGGAAGGAGTTTGGGAAGGGAGGAAAAGACCCATGAAAATCAACATTGCTTCGGATCTTCACCTGGAAACATACGACTGGATTCCAAAATTTTCTCCCCGGAAAGCCTCTCACATGTTTTCTGGTCTCTTCTCCTGCGACCTCCTTGTGTTGGCAGGGGATATCGTGGGCTCCCCCCGGTGGCTTTCCGAATGGCTCTCCCTATGCCCCGTCCCCGTCGTTTATATCTTGGGTAATCACGAATACTACGGAAAGAGCCTTGAACGGACGGGGAGCGCATTCAGACATATGTTGGACGACTTGACTCACGTCCATTTTCTGAATGGGGAAAGCGTCGTCTTAAAGGGGGTCCGTTTCGTCGGGGCGACCTTGTGGTCGGACTTCGACGGGGAAAATCCGCTCGTCATGGAAGAATGCCAGGACAAAATCAAGGATTTTCGTCAGATCGAGGGGATCACGACGGCAAAAGTCCTGGATCTGTTCACCAAAGAACGGAACTGGATCGACTCGGAGCTTTCGGTTGCGTTTGCCGGACCGACCGTTGTCGTGACCCATTATGCCCCGTCCCCGCAAAGTCCGTCCGTGTTTCACGGGTCGCTGTTGGGAGGAGGCTTCGTGACGGATCTTGAGGACATGATTTTAAAACACCAGCCGAACCTCTGGATCCATGGCCACACCCATGACAACTGCGATTACACTGTCGGGAGAACGCGGGTCCTTTCCAATCAGTCAGGATACGGCTGGGAAGAGGCACATAAAGGATTCAGGCCCTTGAGTGTGGAGATCTGACCCGCATACGCTTTGGCATTTTAAGAAGGGTCGTAAAAAATGAAAAAGATCGAAACTGGTTAAACCGGATTAAAAAAGGAAGGAAAACGGAAACAGGAAATCGAGCACACAAGCCACGTTCGGCTTCCGACAATCTCCGACACTTCTCCGACACTCAGATACTAAAATTGATTAAAACCAGATTAAAGGGAATGAGACAAAATCAAGAACTGTATTGAGATTTTCAAAAATCTTTATGAGGGGAAAGGCAAATTTTCGGACTCAAAATCCGCCGACCTTACGGTCATAGGGGTTCGATTCCCCTCCCGAGTACCAATGCCATTACCAAATATCAAAGTGGAATATATGGACCAAAAAAAGACGAACGTCTGTTTTTTACAGTTTTCAGGTCAAAGGCCTCTCAAAGCAAACCGAAGGCTGCTTTCCCGTTCATGAATCCAGAAAAGCTTGACATCCGCCCATCAAAAAAAACTACACTGATCCGCATGAGACTTGCATTACCGGTCTAACCGAGTGACGGGAAGAATCGTTTTTTCTTATAAAGATCAGGCTGATGCAGGATAATGACGACCTCAATCCCAAAATAGAAGAAAAAAGCCGACAACAGATACAGCGTGGTGAATTGCACCCATTGACGCTGTCCTTTTTCAATCCTCTCCTTGAAAGATCCTACCAGGACGCCATTGTTCCAAGATTGAAGATTCAAAGCCGTTGGGCCATCCTCATCGGCGTTTTCATATATGTCGTTTCCGGAGGAATCGATCCCTGGGTTATCCCTCCGGATGACCGTTACTTTCTTTGGCTCGTTAGGGGAATGGTGATCCTGGTAGGCGCATGGGCCATCTTTCTGACCTACCGACCCACTTTTCAAAAATCCCATGCACCGATACTGTCACTGACCGCTTTTGCGGCAGGAGCTTTTTTCCTGCTCGCGATGAACCACGTCCCCTCCTCATCAGAGCAGATCTATTATGTCGGGATCATCCTCATTACCTTCTGGACGTACAACTCCATCGGACTCAGGTTCTACCATGCGGTCAGACTCAATATCTTCTTTATCCTGTCCTATTTTTTACTTTTAACGGTCCATTTCCGATACCCGCCACATATCATCTTTTACCATCTGTTTTTCATTTTGGCGGCAAACATCATTGGCGGCATTACCGGATACATCATGGAAAGGCAGCGCAGAAAGCTCTTCATCCGGGAATATGAACTCGATGAAGAGCGCAACCACCAGCTTCTTCGATCTCTGCATGATCGGCTCACAGGCCTTCCCAACCGTGAACTTCTCGATGACCGCATCGAACAGGCGATCATCCATTCCAGACAAAGCGGCTTCGATGCTGCCGGACTCTATATCGATATTGACGGCTTCAAGATGATCAATGATACATGGGGCCATGAAGTGGGAGACTGGATTCTCCTCAGGACATCCGAACGGATTCACGCCATCCTCCAGGTCGAGGATACGCTTTCAAGGCTTGGAGGAGATGAGTTTTTCATTTTGCTTCAAAAGGTCTCCTCGGAGGAGGAACCCATATTGCTGGCAAAAAAACTCCTGCGGGTGCTGGAGGCACCATTTTCACACCCGGAAATTCCGGAAACTCTTTCCATCAGCGCCAGTATTGGAATCTGCCTCTTCCCTTTTCATGAGTGTTCCACAAAAACCATTATCCATGCAGCCGATCAAGCCATGTATCAGGTCAAGAAAAGTGGAAAAAATGATTATCAGGTTGCCATCAGAGCCGATGCTTCGTAACAGGCAACCCGCTCCATCATCAGCCTCATAAAGCTCTTGATGGTTTTTCCAGGAAAAATAAACGATCCTTGAAGTTCTGAGGAACTTAAGTCAGAAAGGAGAATCACATGAATCCCCGCCTGTCACAGCCGCTCATTCTCTCCGGAAATAAACCGCTGGGACTTTCCCTGACTTACCGCCATCTCCCGGAAAAGGACCCGGTGAAAGCCATCCAGAACCTGAGTAAACTTTTTGATCCTCAACAAGGGATCCTTGGTTTTGGAGAACCCCTTGTATCCTCTTTTTCCAAAAAAGTCCCCGGACTCCGGACCTTTCCGGGACTCTCTGGCATCAATTGTTCTTCTCCCTCAACACAGGGAAGCCTTTGGTTCTTGCTCCAGGGGGAGAACCGCAGCGATATTTTTGACCAAACAGAAAACCTTTCCAACATTCTGGGAGACGCATTCACTCCTGACGACCAGATCGACACTTTTTTATATGCCGGCGGCAAAGACCTCACAGGATACGAGGACGGAACAGAAAATCCCGGTGGCGAGAAAGCGGCTGAAGTTGCCATCATCGAAGGAGGAATCGGAATTTCCGGTTCAAGCCTTGTCGCAGTCCAGAGATGGGTTCATGATCTCGGACATTTCCGGACACATTCCCAAAGAGAACGGGACAACATCATCGGGAGAAGGCAGGACACCAACGAAGAACTGGCCGAAGCCCCGCAAACAGCCCACGTCAAGAGAAGCGCACAGGAATCCTATACTCCTTTTGCCTATATGCTCAGAAGATCCATGCCCTGGGCATTGAACCTTCAGCAGGGGCTTGAGTTCATCGCCTTTGGAAAAACTCTTGACCCTTTTGAAAATGTCCTTCGGCGAATGATGGGACTCGATGACGGAATTACCGATGCACTTTTGACTTTCTCAAGACCTGTCAGGGGAGGATACTACTGGTGTCCTCCCCTGACAGGTGACCGACTGGATTTCCGTTTTTTGCTCGAATGATCAATCTCTCCCAAGCGATGCAAAATATCACCTTGTTGGCTTGGCAAGAATTGTCCGGTCTGGCTGCGAGGGGAGGTATTGACTGAAAGAATCTGATAGTCTCAGAAAAGCCACCCATCAAGATGAGTGGCCAATGGAAAACAGGGAATTTTCCCAGATCAATCTTGTCCAGGAGTACCATTGTCCCAATCTTCCAACCAAAAACCTGCCATGACACTCATCAAAAAATACAGGGGATTCTCTCTCCTGCTGACGGTCGTGCTCTCCATTCTGGGGATCGTCAAGGCATGGAATCTCCCCATGACCCTGTACCCTTCCATTGATTTTCCCAGAGTCTCCGTGATCGTGAGATCACCCGACATTCCATTTGCCGAAATGGAAAGCCGCATCACAAGACCCGTGGGAATTACCCTCAGGGGTGTTCAGGGGGTTCGGGAGCTCAACTCCCGGACGATGCAGGGATCGGCCGAGTTTTTCCTCCGTTTTTCCTGGCATGAACAAATGTCACTGGCGTTACCAAGGGTCGCCCAGGCGATTGATCGGATCCGGGGGGATCTCCCTGCCGGAACCAGCATCCAGGCCATTCGAATGTATCCGTCCGATACCCCTGTTCTCACCGTGGCGCTTTCATCCACGTCCGACAACTTGCCCCAGATCACAAGAATTGCCAAAACCCGGCTGATTCCCTACATCTCGAACCTCCCGGGAGTCTGGAAGACGGAAATTGCCGGAGGAAAGAATCCGGAGATCCATGTTGAGGTCGACCCCTACAAACTGTCAGGAGCACACCGGACTTTCTCCGATGTTATCAGTGCCCTTTCCACACAAAACAGGATTGGCGTCATCGGACCGAGAACTGAGGAACACCGGCTGAAAACCGTTCAGATCGATAACACAATGACCCGAACAGCCGAGATCAACAAGATTTTTTTACCCTCTCCATCAGGCGTTCCCCTTCCCATCGACCTTCTGGCAACCGTCCGGCGGGGAGTAAGGCCCTCGGATGAAACCATCAGGATCAGTGCCAATGGTTCTCCGGCCGTTCTTCTTCTCGTCTATCGCGCTCATGGAGGCAATGCGCTGACCATTCAGAGAGCCCTTCTCGATCATATGAACGAGTTCAGGCGGCTTCTTCCGAAGGGATGCACGCCAGCCATCGTCTATGACCAGGGGGCTCTCGTTTCCGATGCGATCCGGCATGTCATCTGGGCTCTCGCCATTGGACTTTCCGGAGCG
Source organism: Leptospirillum ferrooxidans C2-3 (assembly GCF_000284315.1). Classification (NCBI taxonomy): domain Bacteria; kingdom Pseudomonadati; phylum Nitrospirota; class Nitrospiria; order Nitrospirales; family Nitrospiraceae; genus Leptospirillum; species Leptospirillum ferrooxidans. The sequence goes on along the minus strand of NC_017094.1, from coordinate 337,421 downwards.
ATGGCCCTTGTCATACTGATCCTCCGGAGAGGCTATCCCATTCTTTTGATGGGATCACTTCTCCCTGCAATCCTGTTTATCTCTGCAGGCATTCTGGGACTTCTCGGGGAAACCTTGAATCTCATGGTTCTGGGAGGCATCGCTGCCGGAGTTGGACTTGTGATCGACGACTTTATTGTCATCATTGAAGGAGGAAGACACGCACACAGAATGAGCGGACTTCTTGTCCCCTTCGTACTTTCCGGTCTGATCACAATTCTCGCACTCGTTCCCCTTTTTGGAATGAATGGCCTTGTGGGTGCTTTTTTCGCCCCCCTGGCAATTTCCTTCGTGACACTTTTGGGTGTCTCACTCCTGGTCAACACCTTTGTCACGCCCGCATTCATTCATCAGGAGAAGGAAACGCCAGTGCCCATATCGACAGGGATTCTGACAGGACTCTCTCCGGCGGTTATCCTTGGAGCCGGAACTCTTGCTTTCGCTCTTCTTCTGCTGCCACTGACCCATCTTAAAACCAATTTCATGGCCAGAATGGACGAAGGATCCTTTACCCTGGATTTCCATGCCCCGGTGGGAAGTTCCATCAACGACATGGACAGGGCTGTCCTCAGGGTGGAAGATCACATACGGGCACTTCCCGGCGTTATCGATACGACAAGAAGGCTTGGAACGGAAATGGGATTTTACATTACCGAACCCAACAAGGGAGATTTTGTCATCAGGCTTTCGGAAAACCACCCCAAATCCACTTTTGAGTTAATCCGGGAACTCAGGCCATGGGTCCAAAAAAATGAGCCGGAACTCGATACGGACTATTCTCAGGTCATGGAAGACAGTCTGGGAGATCTGATCGGTGTTTCGGCGCCTGTTGTGGTTGAGGTTCATGGTCAAAACCGGAAAGATCTTCTGGGGACGGCCAGAATGATCCGGGACAGACTCTCCGGAATCCCCGGGCTTGTTGATCTCCATCTGTCGGTTCGACCCATGGGGGATACACTCGATGGCCACGTGATCGCTCCCCTCGCCTCCCTGGCGGGACTCACGCCGGAGGCGATCATCGCACAAACCAGGGAAGACCTTATGGGAATCACCGCAACAACGGTCCTTTCTCCCGGAGGCCCCCTGCCGGTCAGGGTCCTCTACCCTTCCGAATACAGAAATGGCTTGATCCCCCTCTCCCATCTTCCGATTTCGGAGTCTGATGGTTCCCTGATTCCTCTCTCTCAGGTGGTGACCTTCACCAATACACCCCCTGCCACCGAGGAAGAGGATAAAAATCTCTCCCCCATCCTCCGGATCGAAGGTCGTCTGGATCATGGAAATCTCGGAGGTGTGATCAAGGAGATCAAGGCAAAAGTCTCTTCCCTCACCCTGCCAAAATCCTCTTGGGTCACCTATTCCGGGGCATACAAGCAGGAACAGAAAAGCTTCCGGACTTTGGGAGAAGCCCTTCTGGGCTCGGTTCTTCTGATCGTGACCATTCTTTACGGGACATTCAGAAAATGGACGCCACCGCTTGTCTTGACCGCGGGAATGGCCTTTTCGGTCCTCTCTGGGATCGCCGCCCTGACCTTCTCCGGCAGGACCCTCAACATTTCTTCTTTTGTCGGATTGATTCTCGTGGTGGGATTGTCCGCAGAAAACGGATTTTTGGTGGCGAATCGCTTTGAATCTGCAGAAGGCAACGCCTCAGAAAAGCTGAAGGAAGCGCTTTCTGACCGTTTTCTTCCCATCGTCATGACGCATCTCGCCAACGCAGCGGCTCTTCTGCCACTGGCTCTCGGCGGAGGCGCAGGTCTCGATATGGAGCGGCCCCTGGCTGTGGCAGTCCTTGGCGGACTTGTCGGCTCCTTTTTTTCTTCCGTTTTCCTCATCCCTTCGGCTCTTTCCCTTTTTACCAGAACCGTATCTCCCCAAGAAGGATTGCCTGATGTCCAGATCTGAGACGCACAAAACACCTCGAAACCCGTCAGGATTGTTTTCCGGGCTCCTTTTGTGTGCCACAATCCTGTTCGTTCTTCCCGGCTGTACCAAACATCCCAAAGAGCACCCTAAGGACGCCGGTTCTCAGGAGCAACAGCTGAACACGATGGATTTTGTCAAAACCATTCCGATCCAAAAGGGACGCCTCTCCCAGGAAGTCATTATCCCGGGAAGGATTACATTTGATCCCGTTCATTACCGCAGGGTCATGTCGAGAGTCAGTGCCCTTTCAACCATCTCCATCAAGGCCTTTCCCGGAGATACCGTTTCAAGGGGAGAACTTTTGGCTGTCCTTCGGAGCCGCCAGTTCCAGACCGCCGAAGCGGAAGCGGTCAGCGTCCTGGAAAGTCACAGGATCAATGCTTCGGGCAGTCGGGACCTTCTCTCCCTGGCGCTTTCAAAACTCAAGACTCTTGGAGCCTCACAAAAGGAAATTGATCGTCTGATCAAGACACACAAGCCGTCTGATCGCTATGAAGTGCGGTCAAGCATTGCCGGAACCATCATCAAGACCGGAGAGATTGAAGGGAATCAGGTTCATCAGGGAGATTGGCTTTTCGAAATATCGGACCTGTCACACCTGTGGGTCGATGCCTACCTTTACCCGGGACAGGAAAGAGGAATAAGGGTTGGTCTTCCGGTATCCATCCGGACACTGCACCCTCCATTTGAAACAATTCCTGCGGTGATCACGAGAGTTTTCCCCATGGCTGATCCTCAAACGCGGACCATTCCCATCAGAATCTCTCTTTCCAATCCAAAGCACCGCTTCCGTCCGGACCTATGGGTCTCTGTGCAGATCGTCCCCGACCTGCCACAGGAGGGATATATCGTTCCCAAGGAGGCCCTCTTTCAGAATCAGGCGGGAGGACTTCAGGTCCTTGTCAAAAGGGGAACAGGCTTTCTTCGTCTGAATGTTTCCAAAATGGCGCAGAACGGGAAAGAGATCCTACTGGAAGGCCCTTTCCTCCCGAACGATCAGATTGTGACAGCAGGACTGTTGAGACTCAGGGCCATGATTGGGACTAAACGGTAAAATGGAGCAGAACATGTTTCCGGCCCGTCAGATCGCATGTGGACCATAAAAGGCCCAGGACAGGACGAATCCCAGAACACTGACAAAGATCCATAATGCCACTCCCGCCTTGACCGGAGCGACGCCAACATGAAAAACCTTTGAGAGCCTCGTTTCAAGACCAAGACCCGCCATTGCGATTGCCAGAAGGATGCTGTCAAGGTTATTGAATGCATCGGTCAGGGAAGGCTTGAGAATGTGCAGGGAATTGATCCCGACAACCACGGCAAACGCAACCACAAACCAGGGGAAATGTTCCCTCCTGCTCGAGCCCCCTTTCTCCCGTCTTCCTTTCAGGATCCAGAATTCGAGAAGAATGATCACCGGCAAGAGGAAGACAACCCGGGTCAGCTTGAGAATGGTCCCAAGGGCCAGTGAAGAGGGAGACACATTGACGGTTGCACCGATGACCTGGGCCACTTCATGAATGGATGAACCAGCCCATGCTCCATAGACATCCAGAGGAAACCCCATCCAGTGCTCGATGGCCGGGAACAGGAACATCGACAAGGTTCCAAAAAACGTCACAGTCGTCACGGCAAAAGCCACTTCCTCATCTTTGGCCTTGACCACGGAGTTCGCCGCGGCGACCGCCGAAGCACCGCAGATCGCCGTGCCGGTTGCCAAAAGCCATGAAATCTCCTGACTGAGACCAAGCGGACGAACTAGAAGACGTGCAAACAGGTAGGTCCCCAGGATAACCAGTGTATCGAGTAAAAATCCCTTTACCCCAACAGAGGCAATCTCCCCAAAAGTGAGGGAAAAACCAAGACCTGCGACACCCAGACGAAGAACCTGCCTGAAAGAGAAACGGATCCCTCCTTCAAAAATTCCGTGAACAGGCACAAGGTTCCGGACCGCAATTCCCAGAATGATAGCCACCATAACCGGACCCAGGGGAAGGTGGGCTTTTAAAAAATCCAGCGAAGAAATCAGCTTGGCCACAAGGGCAATGGAAGCTGTCAATAAAAGTCCCGGCAATATATGTCTGGCCTTTTCAATCATTGAGAATATTTCCCTTCACGATAACAATCTCCTTTTTTTGGATCCCCCCCGAATGATGCTGCTTTTCAGAAAGCCGCAAGAGAATCCCATTTTCTCATCTCCCAATGACAGGGACCTCTCCTCAAGAAAAAAGAGTGGTCCCCGCTGAACAGACGCCAAGGCTTCCCATTCAGTGTCTTGAAGCTCTGGGGGAGACTTGGCCAATTCGATGACGCTCAATAGATCCAGATTTTATAGGAACGATCGGCATAATCAAGGAGATCGATCTGACCTTTGCTTTCTTCCGGACCGGACACCAGTGGAAGGATCTTTTCTGTAGCCGCATCCCGTCCATAAGCCACAGCACAGTTTTTTGTCACCCCTTCAATGACTCCCGAGTCCTTGAGTTCTTTAAAAAGATCCCCCATAACAGGATGGTCCCCATCAAGAACTTCAGGCCAATAGGATCCCGCTCCGGCAAAAAACAGCCTGGACTCATCTCCTCGGCGATGCGCCTGCCGGGCATAGACCAGGGCATGATAGACACGACTTGCTTCGGACTCTCCTGAGTAAACCACAAAAACATGTTTCTGGGACATGATTATTCCTCCTTTTCAGAGTGGGGTGATTAGGACTGCCCGACCATCGGGACAGCCTTGATGAGCCTGTCTGCCGCATAAAACTATCTATTGATAGATAGGCTCATTCATTCGGAAACAGGCTCTATCGAAATCAACATTCCTGAAGATTTTTCTCAGTCCTTCCAGGACAACAGGATACGGATTGCGGATGGAATTTCCGGAAAGGGCTCTTTCGCCTGGAAAACCCTTCGAACGAGCATTTCCCCTTCAAGAAAAGAAAAGATTGCAGAGGCGACATCCCGGCTCTCTCCTGGAAAAGAGAAAGAACCACTTAATCGTCCCTCATCAATCACTTCATTGATCCAGCCGACATTCTTCTCGTAAAAAATCTTGATCTCTTCCTGAACCGTCTCCGACAGGGTCGGAAGCTCCGCAGAGAAAACGGCAAAAAGACAAAGACGCGCGCCCCCTTTTGAAAGATCCAGAAACATCTTCAGATAGGCCGACAAGCGATCTTTTGGTGATCGCTCCGTATCGTCGATGTTCCGGATGGCCCCCTCGAAATCGGAGCGGTACCTCTGAATGAGGGCACGACCCAAATCATCTTTTTTGGGAAAATAATAATGGATGCTGGCCGTCCTGATCAGGATTTGTTCCGCCAGATCCCGGTAACTGAACGCATTGAACCCACGGGATTGAACAAGCTCTTGGGCAACATCAATAATCCGCTCTTTCATCTCATTCGGGACCATGAAGGAAGTCTATCTGTGCATCGATAGGCTGTCAAGACATCATGACCTTCCGCATGGGCCTTCTTCCTGCTGCATGAGGGAACATATCTCAATGGAACAGAAGTTCCTTTTGATTTCAGATCCATTCTAAAAATGGGCCCCATCTGGTCTTCCTTGGCAAGCCAATATCTCTTTGACTTTCAAAACATCCCTTCCATAGCGGAAATCAAAGCTCAAAAACAATCTGAACATATTCCCATCTTGATGCATTTCAAATCTTCCCGTAACAGACTTTTCCTACCATGCATCCGCTTTCATTCCAGAACACCTATCTATCTTTCTAAAAACAACTTGATGTCAAAAACCATTGGAGTCCATCATGAAACGAACCTTTACAAGGAAATGTGCCTCCGTTTCCTTGGCCTTGTTTGCGCTTGGGGCATCCGGAACGGCCAATGCAGCCGACAATCCTGCTTCCCCCAAAGCCCAGAACACACCTGCTCTATCAAAGTCATCCACCCTATACGGGATCGTCCGCTCTCAAAAAGACCAGAAGCTATTGGGAGGAGTTTCCATCATCCTGCACAACAAGAAAAATGACACTTCCATTTTGGAAAAGACAAACAGCCAGGGTGGATACCTTTTCACGGATCTTCCACCCGGAGATTATGAAATCCTGGTCGGAGGAGGAAACTTTTCCCAATCGAGAAAAGAAGGATTCTTGAAAGCGGGAATGACCGGAGAGATCGATTTTGCAATCCAGATGCTTTCTCGAGGTTCATCCACCCTTCTGGGAACGATCACCCAGAAGAAGGGTGACTCCGAAACACCGGTCTCTGCAACGATCAAGGCCAAAAACCTCTCCACCCATGAGATCTATACCCTAAGCTCCGATGAAAATGGAAATTATGCGCTCGCCCAGATTCCCGGAGGAACCTATCTTGTACAAGTCACAAAAAACGGCTTTGTTCCTGTAAATCGTAAAATAGATTTGACCCTTTATTGAAAGATAAAACTGACCCCCCTTCGAAAAGAAAATTGTTAAAGTCCTCTCAGGAATATCTTGAGAGGAGGGAAGGGGTGGTCAGCATGTATCTGTGGCAGAAGATTCGGATGATGCGGGAAAACAAGCAAGGGATTAAAGCGATTGCCCGGACATTGAAGCTTTCAAGGAATACCGTGAAAAAGTATCTCCGATCTGCGGAGCCTCCGGTTTTTCACAAACGAGAGTACGCCCGGAAGATTGCGCCGTATGAAGGTCGGATCGTCGAGATGGTTCGGAAGCGGTACATCGGGACCCGGATCTATGAGGAGCTGGTGGCGGAAGGATATCGGGGATCCCTGAAGACCTTGTACAACCATTTGTCCCGGATTCGATCTGAAGAGCGGGAGAAAGCCCGAAGCACCGTTCGGATGGAAACGGGGCCGGGAGAGCAGATGCAGTACGACTGGACCGAGTGGGAGATTGATTGGGGGGGAACAGTCCAGACGGTTTATATCCATGCCGTGGTTCTGGGCTACAGCCGGCTGACCCATTTTTCCTGTTCCGCCACGATCCGCCAGGAGGATGTGATGAAAGCGCTGGAACGGGCCTTTGCCTTTTTCGGAGGAACCTGCCGAACGCTTCTGATGGACAACGGGAGCCAGATGGTGGTGGAGAACCGGAAGGAGAAAGGCGTCCGCTTCAACGAGTCCTTCCTGATGTTTTGCGGCCTGTACGGGATCGATCCGGAAGCCTGCCAGCCCTATCGCGCCCGTACGAAGGGAAAAGTCGAGCGGACCTTCTTCTCGCTCAAGGAACGGGGGCTCCGGGGCAAGAAGGTGTCGGACTGGGGCAGCCTGGAGAATCTGCTCCAGACCTTCACCCGGACCTTCAACCAGCGCCGTCACCAGACCCTTCACGAAAAGCCGGTGGACCGCTTTGAACATGAGAAGTCCCTTCTTCGGCCCTTGGTCCCGGTCGATCCCCGGCGCCTCTACGAAGGCGAAATCCGGAAAGTCAGTTCCGACGGATATATTCGGTGGGATGGACACGCCTATCCCGTTCCCATGCGTTTCTGTGGACGGAGTGTCTGGGTGACCGTGGAGTCAGGAATCCGGCTGACGGTATGGGGAGAGGGGGAGACCCCGCTCCTCACCCATCCTCTTCGAACCGGTTCCCCGGACCCCCTTCCACCGCACCCGGAGCATCAGGAGGCCGAACCCCGACGGAAGAAGCGCCGGGAAGGGCTCCGGGCCCGATGGGTGGGCCGGTTCCGGGAACGGTTCGGGGAAGAGGTCGAGCCCTTTCTGGAGGGGCTTCAGGAAGCGACCGGACCGAACTTCACGTGGCATGTCTCCGAGATCGTGGAACTTCTGGAGCGGTACGACCCCGAAGAGGGACGGCGGGTCCTTCGGGAGGCCCAGGCATGTCAGGGGTTCCATAAAAACTTTCTCCGTCCGCTCCTCCGGCCGGAGTGTCTTCTTCCGGTGCCGGAAGGCATGGCTCTGCCGATGGGAGCCTCTCTTACGCGTTCTCTCGACTGCTATGGGGGACTCGGAGAGGAGGTGTGCCATGACTGACCTCCACCAGCGGATCACTCAGCAACTCCGGACCCTGAGTTTAAAGGGACTGATCGACCTTTACCGCCCTCTGGCCGAAGAAGCGGCCAAGAACCAGCTCCAGTACGAGGAATACCTGGCTCTTCTTCTGGATGAAGAAACCCGGGGAAAGACCGACCGGTCGGTCCGCACCAAAATAACTCTGGCCCGGTTCCCTTTCCTCCGCACCCTGGAGGAGTTCGACTTTTCTTTCCAGCCCTCCCTGGAGGAAAAAACCTTGGTCCGCTTGGGAACGCTCGACTTTCTGGAGAAGGCCGAGAATCTTGTTTTCCTTGGACCGCCTGGCGTCGGGAAAACACATCTGGCCGTGGCGATCGGCATCAAGGCCTGCCAAGCCAAAAAGCGCGTTCTGTTCCTCACCCTCCCCGCTCTCTTGCGGGATCTGTCTCTGTCGGTCCGGAACGGCACCCTGCCGGCGAGCCTCCTGGCATATTCCCGGTACCATGTCCTGATCATCGACGAGGTCGGATACACCCCGATTACCCGGGAAGAGGCCAACCTGCTCTTTCAGCTGGTCTCCATCCGTTACGAGAAAGGATCGATCCTTCTGACCAGCAACTACGGGTTCGAAGACTGGGGAAAGATCTTTCCCGACTCTGTCGTGGCGGCGGCCATTATTGACCGGCTGGTTCATCATGCCCGGATTTTCCCTATCCAGGGATCGAGCTATCGTGTCCGGGACAAAATCCATCGGCGAAAGAGCGCAAAACCATCCCCATCTTCGCTTATCTCGCAAGGGGAAGGAGAAATCAAAGCCTCACTTTAACCGGGAGGAAGGGGGGTCAATTTTATTTTTCAAAAAGGGGTCAAAAGTAGTTGCAATCTACAGTTCCAGTCTCCGAAACGGTCGATGTCAGCGGGAAGACAAGAGAAAATATCTCACTTCAATTCAATCGCATGGCGCGAGCCGAAATCCGTGCGGAGGGAAACAAGAGAATCCAGGACAATACCGGTGCCATTTCCATTGTTGACCAGAAGAAATTTCAGCAGAATCTGACAACCGGTGCGGGCTATACCCTCATGCAGAACACGCCGGGTATCGAGTACTATTCCCGTTCCGGAGCTCAGGGTATCTCAGGGGGAATGAACTACATGTCCTGCCGTGGCTATACAGTGGGCGGCGCCAACACCAATCCGAACGGAAATGCCGGAATTGAAATGTCGGTTGAAGGCGTTCCGATGAACATTGAAGCCGATGGCGGGGAAGTCTATGATCTCGGGATCATGAACACCGACATCAAGTCCGCAACCGTCAACAGGGGTGTGACAACATCCCGGGAAACCGGAAACTACGCGGCGGGATGTTCCGTGAACTTCCATCTGGTTGATCCCATGCAGGATGCCTTTCAGACTGTCAACGCCGGAGGCGGTTCCTACGGGCTCTATTACACAAGCTACATCAACAACTCAGGGATCAATTCGATCACAAACATCGGTGGCTACAACGACTTCACCATCATTCACCAGGATGGCTTCCAGCAGTTCACTCCTCTTACCGAATACCAGTATTACGGGAATCTTACAAAGTATCTGACGGGAGGGAAGCTTTACTTCATCACCACAGCGAATTACAAATCCTATGACCGCGGCGCATCGATGAGTCTCGCGAATTACAATACCTACGGCCCGACCAACAATGGCGGTCCGAGCTATAGTAACCCGACCAACCCGGGAGATACGCCCAATTCGCCGTTTTTCAAAAATTGGGAATACGGGCGGTTCATGCTGGATCTGGGCGTCAAGGACCAGATCACCCCGTCGATCCGGGTGAAAAACTCTCTATATGCAAATGTGGAGCCTTACGGAAGTACAAGCATGCCGGCGGGATTCGGGAGCTGCAACGGGACCTCCTGTACTTCGTCTACCTCAGGTTCCATCGCTCCAAACATGAGCGGCCAGCTTGGGTACCAGTTCCTCCAGAACTATTATCAGGCAGAGGGATACAAGGCGGGAGATATTGCCGAGGTCAAGTACCGGCTCTGGAAAGACGACAATCTCTATCTGGGAATGAAAGGTCAGTACGCAACCTACCATTACTACATCGATCCTTTGTTGGGTGGCAATATTGTTGGTGGAACAAACGATGCGATCTACTCCCAGACAAGTATTGTGGGATACCTCGAGGACCATTACCGACCAGTGGATCAGGTCCTGATCAATGTCGGATTCCGGGTTGCGAGTATCGCCCAGTACTATAATGACCAGGTCCCCAGCTCAGACTTTTCGGCAGCAGGCCAGGGTGTCAGCAACGGAGGATCGATGTTGATCCCCATGCCCCATGTCGGACTGAACTACTACCCCAACGAGCATTGGAAGCTTTATGTCACGGGTGGTGAGTCCTTCGCGCCTCCCGCGATGTTCGACTACAAGGGATTCTCCTCCGGTTCATTGGTGGGGGGAGTTCAACCCGAAAATGTTTGGGATCTGAGTGTTGGAACACGGTATTCGACTCAAAAAGGATTCGTCGCTCTGGATGTTTACAGCGATTATCTGACCAATATGCCGGTCGCAGTACCCTTCACTTCCGGGACAACGACCTTCACCCAGTTTGAAAATATCGCCCAAGCCCGTCAGCAGGGAATCGAGGCAGAAGGCAAAATCGATCTGGGTTTGGGTTTTACAGGTTCCGCAAACTTCACCTACATGAATAATGTTCTGGGAAATACTCCCGCCAGCGGCCAGAACTTCGCCGGGGACATGATTCCGTTCATTCCTCTGGACATGGGAAATCTCGCACTTTCCTACGACCATGGTCCGTACCACATCACAGTTGACGAGCGGTACACCGGGATGATGAATGTCGTCGACATGTCGGGAACGCCCGGGAATCCTCAGGACAATGTTCCTGGGTATTTCGTGACCGATCTCTATGCTTCCTATGACCTGCCGAAGGTCGACGGATGGTACAAGGCCGCGAACCTCTATTTGTCGGCATACAATCTTCTTAATACCAACTACTACAACCCGGCCGGCTATTACGGCTCAGGAAATGCCGCTACCGCCAACAACCTGGCAACGCTCTTCGTCTACCCTGGAGAACCGGTCAATCTTTTTGCCGGAGTCAAAGTCACCTTTTAAATTTTGATTCATTTTTTGAGCTCGACAATAACAACCGACGGGAAGCTGCCTAACGGCAGTTTCCCCAATCGGCTCCCTATCAAGCTTTAAAAAACTCCATCTCATCCGCAACTTTTTTCTTTCTCTTCCTGAAATCATTTTTGACCCCAAATATTAACCAAAAATTGACCCAAAGTTGATCTGCCTTTTTTATCCTCTCTATGGGTTGCTGAAAAAATCAATATCTCAATAAAGTTTCTGTTTTTTATCCTGTTTTTGAGTTTCAGCATAAAAACTCTGAATTGAAAGTCTTTCAACAAACAATCGATCCTGATGCCAAATCGGGTCGGGTCGATTCTCCCGGAGCAATAGATGATTCATGAAACCGATATGATGGAAGACCCGAGACCGACCATACTCTTGATCGAGGATGAAGCAGAGCAGATTGCTTTCTTGAAACACTTCCTCCTAAGAGAGCGTTATCAGGTCGCAGTCGCCCAGGGAGGCGACGAGGCCATATGGGCACTCCGCAAAATGGCGAGCAAAAAAGTCAAGATCTTCTGTATCATCGACTGGATGCTTCCGGAGGTCTCAGGGGTTGAGGTTTGTCGATTCATCCGCTCCCATCCGGAATTGAAAAACTCCCCCATAATGGGGATATCCGCAAACCACAATCCCGATGTCGGGACACATGCCCTTCTCGAAGGGGCTGACGATTTTATGGTCAAGCCATTTTCGGCCCGGGAAATGTTGACCCGGATCAAGTCACTCATTCGCAGATGTCAAATCAAAAAAGAAAAGCTGGCCACCAAAAAAATCTCCCTGTCCTTTGGTCCGCTCTCCTTTGACAGTGTCCGGAGAGAGCTTTTTGTGGACGGCAAGAAAATCTCCCTGACAAGAATGGAGTTCATCATTCTCCAGTATCTGATCGAGCATCAGGGACACGCCATATCAAAAGAAGAGTTGCTCTCTGAGCTCTGGAGCGATGACAACCCTGTCGGCGATGATAACCTGAAAGTCCATGTCTATTCCCTGAGAAAAAAACTGAAGGACCCTTCAGATCGCCCCCGATTCATCGAAACGCTTCGGGGAATCGGATACCGATTCAAGGATCGATGGGAAGATTAAGAAAACCCTCCCCTGCCCCGATCTTGAGAGAACCATCTCCCATTCATCCATCTTGGAAGCAAGACCTTCCCAAAAACATCAAGATCCCATCAAGATTGAATGACACCCCGTTCACCAGACCCTAACCGCCATTTATTCCTCTTCCCTTATTATCCCCACAACCAAACTGGCCTATGTGCCGTTCGGGACAGAAAGAGCTGCGCAAACATTTTTGGACAAACTCAAAAAGTCTCATTTTGGACATTTTACAAAGGGGGAATAGGTGATCAGAAAAGAAAAGACCCTCAAGAATATCGCGGCTTTGGCCGGGATTTTTCTTGTCAGTCAATGGAACGGACCTTTATCGTACGGTCAGTCGGCTCCTGATGCATCCGCATCGGGAAAGGAAGCCTCTGCCCCGTCGGTAGCAGCTTCCTCTGTGATTTATGGAACGATCTTTTCCAGTAAAGACAAGAAACCGCTTTCAAGTGTTCCCGTTGCCTTAAAAAACAACGGCACAGGAGAAGTCGTCACCAAAAAAACCGATGCTCAGGGAGCTTTCATTTTCTCTCATCTGGCACCTGGCAACTATCAGATCATTGCCGGTGGAGGAAGCTTTTCGCTTCAGAAAAAAGAAGGAATCCTGAAAGGGAATACAGTCGGAGAAATGAACTTTCAGGTCTTGCCCCTCTCGACAGGAAACTCTCTTTTATCCGGAAATATCTATGAGGGCCATGGGGACAACAAGATTCCCCTTTCTGCCCAAATGGCTGTCAAAAACACCCGCACCAATGAAATTTACACGGTGGGATCCGACAACTCAGGACATTTCTCACTGAACAATATCCCGTCTGGAGACTACCTTGTACAGATCACCAAAAAAGGCTATTTTCCCCTCTCGGAAAAAATAGCGATCAATGGAAACACATCTCATAATTTTCCGCTTCGTCTGAATCGTCTGGCAGAAGCTGACATCAACGCAGAGGCAAACAAGAAAATTCAGGATAATACCGGCGCAATGACCATTGTCGGCAGAAAGAAATTTGCAGAAAACCAGACAACCGGTATCGGGTATGTCCTGATGCAGACGCCTTCAGTCAATTACTATTCGCGTTCAGGCGCCAACGGTATCACTGGCGGAATGAACTACTTCATGTGCCGGGGCTATACTACGGGTGGTTCCAACTCTGCTCCTTCCGGTGGTTCCAATATCGAGTTTTCCGTCGAGGGAGTTCCCCAGAATGTGAACCAGGACGGCGGTATGGTCTATGACCTGAACCTCATGAACAATGACATTTCCTCTGTCGACATCCAGAGGGGTGTCACCACATCGCAACAGCTTGGGAACTATGCCTCCGGTTGCGCCATCAATATTCATCTGGTACAGCCCACCAAGGATGCCTATACCCAGATCACTTCCGGAATGGGAAATTACGGACTCTATTATACCTCCCTGATCACAAATACCGGTTTAAACACAAAAGTCAATGCTGCGGGATATAATGACCTCTCCTTTCTGAACATGAACGGCTTTCAGGAATATACGAACTATCAGGAAATCCAGGATTACGGAAACATCAGCAAGTATCTCTCGAATGGATACGTCAAGCTCATGTTTACCGGAGCCTACAAAAACTATGATCGTGGCTCCTCCATGACCGTCCAGGATTTCAATTCATTCGGCGCCACCTACAACGGGCTGCCCAATGGGGAGAACACCGGATATGCCAATGGGGTCAACACACCCAATTCACCTTACTACAAGGACTGGATTTCAGAACGCTACATGTTCACCCTGCAGTCAGAAAACAAGATCAATGATTCTGTCACAATCAAAAATAATGCCTTCGCCTTGATCACTCCTTACGGAGTCATCAACGTTCCGGTCACTTCCACCGGAACAAACCAGATTCCCGGAGGAGGGAGCTTCCAGAATCTGACGCCTACTTATGGAGGGCAGCAGTCAAGCGGTGGATCGACCTCACAGAACCCCTTCAACTTCAGCTATATCGAGGGTCAGGGGTTCAAAGTCGGAGACATCGTCGAAAGCACCATCAAGCTCTGGAACAGTCTGACCCCCATTATTGGGCAAAATACCCTTCATGTCGGGTTCAGGCTTTCTGATTCCAATTATCTCTATGCAAACAATCCGTTGCTTTCGCCCAATATCACCGGAAATGCCCAGGATGCTTCCAATGAGCTCTTGACCATCGGAGGTTATCTTGAGGACCACTGGCGACCGACCCATCAGGTGCTGGTGAGTGCAGGTTTCCGGGCCATGGAGGTCGGAGAGCAGTATTCCGAACACTTGACTGGAGCCAATCTGGCCTACATCACAAGCCAGGGACACGGAGAAGGAGGAATCACCGCTGGTCAAAACTTCGACGTTTTTCTTCCGCATGTGGGAATTGACTACTACCCCATTAAAGAATTGAAACTTTATGCAAGTGCGGGACAGTCCTATTCCACCCCAGCCATTCAGTTCTGGTCGGGACTCGCACCGGGACAGCAGCAATTGAATGTGCAACCGGAAATTATCAATGATTACCAGATGGGTGCCCGTTATACAGGAACAAAGGGTTTCATCGCCATCGACGGATACTCTGACTATATCTCGAACATGCTTCTGACATCCCTGGTCACCGTCAACAATGTTCCGAATGTTGTTCCCGTTCAGGCCAATACCGCCCAGATGGAAGGAATTGAAGCAGAATTCAAATATGTCATCGGAGACGGATTTTCTGTCGACGGAAACTACACCGTTACAAACGCAACATTTTTAAGTGCGTCATTCGGATCTTACAGCAATACCGGAGACAGACTTCCCTTTGTCCCCAATCAATTGGCCAATCTTGATCTGAACTATGCAGCAGGACCATGGCATGCCACGATCAATGAACGCTATACCGGTAACATGAATGTCATCGATACCGGTGGCGGCGTTAGTGGCAACTGTAATTGCCAAGCCAATTCTCCGGGATATTTCGTGACCAACCTTATTCTGGCCTACGATCTTCCCACAACAAGCTGGTACAAGAGCGCCCAGTTGTTTTTCAACGCATTCAATCTCTTGAACACAAATTACTATAACCCGGCATTTCTGACAGGCAATAACAATGTCGATACACTGTTTGTCTACCCGGGTGAACCGATCAACGTTTTCGGAGGTGTCACCGTTACCTTCTAGGACCCTACAGCACCTGTAATTTCAAGGAGGTGGCCCATCAAAAGCCACCTCCTTTTTTATCTCTTCATCTTCATTCACTTTCCTGGATTTCTTAAACCAAATTTCCCCCCTCCCAATTCTCTGTGACAGGCCGTTCATCAAATTTTTACCTTGGGGTCACATTGGCATGAAACAATCCAAGTGGGAATGATTAAGACTACTTCGAAAGAACAAACACACATCTCAAAAGGAGCCAGACCATGGATGCACTCAATTACCTCTTAAGGGGCGGACCCATCATGTACCTCTTGATCCCCATGTCCGCCATCGCCATTGCCGTCATCATCGAACGTTTCTTTTATCTCAACCGGGAAAAAACTGGAACAGAGAGGATCCTTTCGGTTCTCAGAAAAGGCAGCAAGGGAGAATCAGAAATCGTCGAGATCAGAAGACTTCTGGAAGAAGCGCAGAGAGCACACCTCATCCTCGGCAAGATCCTGGCACTTTTCCTCGATCACAAAACAGCCTCAGGCGACCTCGAGCACCTGGTCGAAGCCGAAGCCCTGATCGAAGAAAAAGGACTCAAGCAGAGAATGTGGCTTCTGGACACCACCATTACCATGGCGCCCCTTCTCGGTCTTTTGGGAACCATCATGGGCATCATCGGCTCTTTTCACGTGATGTCTGTCTCCGGCCTCGGAAAACCTGCCCAGATCACCGGCGGAGTTGCAGAAGCCTTGATCGCAACCGCCACCGGACTGGTCATCGCAATCGTTTCTCTGGGGTTCTACAACCTGTTGAACACCATGATCCGGGAAATCCGGAATTCCATCGAATCGTCTGCCCGACTCCTGTTTCTTCTTCAGGACAGGCTGAGGCTGGTTCCTTCCGGAGAACGCATGCAGACATTATCCGCAGAGAGAAGTCCCTCAACCATCTCGAGAGCGGCCACCGTTGCCAAATAAACGCAGACACCTGATCCCGATGAAAATCGTTTTTCATCGGGATGTAACAATCAACCGTTCCGGGAACATTCACTTTTTCACCAGGAGCACCTCATGAGACTCTTTTCGGACCATCCCGAAGAAGAACGCGCCAGGATCGAACTGATACCGATGATTGATATCATGTTCTTTCTGCTCGTCGTATTCATCTTCATCTCCATCTCTTTGATCAAACTGAATGGAGTTACGCTCAATCTCCCCAAGGCGGCAACCCAGCCCATCAAAAAAGAGATCAAGACGCTGAATATTTCCATCACGGAGAACGGCGCGCTTTATCTCGACAAGACACCTGTGACAAAAGACCAGCTGAAAAGCGATCTCGCAGCCATCGCCAAAGATCCATCGGTCAAGGAGCAGATCATTATCAGCGGAGACAAGGACTCCCATCTCCAGGCCCTGGTCAGTGTCATGAATCTCTGCAACACATTGGGTTTTGACAATCTCTCCATCAGGACACAAGAACAATGAGTACCCTTTCCGGAACGAAACAGTCCGCTTTTTCAGACTATCTTGAAAATCCGACACTCAGACTCTATGGACTCCTCTTTCTTGTCATCCTGATGGAAGGAGGGCTTTTGCTCGCCATCCATGTGACTCCTTCCGTCGAGATCCCCGATAAAAAGACGGAACCAATCCGGATCACACTGACCCATCCTCCCGCTCCACCAAAACCGATCGCCAAACCGACTCCCCCGAAACCGGTTCCCCACCAGATCAAAAAAGTGGTCCGGAGGGTCCACCCCCAACCGAAGGCCACACCTCCCGTTCTTCCAGCCGCAAATGCCACATCGGAAAATCAGCTGGTGGCCTCTGTCGGAAACGAGGTCTCTTTGGGATGGGGATCCGCGGCGCCGGCGAAGGGCACACCTTCGGACTTTATTTCTCCTCAGCTTTTGACGAAGGTCGACACCTCCAATTTCTACACCCAGAAGATGAAAGATTCCGATGAAGAAGGCGATGTCGTCATCGAAGTCTGGGTCGATCCCAAAGGAGCCATCTCCCATTACAAGCTGCTCATACCGTCCGTCTATGACGACATCAACCACGTCTCCCTGGGGATCCTGAAAACCTTGAAGTTTGCCCCTGCCACATACAAGGGGAACCCTGTCGAAGGGCAGTTCCAGCTAAACTTCCGGTTCCGGATCCAGAACAGCTAGGTCGCCGATGAAACGATCAGCCATTTTTTTTCT